>CAYQWK010000470.1:0-4909 GCA_964420805.1 uncultured Bifidobacteriaceae bacterium | reverse complement strand
GCGTGCATGTCCTCCGCCCATCGCGAGTGAAAGTAGGCGTGGGTGACGCGCACAGCCTCGGCCTGCTCGCGGCGCAGGGGAAACGTCGCGTGATGCGTGCCGGTGAACGTTTTCCCTGAGCGGATTTCGGCGAGGACGGTCTTCACGTCCTTGAGCGTGCAGCGCATCCACTCCAGCTCGGGGTTCGCAAAACCCTTCTTTGCCAAGGCCGCGCGCACCGCGTGGTCGCTGAAAATCGTGCCGTCGTCCCGCTCCGCCGCCTCGTCGAGCAAGATGGTGTAATTTTTGATCGCCGCCGTCTTGAGCTGCTCTGCCACGCGCTGCGGCACGTCGCGCGTGGTCTGCCCCACCTTGAGCAACCCCGCGTGCGCTTTGTCCGCAATGGAGTAGGCGTAGATGTGCGGCCGGGCCTCCGGCTTGGCCACGAGGATTTCTTCGATGGTCTTACTCATTGTCCGTTTCCATCTGGCGAATCATCGACTCGATGAATGCCACCTCGTTTTTCGTAATCCCGTATTTCTTATATAGCATCGCATCTGTCCATTTGCGATCCATCGGAAGATCGGGCACGAACGAGAAGCGGTCGCTGTAGAGGTGCTGGGTGTATTTCTGAAGCGAGATCAGAAAGCGAACGAATCGGGTTCTCAGATAGGCGGCGAATAATTTGGCGGCCTGCTCATCCTGAAATCGGTCAATGACGAGATAGGTCTCAGTCACCGCAGTGTTTGGGCCGAGCACTTCTGGCGCTGCCGTAATCCAATAGGGAAACGACCCGCGCTCACCGTATGCGAGTCCAAGGATGACCTTCCACTGGTCAATCCACTCATGATTCCTGGGGATGTCGCGGCGCTCGATGTAGGAAACCCCCGCGCTTGACCAGAGAGTTACTGGTTTCTTGAGCCCCTTGGTAGTCTCAGCGCCTCGCGCAGTAGTGCGCAGCCCGAACGGTTGCGTTGGAGACACCTTGTTGGCCAAGGTCGCACCGTCGACTCCCTTCGGCCAAACTTTTTCAAGAATAGCAACACCTGTATTGTATCGGACGAACACTCTGTAGGCGTCCAAACGTCGGACAACGGGCTCGTCCGAGATGCCCTTCGTGATTGTCTGAACACGGCACCCTCCTTTGTGCTGTGCGTCCCACAGGAAGTAGGAAATGCCGCCACCGATGTCCACGCCCGGAAAGGCTTCGGCGGCATCTGGAAAGTCCACGAGTTCGCGCATGCGTTGGTCGCTGAGCATCTCTGCTCTGTAGTCGTCCAACCCCCGGCCACCGGCAAACCATCGTGATGGCGTCACCATCACGACAAAACACGGGTCGAGGCTTTTCGCAGCGTCAACGAATTTATGATAAATCGGCATCGCGAAGCTGCCGACCGCTTCACCGCCGCTCTGACCGAGCTGATATGGCGGATTCCCTATAATCACGTCGAATTGCATGTTTCCTCCAAATATCTCGGCCAGCCGAGCTTTGATGTTGTCGGTGTGAATGAACGCGTAGGCGTGAGTTTCGCGGCTTTCACCGCGATCATAATCACGGCGATTTGCGCCGCAATACCGGCACTTGTCGCCATCCCAGGTGTGTTTGAGGCGCTTGAACCAGATGTTCCCATCGTCGCTGGCGAAGGATTGGGCGATGGAGTGCTCGCCGTTGGCGTGCTTCGAGCAATAGACGCTGCGCCGCGCCAGCAGGCTGGTGAGCTGCGTGATGCCGAAGCCGAACACCTGCCGCTTCAAGATGTGGTTCACGCGCTTTTCCAGGTTCGGCATCTTCTGCGCCAGCCCCGTGGTGAGGCGGCGGGTGATCTCGCGGAGGAACACGCCGGATTTCACGCAGGGGTCGAGAAACGTCACCGTCGGGTCGGCCCAGAGATTCGCGCCCTTGTGATTCGCGGCCCAGGCTTCGGCCAGCGTGTCGAGCATCCGGTTGGCGAACTCCGGCGGGGTGAACACCTCGTCGTTGGAGAGGTTGGCGATGCACGTCAGCACATCGGGATTGCGCTGGCGCAGGGTGAAGCCGGCTTGGTCGCTCATAAGACCGCCTCCCGCCCGGCGGCAGCCAGCTCGCCCACCGTCATCGGCGGGTAGGTCTTGGTCGGCGCGAAAATCTCGTGCTTGCCGAGCTGCGAAAAGAGCGAGTCCTCCGTGCTGAAAGTCGATGACAGGGTGAGGCTCTCGAAACGAAAATCCCGACGCTGGAACCGGCCCTTCCCCAGATAACCCCACTCGGCGAAGGTGATGGCCGATCCGTCCCAAACGCGCATCGTCAGCGCATCGCCATGGACGAGGTTCAGCGCCAGCACCGCAGACGCCGCGCGATGCAGGTCGTCCGCCGGCCCGAGAGCCAGATACTCGGCGAAGACCTCGAGCAGGTTCGCCCGGCACTCGGCGATGTTGTCCGGCAGCAGCTCGATCCCGTAGATGCACATCACCGCGAGCAGCGCGTAGTGCCGCCGCTCAAAATCAGATTTCCCGTATTTGATTTCCACGGCGGCGAGCTTCCGCCGCAGGATTTGCACGAGGAAATTGCCGCTCCCGCAGGCCGGTTCGAGGAAGCGCGAATCGATGCGCTCGGTCTCGCCCTTCACGAGATCAAGCATGGCCTCGACCATCCACGCCGGAGTGAAGACCTCCCCGTGGTCGGCGACGCGCTGCCTGGATTTCACCAGGCTCATGCGCAGACGCGGCCGACAGAGGCCGGTTTGACCACAGCGCAGCGGTGGTAGGCGGACGCGCACGTCGCGTGTCGCGACGCCAAAAATTCAGCGAATGAAGCCACAGGGCATGAACACTCGCGCGATGTTCAGCCCTCTGTCTGCCGCGCCGGAGTTCCGCGGAAGCGGAACACAGGCGGGTCGGGATGGCTTTGCTCTCTGGGTGGGTTCCGAGGTGCCTGCGTTAAAAACGCGAAAGGGACGTGTCTATTCACGCCCCTTCTCAGGCACCTAGGAGGGCCCACAAGAGAGCGCTTTCGGCACGCCCCCAGTCGGGGTCGTGCGTCGAGCGCCGTCTCTTGATCTCCAAAATTTCCTAGGTTTTGAGAAGGACAGCAGCCGAAGCTACGCGAAATGGATGTTTAGATTATTGGTTCTCGGTGATGGGTGGGTTCTCGGGAGAAAATGGCCCGCCTTCGCTCAGGAGAGCTTCGACGAGGCAAGCCCGTTGCGGCCGGAAACCTACGCCCGGCCTGACCCAGCGCAAGGCTTTGCTCATGGCCCGCCCTGTTCGCATCGGCTGCTGGCTTTTTCCGGAACCCCGGCTAGTGTGCTGCGGTCCCACCCCTACCATGAAACATCGCCTCGCCCGCACCTTTCTGCTCGCCGCCTCCCTCGGTTTCCTTGCCGGCTGCCAGACCGTCGATGATCGCATCAAGGAAAAGCCCGAGGTCTTCGCCAAGCTCGACGCCGTCACCCAGGACAAGATCAAGCAGGGCATCATCGAGCTCGGCTACACCGAGGACATGGTTTACCTCGCCCTCGGCAAGCCCGACCAGATGCGCGAGTCCGTCAGCGCCGAGGGCAAGGCCACCACGTGGATCTACAACACCTATTACGAGCGCTACGACGGCACGCGCTTCGCCGGCTACCACCGCAGCGTCTATTACGATCCTTACATCAAGGCCTACCGCTTCTACTACCGCCCGGTTTACGCCGACACCTACGCCCAGGAAAAGGAGGAGCGCATCCGCGTCTCCTTCAAGGACGGCAAGGCCACCGTCATCGAGCAGTCCAAGTGATGAGCCGTTGGTGACGGGCGGACGGAGGCCGCCCACGGCCAAGATGCCATCCACCATGGGCGCAGCAAGACTGCGCCCCTACAGCAGCCGACGCAACTCCGGCCCGATCTTCCGGGCCAAGGCTTTGTTGGCGTAGCCCACCCACGCCACCGGCGACGTCGTGTCGAGCGGCCCGCGCAGCGGCTTGCCATCGGGCGCGGTGACGATGCAGCCGAGCTCCTGCGCGATGAGCGCCGTGCAGATGTCGTAGGGATGGCACGCCAGTGCCGAGCCAAGGCCGAGCTTCTCAAAGGCCAGCGGGCGCAAGTCGGCGATGAAGCGGTCATGGCCCAGCGCGAGTTCGTAGAGCTGGCCGCCGGTGCTCAGGTATTGGTCGTCGAAGATGTCGGGGCTGTTACCCAGCGCGCGCCAGAGCTTCGTCTCGCGTTCGGCCAGCCACACCTTGCCCGGCGGAAAGAACTTGGCGAACGAGGCGAACCCATGAGCCAGGTCAGTCGCACGGGATGGGCGCGGCGCGAACTTCGTCCGCCGCCCGGTGCGCAAATCAAGGCGCTCGGCGCGCACGCCTTTGCCCCGCACCACGCTGAGCTGGTCCGCGAAGCCACCCTTGCTCGTGGGCAACTCCGTCATCGCCGCGACCACAATGTCGCCAAGGTGGGTCTTCGTCCCGCGCTGCGGCGCCAGCGCCGCCAGGCTCCAGGCCGAGCGCTTGTCATACATCAGGCCGCGCGTGCCGTCGATGGGATCGAGGATGCACTTGAAAACCGTCGCCTTCACCGGCGTGCCGCGCGGAAACGTGACCGCGTTGCCTTCCAAGCCCTCCATCACGAGCTCCACCGGCCAGCGCTCCGGCCAGTTTTTGTCAAACCAGGCCAGCACCGTGTGTTCGCTGACCTTGTCGATGGCGTAGATCGTGTCCGCCGCCGTCACGGCCGCGACCCGGGTCATCCGCCGGGCGCCGCGCCGCTGCGCCGCCCGCACCGAATCGCGGATCGCATCCTGCAACCGGCAGAGCAACCGGCAGGCCCGGTCGAGTTGAGCTGAAGTCACCCGGCCAGTTTTCGCGGGCGGCGAACCGAGGCCAGCCGAAAACCCGCCTTACCGCGGCAGCCGCAGAACCTCGTTCACCTTGCGGCCGATCTGCCGCCGCCGCTCCAGGCTCACGCTGCCGAGCGC
>CAYQWK010000469.1:0-4912 GCA_964420805.1 uncultured Bifidobacteriaceae bacterium | reverse complement strand
GCAAGCCTATGCCGATGCCAACCAGATGTTCGGCGACATCGTCAAGGTCACGCCCAGCAGCAAGGTTGTTGGCGACATGACCATGTTCCTCATCACGCGCGGCATCAAACCCGCCGACGTCGTCAACCTCGAACCCGGCGTCACGCCGTTCCCGGCCAGTGTTGTGGACATGCTTCGCGGCGGGCTCGGCCAGCCGATGGACGGTTGGCCCAAGCGGCTCCAACAAGTCGTGCTCGGCAAGGAGAAGCCATTGCGCGGCCGTCCGGGCGCGAGCATGAAGCCGCTCGACCTGAAGAAGGAACGGGAGGTTCTTGCCGCAAAGTTGAAGCACCCTGCCACCGACGATGATCTTTACAGCTACTTGATGTACCCCGAGGTCTTCGCTGATTTCGCCAAGTTCGTGCGCGAACACAGCGACGTTGGCGTGTTGCCCACGGCCGCGTTCTTCTACGGTCTCAAGCCCACCGAGGAAATCAGCGTCGAGATCGAGCGCGGCAAGACGCTCTTCATCCGCCTGATGAGCGTGGGCGCGCCCGACAAGGACGCGCGCCGCACCCTGACCTACGAATTGAACGGCATGACCCGCGAGGTCAGTGTGGCCGATAAATCCCTCAAACCCACCGCCAAGGCCCGGCCCAAGGCGGACCCCGCCGATCCGACCGATGTCGGCGCGCCCATTCCCGGCGTCATCACCAGTGTCAACGTCAGCGTTGGCACCAAGCTGACCAAGGGCGACAAGCTCTTCACCATGGAGGCGATGAAAATGCAGACCACCATTTATGCCGCCATGGATTCCGTGGTCAGCGAGATCAAGGTGCAGGTTGGCGACAGCGTCGAAAGCAAGGACCTACTGGCCAAGCTGCGCGCGTAGGAAACCGTCTCCATGAGCATCCCAACCGACAACCCGCGCCACGTGTTGCTGGTGGAATGCCCGGACCGCGCCGGACTTGTGCATGGCATTACCGGCGTTTTGTTCCGCCACGGCTGCAACGTGACCAGCAACCACGAGTTCGTGGATGCCGACGCGAACCGCTTCTTCATGCGCACCGAGTTCACCGGCTCCGTCGATGCCGCCCGGGTTGTCGAGGAGACGAACTCGCTTTTGCCCGGCGGCGTGGGCGCGCGTCTCGCCTCGCCGGGACGGCGGCGTTTGGTGGTGCTGGTTTCCAAGGAACACCATTGCCTGGCCGACCTGCTGGTAAGGAATGCCTTCGGCGAACTGAACGCGCAAATCCTCGCCGTGATCGGCAACCACGAGGCGCTCGGGCCGTTGGTCGCAAAGTTCGGCCTGCCATTCCATTTCGTTTCGCACGAGGGAAAATCCCGCGAGGAGCACGAGGCCGGGATCATCGCCGTTGCGGAGAGTTACTGTCCCGACTGGCTAGTGCTGGCCAAATACATGCGCGTGCTCACGCCGTCATTTGTGGCGCGATTTCCGCATCGCATTATCAACATCCACCACTCCTTCCTTCCGGCCTTCATCGGTGCGAAGCCCTACCAGCAGGCCTTCCAGCGCGGCGTCAAGGTCATTGGCGCCACCGTCCACTTCGTCACTGACAACCTCGATGAAGGCCCCATCATTGTGCAGCAGGTCATCCCCGTGGATCACACCCACGGCGCGGCGGACATGGCACAGGCCGGCCGCGATGTCGAGCAGATGGTCCTTGCCCGCGCTTTGAAACTCGTTTTCGAGGACCGCGTGTTCCTGAGCGGGCACCGAACCATCATCTTTGACTGAAGGGGTGAGGTTTGAAGTTTATGCCATCTTCACCACCATTCTGAAGAACTCCAAGAACTGAGCAAACGACTTCACCACTCATACTCAAACCTCATCATTTCCCTCCATGCCCCTTCGCACCACCGTCATCGGCAGCTATCCGTTTCCCGGCTGGCTGGAATTTGCCTGCCAGCACCTCGACCGCTTCGGCGAGCATGACCGCACCGAGATGGTCGATGACGCCGTCAACATTGCCGTTCGCGATCAGCTCGACGCCGGCCTCGACGTCATCACCGATGGCGAGCAGACCCGGCTCGATTTCAACCTCTCCTTCTACGGCTTCATTGAGGGCATTGCCTTGGAATCCGCGTCGCCGCGCCGTTTTGGTCCGCCGGCGCACGATCAGCGCGGCAAGCATCAGGTCACGGGCGAACTCCGCGCGCCACGCGGACTCGGCACCGTCGAGGATTTCCAACGTCTGCAACGCCTGACCCAGGCCCAGCTCTCCAATCTCAATCCGCCGCCCGTCCTCAAGGCCAGCGTCCCTGGCCCCTACACGTTGAGCGGTCGCCTTCTGCCGAACAGACAGTATCCCGACCGCCACGCCCTTACCGAAGCGCTGTTGCCTCTCGTGCGTGCGGAACTCGAAGCCCTCGTTAAGGCGGGCTGCTGCGAGATCACCGTCGATGAACCCTCCATGAGCTGCTACGCCCATCGCGAGGACCCGCGCCGCTTTGTCGAAATCTTCAACCGCACCGTCGAACCCATCGTCGGCCGATGCCATCTCTCCACGCACCTTTGCTTCGGCAACTACAAGGCCCGCGCCGTTGGACTCCGCCACTACGCACCCATGTTCCCGGCCTTTCTCGACATGCACGTGGACGAGATTCACGTCGAGATGGCCAGTCGCGAATTTGCTGAACTGGATTTGATCGGAACCATCGCCAGGAAGAAGGATGTGGCCGTCGGCATTATCGACGTGAAGAGCTATTACGTGGAAACGCCGCAGGACGTGGCCAACCGCGTCCGCGCCTGCCTCAAGTTTGCGCCGGCCGACCGTCTTTCCTTCGCGCCCGACTGCGGCCTGAGCCAGACCGCCCGTTGGGCGGCGAGACAGAAGCTCAAGAACATGTGCGAAGGCGTGCGCACCATCCGCCGCGAACTCGGAATCTAAACCCGTTCAGAATGTTCTGGGCTGAGATATCGGAGATGTCTTTTCAGGCTCGTCGCTGTTTTCGGTGGGTGAATCCGTTGGAACTACCAAGGCAGATGCGAACACGGGCTACACCCCGCAGGGATGGCACCTCAAAATTGTCACGATTGGAGGGCATCGAACCTCGATCCCGGCGCGGATAAGGTTGAACCGCGGCGGGGCAAGGTTGCCTTCGCTGTCCACGAGATCGAGTCAGCCTGACAATGTCTATCCGGTACGAGTCCCGGGCTGCAAAGCCCGTCAGTCGAGCGCAGAAAACGTCCGACCGAAGCGAGGCGTGTAGTGGCGGTTCTTGTCGAAGGAAAGCAGGACGCGGTTCGCCTTGCCGACGATCTGTTTGCGGTCCACGAAACCCCAGAAACGGGAGTCGAAGCTGTTGTCCCGGGAATCGCCCATCATGAAATATTTGCCGGGCGGCACGGTCACGGGGCCGACATTTCTCGGGGCTTGGCGCGAGGGCAATCCCATGACCAGATGCGTTGGGCCGCCTCCCCGCTCGGCCGCCAGGAGGGCCCGGGCGTCCTCGTGGATTTCTTTCGCGTATTCCTGTGCGTTCACCGACTCGTAAGTCAGCGGTTTTCCATTCAGCAGCACCACATTGTTGCGTAATTCAATGGTGTCGCCAGGAACAGCCGCCACGCGCTTCACCAGTCGCTTGCCGTCGTGCGGGGAAAAGAAGACGGCGATGTCGCCGCGGGCGGGGTCGTCCCATTGGCCCAGGCGCTGGAGGGTGAAGGGCACCTTGAGATCGTAGGCGAGCTTGTTCACGAAGATCAAATCCCCTTCGAGAATGGTCGGCTTCATGGACCCGCTTGGCACCCAATTCCAATCCGCGAGGGCGGATTTCAGGGGGAAGACAACGATGGCAACACAAGCGGCGGGCTTGATCCATTCCCGCCAGAAATAGCGGGCGGTCCGCTGCAACAGTTTTGGAAAGCGCATGGGAATGGGACAACGCGGAAGGAAAACGGTTCAATCTGGAACCCGCCCGCAGGATCGAAGTGTGTGAAGCGGCGAATGTTGGCGGCGGAGATAATGGGGTCTCGCGAGGAGAACCGCCGGTTATAGGCTGCCAAAACGGCGGTGGCGACGGGTGTATTCCTCAAGGGCGGCGAAGAATTCGGCCTTGCGAAAATCCGGCCATAACGTGCTGGTGACCACGAACTCGGCGTAGGAAATCTGCCAGAGCAGGAAATTGCTCACCCGCAGCTCGCCGCTGGTTCGGATCAGCAGGTCGGGATCAGGATATTGGTGGGTGTAGAGGTGCTTCCCGATGACCTGCTCGTTAATCTCGGCGGGATCGAGCTTGCCCGCCTTCGCTTCGGCGGCAATGGCGCGGACGCCTTCGATGATCTCCTGCCGTCCGCCATAGCTCAGGGCGAGGATGAGGGTGAGGCCATTGTTCCTGGCGAGCGCGGCCTGGGTTTTGCGCAACTGTTCCTGCACGAATTCCGGCAGGCGGTAAATCTGCCCGATGACTTCGAGCCGCACGTTGTTGCGGTTCAACTCGCCGATTTCGTTCTTCAGGAACCGGGCGAGGTATTTCATCAAGGTGTCCACCTCGTCCTTGGGGCGGTTCCAGTTCTCGACGGAGAAGGCGTAGAGCGTGAGATACTTGATGCCGACTTCGCCGGCGGCACGGACGATAGCGCGGACGGATTCGACGCCGTTGCGGTGGCCTTCGACACGCGGCAGCCCGCGCTCCTTCGCCCAGCGGCCGTTGCCGTCCATGATGATGGCGACGTGCGCGGGCAACGTGGCCTTGGCGGCGGGGCTGAGCTGGAGCGTCTGTGCGCTCATGGCATCAAACGAAAATGGTCTGCTCCCGGGCCGGTCCCACGGAGACGATCTTGAGCTTCGCGTCGGTGAGTTCGGCAATGGCCTTGAGGTAGGCGCGACAGTTCACCGGCAATTTCTTCCAGGCGCGAATCTTGTCGGTCGGCGTTTTCCATCTGGGTATTTAAGAATTGACCGTTTCGAAT
>CAYQWK010000468.1:0-4934 GCA_964420805.1 uncultured Bifidobacteriaceae bacterium | reverse complement strand
CGGACATGCTGTTCATGATGATGCCGATGAACAGGTTCAGGATGATCATCGTGCCTAACACGATGAACGTGACGAAGTAGATGCCAACCTTGATGCTCGCCACGAACGGCGTCTGTGCATGAAACAACTCCGACCAGTTGTCGAGCGTCACAAGCTGGAACAACGACAGGAACGCCGCCGGCAGCGAACCGAAATTCTTCGGGTCGTGCGCGCCGAATAGATGAATCCCCGCCACGGCGTAGATGTAAAACAGCAGCGCCAGCAGCAAACTCACGTAGCCCATCGCGGACAAACTCTTCAGCAACGCGCCGACGAGCAATTGCAGCTTCGGCAGCGCGCTCACCAGCCGCAGCAACCGCAGCGCCCGGGCCAGACGCAACACCGCCGCGAACGGCCCGCCCACCGGCAGCAGGCAGATCACCACGATGAGGAAGTCGAACACGTTCCAACCGTCGGCGAAGTAACGCCACGGCTGGCGACCGTGCATCGCCATCTTGAGCAGCGCCTCGACGATGAAGATGCCAAGAATGATCTTGTCCAAACCGTGCAACAGCGCGCCGTGTTGCGCCATGATGTTCGGGCTGGTTTCTAGTCCAGCCACCACGCCCGCCAGCACGATCACCGCCACGATGAAGTGGTGAAACGGCTTCGACTCAACGAGTGTTTTAATGCGGCTCATGGATTCCTCACTTCCGGTGTGACGAGAACCTTGTCCACCCGCTCGCCGTCCATGTCGAGCACTTCAAAACGCCAGCCGCCGGTGGAAAACACTTTTCCCTCGGCCACACCGCCGCCAAGATGCGCACCGACGAAGGCGCCGATCTTCTGCTTGGGGCTGACCTCGTGGGCCGCCGGCGATTCCGCCACCAACTGCTCCCACAGCTTCGCCGCATCAAACGTCCCGTCCACCAGCCACGAACCGTCGCTCCGGCGCCGCGCCTCGGGTTGCAGGCGTTCTTCGAGCGACGGCAGTTCGCCGACGATGGCCTCGAGCACGTCCACCAGTGTCACCACGCCGAGGAAATTGTTGTGCTCATCCACCACAATGCCGATGTGTTTGCCGCTCGCCTTGAACGTCTCCAGCAGCGACGCAACGGTCCGGCTCGCGTTCACAAACAACGGCGCGACCATGAGGTCGGCGACGTTCGGCACGACGCCCGCGGCGACGTTGGCGTAAATGGCCTTCACCGAAATCACACCCACGATGCGGTTGCGGTTGCCGTCATAGACCGGATAGTGGTTGTGGCCGGAAACCACGATCTTGTGCCAGAGCGTGTCGGGTTTTTCGTCGCGCCGAATGAAAATCACTTTGCCGCGCGGCGTCATGATGTCCGTGACGGGCCGTTGATCGAACGAGAGCACGGATTCCACCATGCGTGGCTCGGCAGGGTGAAACACGCCAGCCTGCGACCCTTCACGCATGAGCAACTTCACTTCGTCCTCGGAAATGGTCGCCTGGGCCTTCGGCTTGACGCGCAACATGAACAGTACGGCATCGGTCGCGACCCCCAGCAACCAGATCACCGGCCGCGCCGCGCGACTCATCCAGTCCAGCGGACGCGCCATCAAGCTTGCGATGCGCTCGGGATTGGAAAGCGCCAGCCGCTTGGGCACGAGTTCGCCGATGACGAGCGAAATAAATGTCAGCGCCAGCACCACCGCACCCACGCCGATCGCCTCCGCGTAAGCCGCCAACGCGGGAAAAGAAGCGAGCCGCCGGGCAATCTCCTCCGCAATGGTCGCCCCGCCAAACGCACCCGCCAGCAAGCCGACCAGCGTGATGCCCACCTGCACGGCGGGCAGAAAGCGATTCGGCTCATCCGCCAGCTTGAGTGCCGCGAGCGCGCCCCGGTTTCCGCCGTCCGCCAGCAACCGCAACCGGCTCTTGCGCGACGAAACCATCGCCATCTCCGTCATCGCAAACACGCCGTTGGCGACGAACAAGAGGAGAATCACGCCCAGTTCGACTAGGATCACGTTCATGATGGCCCACCTCCAGTTGCGAGCAGCAACAAGCTGCCCGCCATCACCGCCATGCCGGCCGCGATGCCCGCAATGACTTCGTGGCTCTTGCCGAACTGCCGCGCCGTCGGCAGCAGCTCGTCGAGGCTGATATAGACCATCACACCTGCCACGCCAGCGAACACGATGCCCATGGCCCACGTCGGCAGCAGCCAGCCGAGCATCAACGCCGCCGCCACCGCTCCCAGCGGTTCGGCCAGTCCGGACAGCAAAGACCACTTGAACGCCCGGCCGCGATTACCAGTGGCGTAAAAGATTGGCACGGACACGCTCACCCCTTCCGGAATGTTGTGCAACGCGACCGCCACCGCGACCGCAACACCGGTGCGCGGATCTTCCAGCGCGGCAAGGAAAGTTCCCATGCCTTCGGGGAAATTGTGAAGGCCAATCGCCAGCGCGGTGAACAAACCCATCCGCAGCAGACCGCGATGCGCCCCACCGCCCGCCCCCGGCTTCAAGGCCGCGAGATCAGCGTCGGACCGCAACTCATGCGGGTTCTCCGCTTTGGGCACGAGCAGGTCCACCAGCGCCATCAGCGCCAGTCCGCCAAAAAATCCGAACGCCGCCCACCAGCCCGCGCGCCCTTCGCCCAGTGCCCGGGCCAGACTGTCCGTGGCCTTCGGCAGGATTTCCATGAACGAGACGTAAAGCATCACGCCCGCGGAAAACGCCAGTGCCCACGCCAGCAACCGCAAGTTGTTGCGCCGCGCCCAGAACGCGATGCCGCTGCCAATGCCCGTCGCCAGCCCGGCGAAAACCGTCAAGCCGAGCGCCAGCAGCACGCTTTCAGTCGAGTATTGGGAGAAGATGCCAGACATGCGTCATCCGCCGCTGTGGTCTGTTCCGCCCGCCGGCGCTAGCACGGCGGAATTGATCCTGAGTTTGAGTGTTCGAGATTTCTTCACCGGGCGTTCCTTAAAGTTCGCGATTCATCGTCTGGCCAGTTCATTGCCCGCGGATAAGCGGCAGCAATTGACTGACGTTCACCGACCCGGCCTTCTGTTGAATGTCGCCTGCGTAACGCGAGTGCAGCGAGCGCGCCTGGTCGGTGAGCGAGCCGAACAACGAGCGCAATTCAACAGCCGAAAGTTTACGCCCGCCCGAATAGTATTGTTGGGCCAGCTTGCCGAGTGCCCACGTCGTGGCAAACGACATCGCCGAGCTGGCGGCCTGTTTGCCTACGCTCTTGAGCATGCCGCCGCCCGCCTTGCCCAGCAGGCCGCCCAGCAACTTGCGCGCGTAGCCCTCCAGCACCTGCGAGGTGAGGCCCACCCCCGCCGCCGCGAGCAGTTCCTTGATGTGACCGCGCCCAAGTTCGTGTCCGTGGCTCTTGCCCACGCGATAGACCATCTTCATCTGCAACGGCACGATGGCCATCGTCGCGAGCGATTCAGGCAGCAACTCCAGTGCGCCGTTCAGAATGGCGTAGTTCAACACCATCTTGTCCACCTGCACGTCCACGGCTGACGGCTGGTTCAGCACCGGCGGCGGGGCAGTGTCCGCCAGCGGCTCGACGGCAAGCGCCTCAGCGGCGCTATTCACGGCTGCGGCTGCCTTTTCTTCCAGTTTCAATTCCCGGCGCAGGCCGGCCAGAAAAGCCTTCTCGGCGTCTGATTGCGCGCCGTCCGCGTCACAAACGCACACGGCCATTTCGTAAGCCAGTTGGCGCAGCTCGGGCGACACGAGCGAGGCGGACGCCTGCGCGGTCGAGACCTGCTTGAGCAGCACGCGCTGATAGAGCGCCGCGGGCTGCACATTCGCCTGCGGCAGACTTTCGGCGATGCGCTTGAGCTCGGCCCGTTCGGTTTCCTGCTTCGCGCCATCGGCAAACGCCGCCATCAACGCGAGGGTGAATATGGATTCCTGTTCAGCGGGTGTCATAGTTCGTGATTCGTGTCGATTTCAAGTGGACGGGTGAACGCGCGTTCAGCCGCCCTTCGCGGCCTTGCCCGGCCGGACAGGCCGGGTCGGCCATTTGAGTTGGAACTCCAGTTCTTGCCGCCCGCCTTCGCGTTCATGCTCGATGTTGCAATGCGCGCCAGCGGGAATGCGCAGGCGTTCGCCGGCCACCGCGATCGAGAATGCTTTGCCAGCTTCGAGCGCGTCGGCCAGGCGACGCAACTTGGCGATGAAGTCGGTCAGCGGGTAGGTCTTTTCGATGTCTTGTGGTTTGCGTGTCTTCATGGCTGATGTCTTTTGCTTTGGCATATTGCGTTTCGTTTCAGGCTGCGGGCGTGACGGGCGTCTCTGGCACGGCAGTCGCCAGCTTCACCTTCTTCGGCTTCAACAGCGACCACACCACGCTGGTCGTGAGGATCAGCATGATGACGCCGAGCGAGACCAGCGTGTCGATCTTCCACGCCGTGTGCGCGAGGATCATCTTCACGCCGACGAACGACAGCACCACGCCCAGGCCGATCTTGAGGTAATGAAATTTATCCATCACGCCCGCCAGCGCGAAGTAGAGCGAGCGCAGCCCGAGGATGGCGAACACGTTCGACGTATAGACGATGAACGGATCTTTCGTCACCGCGAAGATCGCCGGGATGGAATCCACCGCGAAGATCAGGTCCGTGAACTCCACCAGCAACAGCACCATGAACAGCGGCGTCGCCATGCGGAGGCCGTTCTCATGCACGAAGAATTTGTCGCCGCGATACTCCGGCGTCACCGGCATGAGCTTCTTGAACCAGCGCACCACCGGATTGCGCTCCGGATGAATCTCCTCCTCGCGCTTCACGATCATCTTGATGCCCGTGAGGATGAGGAAGCCGCCGAACACATAGATGATCCACGCGAACTTTGTGATGAGCGCCGCGCCCAGCGCGATCATGATGGCCCGCATGATGAGCGCGCCGAGGATGCCCCAGAACAGCACCTTGTGCTGATACTTCGGCGGCACGGCGAAATAC
>CAYQWK010000467.1:0-4945 GCA_964420805.1 uncultured Bifidobacteriaceae bacterium | reverse complement strand
AGCTCGAGCTGACCCACGAGATGCGGATCCCGCACTCGATCGGCCTGTTGTACTCGGCGTTCAACTCCTACTGCGGCTTCAAGGTGAACTCCGGCGAGTACAAGCTCATGGGCCTGGCGCCCTACGGCGAGCCGAAGTACGTGGACGTGATCCTGCGCGAGTTGATCGACCTGAAGGAGGACGGCTCGTTCCGGTTGAACATGAGGTATTTCAATTACGGCGTGGGGCTGACGATGACGAACGCGAATTTCGACGCGCTCTTCGGACGGCCGCCGCGTCCTCCGGAATCGAAGCTCACGCAGATGGACATGGACCTGGCGCGCTCGGTGCAAGATGTGACCGAGGAGGTCATGTACCGCATCGCCAAACACATCCGAAAGGAGACGGGCATGAGGAATTTGTGCCTGGCCGGTGGCGTGGCGCTGAACTGCGTGGCGAACGGAAAAATTCTTCGCGAGGGAATCTTCGACCGCATCTGGATTCAACCCGCGGCGGGCGACGCGGGCGGCGCGCTGGGCGCGGCGTTGTTTGCCTGGCACGAATATCTCGGGAACCCGCGCCAGGCCGACGGCGTGCATGATTCCCAGCGCGGCTCGTACCTCGGCCCGGAGTTCAAGCGCGAGGACATCCGCCGGTTTCTCCAGTCGCAGGGCGCGCCGTTCGTCGAGTTGGAGGATGCCGACATCCCGGATCGCATCGCCGACTTGATCGCGAGCGACAAGGTGATCGGCTGGTTCCAGGGGCGGATGGAGTTCGGCCCGCGCGCGCTTGGAGGACGCTCGATCATTGGCGACGCGCGTTCGCCGAAGATGCAGGAGGTCATGAACCTCAAGATCAAGTTCCGCGAGAGCTTCCGGCCGTTCGCGCCGTCAGTGCTGCGCGAGCGCGTGGCCGAATGGTTCGAGTTAAACGAGGAAAGCCCCTACATGCTGCTGGTCGCGCCCGTGGCGAAGAAGCATTGCCGCGAGTTGACCGCCGCGGAGCAGAACAAGTTCGGCCTTGAGAAGCTGCTCACGCTGCGGTCGTCCATCCCGGCGGTGACGCATGTGGACTATTCCGCCCGCGTGCAAACGGTGACCGAGGACTGGAACCCGCTGTATTACCGGACCATCAAACGCTTCGAGGAAAAGCACCGCTGCCCCGTGATCATCAATACGTCCTTCAATGTGCGTGGTGAGCCGATCGTCGGTTCGCCGGAGGACGCCTACCGCTGCTTTATGCGCACGAACATGGATTACCTGATCGTGGGCAATTTCCTGCTCGAGAAGAAGGACCAGAAGCCACTCGACAAGGACATCGACTGGCTGCGCGAATTTGAATTGGACTGACCCATGTTCCGCGAAGACATCAAGGCATTGACCAAGGCCGGCCCGGCTGAACTGAGGAAATTTGGCCTCACCGTGGGGGGCGTCCTGGTGGCGCTCGGCCTGCTTTTTCTGTGGCGTCACAAACCATGGTGGCCGTGGCTGCTCTGGCCGGGCGTCCCGCTGGTGGTGCTGGGCGCGGCGCTGCCGCGCACGCTCAAATGGGTGAATGTGGCGTGGATGACTCTCGCGCTCTGCCTCGGGGCGGTGATGTCCACGGTGTTGCTGGTGGCGTTGTTTTACTTGGTCGTCACGCCCATCGGCCTGGTGGCGCGGCTGGCCGGGAAGGATTTCCTGAGCCAGAAGCTCCAGCCGGGTGCGTCGAGCTACTGGCTGCGCCGCGATCATTCGCGGCCGAAGGAAAAGCATGAGCACGAACGGCAATTCTAAGCCCGTTTCCAAGCCACCTCCCGTGCGCGCACGGCTGGTGAATCTGCTGAAGAACCTCGCGTTGTTCGGCACGGTCCTCTTGGTCTGTCTGGCCCTGGCGGAAGGCACGCTGCGCCTGATGGGATACGGCAACGTCGAGATTTACGAGGCCGATCCGCTTGTCTATTGGCGTCTCAAACCGAACCAGGACTGCTTCACGAAGATCGACCGTAAGCCCGTTCACATCAACTCACACGGCACGCGCGGGCGCGAGTTTTCTGTTCCCAAGCCCGCCGGCACCTTTCGCATCCTGTCGTTGGGCGACTCGAAGACATTCGGCTGGGGATTGAGCGAGGCGGAGAATTATTCCGCGGTGATGGAGAAGAACCTGCGCGCAAAATTTCCCGGACGGAACATCGAGGTCATCAACGCTGGCGTGAATGCCTGGTCTTATCCGCAGATGAACGTATTCTTCCGCGAACGCGCCCTGGCCTGGCAACCGGACATGGTCGTGCTGGCCGACGCGAACTTGTGGACGCAATTCTCCGAAAAGAACGATCCGGCGTTTGTGCGAAGTTTCCTCAAACGCGTCCGCCTGAAGAATTTTCTCCGCCGCTTCGCCCTGTATCACTACGTGGTGGAAGTGAAGCTCAAGGAGTTCTACGAGGTCCATCGCACGAAGTTCGTTCCCGTGGACCCGAAAAAGGATGAGAGCTTCAAGGCGCAGCAACAGTCCGACCCGGAGGCAGTCTTTCGCGACGCCATCGGGGGTCTTTGCGCGACGGCCATGAGCAACAATATCCGGCCGGTCCTGCTCTACATGCCGATGCTCGACACGCTGATTGGAACGAACAATCCGTTCGCGGGCGTCGAACGGGCCAAGGGCGAGGTCAGCCGTTTCCTGAACGTCCCGCTGCTCGATATGACCGCGGAACTGCGCCCGCGGGCAAAAGACCTTTACTTGGATGCGGACCCTGTCCACCTTAACGCCGCTGGCAACGAAATCGTGGGCAACCGCCTCTCGGAGTTCATCAGTCCGCTTCTTAAACCATGAGCAAGTTTGGCATCATTCGCGAATTCTGGAGCTTCCTGAAGGTTCGCAAGAAGTGGTGGATCACCCCGATCGTGCTATTCCTCGTCGCCCTTGGCGCGTTGCTGGTATTTGCCAAAGGCTCGGCCCTCGCGCCTTTCATTTACAGCCTGTTCTGATTCCCCGCCGCCCCTCGATAAATGGACCGCGAGCAAATCGACAACTGGTGCGAGAAGGGGATGCTGGGCCTGCTCATGGGCCTGCTCGTGTTCGCGCCGGCCAGCTTCGGGGCGGTGCGGCCCACGGAATGGCTCGTCGTGGAATTTGGCATCCTCGCCATCGCGTTGCTCTGGATGGCGCGGCTTGCGGTGAAGGAACGGTTTCGCCTCCTCCTGCCGCCGACCTGCTGGGCGTTGCTGTTGTTCGTGGGCTATGCGGCCTGGCGCAGCCACACGGCGGACATTCAGTTCACGGCCTGGCGCGAATTCATGCAGATCGCCTTTCTGGCCCTGCTGTTTTTCGCGCTGGTCAACAACCTGCACGGCCAGACCGAACTTCGCCTCATCGCCTTCACCCTCGTCGGTATCGCGACTGTGATTTCCATGTACGCCGTTTACCAATGGCTATCCGGGTCCACCAGCGTGCTTGGCGTCAACATGCCGGAAAGCTATACGCACCGCGCCAGCGGCACCTACATCTGCCCGAACCATTTTGCCGGTTTTGTCGAGATGTGCCTCCCCATGGCGCTGGCGCTGGCGGTGTCTGGCCGCTTCAGCGCCGTGACTCGCATCGTGCTGGTGTACGCGGCCGTGGTGATGTGCGTGGGCATTGCTTCGAGCGGGTCGCGCGGGGGATGGCTGGCCGCCAGCCTCTCGATGCTGTTCTTCCTCGCCGTGCTCGCGCGCGAACGGGCGTACCGCATCGGGGCCATCGTCCTGGCGTTGCTTCTGGTCGGAGGAGGAACCTGGCTTTACTCGCGGGCGCTGGACACACGCGTGAAGAACACCTTTCTCAGCGGTCACGAGAAGGAAAGCCGTCTGCGCATCTGGAGTGCCGCTTGGAATGTCTGGAAGCTCTCGCCATGGACCGGCGTGGGGCCGGACCATTTCGATCACCGCTACCGCGCCTTCCGCGATCCGGTGGACAAGACGCAATCTCGCCCAGGCCGCGCCCATAACGACTACTTGAACACGTTGGTGGATTACGGGGTGGCTGGACTCGCGCTCGTTCTGCTGCCCGTACTCGCCGCCGCCTGGGGCGCGATCCGAAGCTGGCCCCACCTCAAGCGCAGCACCGAGGAAACCCAGCAGGGCAACCGCTCCGCGCTCGTCCTCGGGAGCGGATGCGGCCTGGTCGCGATCCTGGCCCACTCGTTCTTCGACTTCAATTTGCACGTCCCGGCCAATGCGCTCACCGCCACCGTTCTCTTCGCCATCCTCACCGCCCATTCACGCTTCGCCACCGGCCGGTTCTGGATTTCCGCCCGGCTTCCGTTGCGGCTCGTTGGCATCGTGATTCTGGGGAGCGTGGTCGTCGCGGCTGGCGCGCAATCGGTCACCCGGGCGCGCGCGCAATACTGGCTGCGCCGCGCGGACAAGGCGGCCGAGGCGTCGCCTGAGCAAATTGCAGCCCTGACCCGCGCCGCCACCATCGAACCGTCTAACCACGACACTGTCTATGCGCTTGGCGAGCGCCATCGCGTCATTGCCTTTGGAGGCCGCGAGAACCACGCGGAGTCCGCGCGCGAGGCGATGAAATGGTTCGAGCGCGGCACCAAGTTGAACCGCTGGGATCCCTTCGCCCCCATGCGCTACGGCATGTGCCTCGACTGGCTGGACAAACACGACGAGGCCCTGCCCTGGTTTCAGAAGGCCGTGGAACTCGACCCTAACAACTTCATCACCCGGGGCATGATGGCCTGGCACCATTTCCAGACGGGAGACCTTGTCGCGGCCCGCGATTGGAATGAGAAGTCCGTGATGATGAACTGGACGTCGAACCCGCAAGCCCTCGCCTACCGCGAAATCATCCAGAACGCCATCAACGAGGAAGCAGCAAAGAAGCGGCCTGCCCCGAAGCAGTAAGCGGGGAAGTGGCCGGCACGCCGCGCCACTCCCGCGGAGCGTGGAGTTCCAGTGCGCCTGAAATGGCGCGAAGACAGAACGGTGGAAGTCCGTTCCCC
>CAYQWK010000466.1:2270-4966 GCA_964420805.1 uncultured Bifidobacteriaceae bacterium | reverse complement strand
CGGTAACGGTTTGCGAACAGAGGCTTGCGTTCAGGCAGTCGTCCGTCGCGCGCCATGTGCGCGTGGCGGTGAACGCGCTGCCACAGGCGCCGGCATTCGTCACTGTGAGCAAGATCGTCACTGTTGCGCCGTTCAAATCCGTGGCCGCCGGCTCGTCGAAGGTCCACACGCTGCCCAGTTCAACCGTCTTGTTGCTCGCACAAACGATCTCCGGCCCGGTCGTATCGACGAGCGTGACGACCTGGCTGCAACCGTTGCTGTTGCCGCACGCATCCACTGCCGACCAGGTCCGAACCGCCTGCGACACACACGCCATCGGCGTGCGCACCGTTGAAACCACCGCGACGGTGAAGCTGGAGAGGTCGCTCACCACCGGTTCGTCGAAGACCCACACCGATCCCGCCTCGACGACCTTGTTGCTGGCGCAGGTGATGGAAGGCGCGGTGCGGTCCGCGGCCATGACGGTCTGCGCGCATTCGTTGCTGTTGCCGCAGGCGTCCATGGCGCGCCAGAGCCGCGTGGCCGCGAAGCCCGCGCCGCACGACGCGCTATTGGTCACGGTGGAAACGACGCTCACGATCACAACGCTCGCATCGCTGGTCACGGGTTCATCGAACGTCCACACACTGCCCAACTCGACCGTCTTGTTGCTCGCGCAGGTGATGACCGGGGCCGTGGTGTCCACGACCGTGATGGTCTGGCTGCAACGGTTGGAATTGCCGCAAGGATCGGTGGCCTGCCAGGTGCGCGTGGCAATGAGGCTCGCCCCACAAGGACCGGAATTCGTGATGGTGGAAACGACGGTCACCACCGCGCCATTGGTGTCGCTCGCCGCCGGTGCGTCGAAGCCCCACAAGGTTCCCGCCTCAACCGTCCGGTTCGTCACGCAGGTGATCGTCGGAGCCGTGCGGTCCAGCACCGCGACGACCTGCGCGCAGATCGACGTGTTGCCACATTGATCCGCCACGCGCCAGGTGCGCGTGGCATTAAAAGCAC
The DNA here is from genome assembly GCA_964420805.1 of uncultured Bifidobacteriaceae bacterium. Lineage (GTDB taxonomy): Bacteria > Verrucomicrobiota > Verrucomicrobiia > Limisphaerales > SIBH01 > JANNGC01. Next base: position 3,970 of record CAYQWK010000466.1, on the reverse strand, counting down.
CGCCGCAAAGTGCGTTCGTCACCGTGCTGACCACAGCTACGCTGGCGGTGCCGCAGGACGAGACAACCACCGGCGGATCGAACGTCCACGCCGCGCCGGACTCGATGGTCTTGTTGCTGGCGCAAACAAACACCGGCGGTGGCGACGTGATGGAGATGGTCACCAGCGCCGAGGTGGCGGAAAGCCCGCCGTTGTCCGTGGCGATGGCGAAGAAGGTTCGCGTCCCCGGAAGCTGATTGCTCAACGTCACCGAATACGGAGCGGCGGCGAAGCTGCCGATCTGCGCAGCACCGGAATAGAGCCGCACGTTGACCACCGTTCCATCGAGATCCGCCGCCGTGGCCGAAACCAGAATCGTCGCGGGCGCGACAAAGACCGCGCCATCCGCCGGGCTGGTGATGCCGACGGTGGGCGGGTCGTTGACGGGCGTGACAACGATGGTCACGAGCGACGTGCTGGCCAGCGAACCGTCCGAGGCCGCATAGCGGAAGGTGACGGTGCCGTTGAAATTTGCCGGTGGCGCGTAGGTGAAACCACCGTTCGCCTGCAAGGTCACCACACCGCTGACCGGCGGCTCGATGAGCACGGCGAGCAGCGCGTTGCCGTCGGGATCGGAGTCATTGGCAAGCACGCCCGCGACCGGCAGAACCGTGAGCGGCGCGTCCTCGCTGGTGGAATAGGAGTCTGGATTCGCCACCGGCGGCTGGTTGAGCAGCGTCAGCGTGGCGCAATTCGTGACTGGCGCGCCGCAGCCGCCATTCACCGCCACGCAATAAGTGCCGGCCTGATTCGTGGTGATGCCGCTTAACGCGAGCGTTGCGTTGGTGCCGACGAGCGCGCCGTTGAACCGCCATTGATACGTCAACCCAACGCCGGCGGCGCCCACGCTGAACTGCGTGCTGCCGCCAACGGAACTAACCTGGTTCACCGGCGGGTTCGTGACCGCGGTCAGCGGTTGCACAGTCAGCGTCACGGTATTGGTAAGATTCTGGCAATCGCTCAACACGGCGATGCTGTACACGCCGGCATCAGAAACCGTTGCGGCCGGAATCGAGAGCGAGCTGTTCGTGCGACCGATGAGCGGCGCACCGTTCAGGCTCCATTGATAACTGAACCGCGAACAATTCGACGCGCTGACGCTGAAGGTGACGGGCGTGCCGGCGCACACGGTCCGGTTCGACGGCCAGGTCACGAAGATGTTCGTGGGCGGGCGGCAGATCACGTCGGCAATGGCGTTGAAGAGCAGCGTCAGTTGCGACGAATTCGCCGTGTAGAAATAGTCGTTCGTGGAAGACGCGATGCCGGCCATCAAGCCGTGATCCACCGCGCCGAGGCCGATGGAGAACACCCGCACGCCTGCCTCCTTGACCAGTTGCGCGTTGGCCAGGGCGTTGTTGATCGTGTCCGCGCCGTTCGGCAGGCCGTCGGACATGAGCACGACCACGGGAAGCGAGTTGCTGCGATGGCGGGCGGTGTTCAATTCCGCAAGCGCCGACTGAAGGCCGCAACTGATGCAGGTGCCGTTCGCCGCGGCCGGCAGGTTGTGAACCGACTGCTCGAAGGCCGGGATGCTGTTCGTGAGCGTCTGGTTCGTGGTTGAAAGCGTGCTGTAAGAAACAAGGCCCGCCTGATCTGCATTTGTCCCCATCCAAAGCGCGTGGACGAAGTTGCTGCAAGCCGTGCGCGCGTCCGTGTAGGCC
>CAYQWK010000466.1:0-2260 GCA_964420805.1 uncultured Bifidobacteriaceae bacterium | reverse complement strand
GTGTAGGCCTGGCCGATCATCGAGGCCGAGCGGTCGATCACCACCATCACGTCCGCCGACGGGAAACATTTGTTGACCGTGAGCGTGGCGCTGTTGGTCACGCTGTCGCACATGCCGCTGACGACGACGCTGTAGGTGGCCGTGTCGGCCTCAGTCAGATTGGTGAACGAGAGCCGGCTGCCGGTCTGTCCGGGGAGAACCACGCCGTCCTTCATCCATGCGTAACTGAACGGCCCGGTGCCGGAGGCCACGGTGCTGAAGGCCGCCATGGTTTCCACGCCGCGCACCAGGCTCGTCAACGGTGTCGCGGCGACCGGCGTGTTGAGCAACAACTGCGCGGTGTTTGTGATCGGAGAACCCGTGATGCCGCTCACCACCACGCTGTACGCGCCGGTCGATGACACACTCACGCCCGCGACAGCCAGCGATGCATTCGTCTGCCCCGGCAAATCCGCCCCACCCTTCCGCCATTGGAAGGTCAGGTGCGTTCCGGCAGCCACGACGTTGAAGTTCGCCGTGCCGCCCGCGCAGACAATCTGGTTCTGCGGCGGCCCATAAACAACCGGCGGCAGTGCCTGCACGTTGAACGTCACCGTCGCCACGCCCGAGGTCAGCGCGCCGTCGGTGGCCAGATAGGTGAACGTGTCCACGCCGGTGAAACCGGGCGTCGGCACATAAACGAGCGATCCGTTCGAGTTCAAGGTCAGCAATCCATGCGACGGACCGCCCACCAGCACGGCCCGCAACACATCGCCGTCGCCGTCGAAGTCATTGCCCAGCACGCCGGGCACGCTGGTCACAAAGCTCGCATCCATGCCCACGGTGTAAGTGTCGTTGCTCGCCACCGGAACATCTGCCACCGGCGTCACCTGAATCGTCACCGCCACGGTGCCGGAGTTCGAGATGCCGTCACTCACGCGGTACGTGAAGGCGTCGAAACCCGCGAAGTTCGGCTTCGGCGTGTAGGTGAAGGAACCGTCCGGCAACAACACAACCGTGCCATTCACCGCCGGAGCGGCCGGAACGGCGGTGATCGCATCGCCGTCGGGATCGGAATCGTTGGCGAGAATGCCCGGCGCACTGACCGAGAACGGCGTGTCCTCAACTGTCGAGTAGGAGTTCCCAACTGGAACCGGCGTGCGGTTTGCGACGACCGTGGTCGCCACGAACGCGACGTTGTCGGCGACTGCCGCGTCATTCTCGGCGCTGGCCAGACGGGACCGGTTGGTTAGCACCTGGCCGATCGCGGCGTTTGACGCCACCACAGCCTGATAACTCACCGTGCCCGAAGCGCCGGGCGCGAGACTGCCCAGCTCCCAGACCAATGTTCCCAGGGTTGCGGCAGCCGGCGGATTCGCGCTGTTGGCCACATAACTCATCGACGCGGGCAGCACGTCCGAAAGTTGCGCGCCGGTGGCGGTGTTGGTCGTGCCCGCCTTGTTCGTGTAATTGAGCGTGAAGGTCAAAACGCGCGTGGGCACCGCCGTGGCAGGTCCGGATTTCGTCACCACGAGGTCAGGCGCGCCGGCGGCCGCGGGCGGCGTGGCCACCACCACCGAACCAAATCCGGTCAGGCCGTCGATGCGCAGCGCGTTGCTCGACGCCAGATGCGCGCCGGCGGCCATGCGGATTCGGAAATAGAGGTCGGCCGGCTGGCTGTTCGTGACATCGAGCGTGAACTGCTGGAACCAATTCGAGCCGTTGGTGGAATTAAGCGGCAACGATTGCGTGAGGCGCACATTCGCCGAGTTGCTGAGAACCTGAAGGTCTTGCAACGCCGGATTCCCGCCCGCGAACCGGGGGAACGAGATCGTGACGGACTGCGTGTTCTGCGGCCCGCCCGCCATGCGCAACCGGCAAGGAACCCAGTCGAGTTCGCGCCAGCCCTGCAACACGGCGTTCGTCCACGCGCTGGCGGCGGTGAAGTTGGTGGAATGAACCTTGTGCAGACCCTGCACGCTTCCCGTGAGGGCCAATCCATCAGCGGCCATGGCCGCAAAAATCACCACCAGAATCCCGAACCCTTTCATTTGCTTCATGTGCATAGAAATCCTTCGCCCCGTTCACGGGGCGCTACTCCTATCGGAACAGAGCGCGAAAAACCAAAGCGGCCGGCAGATGGAAGAGTCGCCATGGAAGGCGGTTGGAAGAGCCGCGATGCGGAAATCGAGGAATGACCAATGACGAAGGTCACCGGCCCATACAGGGGTCACCCATTAGCGTGATCGGGCAAGGTCAACAATGAACACCGCCGAGAAAC
>CAYQWK010000465.1:0-4981 GCA_964420805.1 uncultured Bifidobacteriaceae bacterium | reverse complement strand
CGTCCGGCGGCCGGAAACATTTTTCCTTTTGGCCCTGCCGCGGCGATTGATTAACTCGGCGCGCGCATGAACGCACCGACGCCATTTTCCCAGCGGTTGTTTTCCCTGCCGGCCTTCGGCGTGTTCCTCGCCCTGGCCATCGCCGCGTGTTTCCCGGACGTGATCCTTGGGAAGGCGTCGTTCTACTTCCGCGATTACGGAGTCCTCGGATACCCGGCGGTGAAACATCTCCACGACTCGGTGCAAGGCGGCGAGTTTCCGATGTGGAATCCATACAGCCACTGCGGTGTGCCGTTCTTCGCACAATGGGGAACAATGGGCGCGTATCCACTCTCGGCGTTATTCGTCTTCCTGCCGTTGCCGTGGTCGCTGGGTTTTTTCTGCCTGCTGCATCTCTGGATCGGCGGGATGGGAATGTACCTGCTGGCCCGGCGCTGGAACGCGAACGACCTCTCCGCCGCGGTCGCGGGCACGGCGTTCGTCTTCAATGGAATCACCTTCGCCAGCTTCATCTGGCCGAACTATTTCGTTGCGCTGGCGTGGATGCCGTTCGTGGCGCTGCTGGCCGAGCGCGCCTGGAACGAGGGCGGCCGATGGGTTGTGGGCGCGGCGGTGGTGGCGACGTTGCAACTGGGTTCAGGCGTTCCCGAACTGGTCCTGCTCACTTGGATCATCGTCGCCGTGTTGTGGGTGACGGATCTTGCGGACACGCCCGCGAGCGCGGCGCGCATGTTCGGGCGCACGCTGGGCGTGGTGCTGCTCGCGGCCGGATTGATGGCGGTGCAACTACTGCCCTTCTTCGAACTGCTGGCACATTCACAGCGCGATGCGGCGTTCGGCACCGCGAAGTGGTCACTGCCCAAATCGGCGCTGGCAAACCTCCTCGTGCCGCTGCTGCATTGCTTCGAGACGCCGCAGGGGCAGTTCTTCCAATACGGGCAGGAGTTCTTCTCCTCGGTTTATCTTGGTGCGCCGGTCATCGCGCTCGCACTGGTGGGCATGGTGAAATTCCCGACCGCGCGCGTCTGGGCTTTGGTCCTGCTTGCGGCGTTTTGCGTGGTGCTGGCGCTGGGCGATCAAACGCCAGTGTTCGGCGCGGTGCGCAAGATCATTCCCATCGCCGGCGTGGCGCGGTATCCGGTCAAGTTCCTGTTCGTTCCCATGTTCGTGCTGCCATTGCTGGCCTCGCTCGCGATTCGCGCGCTGATGGTGGAGGGAAAACACGGCGCGCGCGACCTGGTTTGGAGCGGGATTGTCGTCGTGGCAGCGCTGGCCGGCCTGACGCTGGCGGCGCAGCAGCACCTGCTCGTGGACATGAGCGCGTGGCCGGAGAACTTCCGGCAAAACGCGACGCTGTCATGGAAGGATGCGGCGGTGAACGCCGCCTGGCGCGGGGCGATTGTCATCGGCGTAATCGCGGCGCTGCTGGCCTCGATGCGCAACCTGATGGTGACGTTGGTTGCGCTCGTGTTGCTGGTCGTGGATGCGCGGACTCATGCGCCGAGGCAAAACCCGGTGCTACCGTCGGAGGAATTCACCGGAACCGCGTGGAATGAGCAGGTCGGGCCGCGTCCAAAGCCAGGCGAGTCGCGGGTATTCATCACGCCGCAGGCCGAGGCCATTCTGCTGGATGTCACCAGCACGAACCAATCGCGCGTCTGGCAGGCCAAGCGCCGCGCCTTGTGGTCGAACCTGAATCTCATCGAGGCCGCGCCGAAGGTGAACGGCGCCGCGACCTTGCAAGTGCGCGAACAGGCGCAACTCCAGTCCGCGCTTTACGCCACCAACGCCCAAGCGGGCATCCTGGATTTCCTCGGTGTGCGTTACATCACGGCTCCAGGGAAGATCGACCAATGGTCCCGCCGCGAGAGCGCGCTGCCGCTGGTGACGGCGGGCCAGCACGTGGTTTTAATGGAAGACGAGGCGGCGCGCCGGGCGGTGCTGGCGGCTGGGTTTGAGCCGCGCACAACTGTGTTTCTTCCGCCTTCGGCGCGAGAGGCGGGGGCGATGACGAATGGCGCTGCAATTGAAGTCTCTTCCGTCGCGGTTTCGGCGCACCGCATCGAGGCCACAGTCAACGCCGCCTCCCCGGGTCTGGTGGTGATCGCGCAAACGTTCTTCCCCGGCTGGCACGCGACGGTGGACGGCAAAACCACGGCGTTGTGGCGAGCCAACGGCGCGTTCCAAGCGCTGGCCGTTCCGTCCGGGAAGCATCAGGTGCGCGTAGAATATTCGAGCCGGATGGCTCGGGCGGGGGCGGCGGTGTCTGCGGCGGCGTTGCTGCTGTGCGGCCTGGCCTGGTGGCGCGGCGGCCGCTCGGCGGGCCGCGGTGCAGCTTGAGGGCGCAAGTCAGCTTCCTGCTTGATGCACGCTTTCCAGTGTTGGGACTCGTCGCGCTGCGACGAGTGGTGCCACGTCCAGCGGCACAACGGACGGCCTTAGGCTATCTTCTCCGTCCGCTCTGCGCGGACGGAGTTGCCGCAGCACGACAACCACCATCTCCATGAAAGCGAGTTGCGCCCGTTTGATTCCGCCGCTTGATTCCGCCGGGACGGTCTGCCAGACATTGCGCATGACCAAGACCACCTTCGTTCTGGCCGGGCTTCTTGCCGGTTCCACTGGCGCGTTTACTGCCGACCTCACCGTTCATTCCTGGAAGAAGATCCACCTCGATAACCACTTCTGGAGCGAGGGCGCCAACGTGGGCGACTTCAACCACGACGGCAAACCCGACGTGGTGTCCGGACCGTATTGGTGGGAAGGCCCGGCCTTCAAGACGCGCCACGAATACATGCCCACCGCGCGCAAGTCCCCCGCCGGAACCGCGCCATTCAAGATCAAAAAGGCGGACGGCGCCGAGGAAACCGTCGAGGGTTTCGAGGGCGCGCTGGGCACCAAGAATGCCTACGCCGACAATTTCTTCGCCTTTACCCACGACTTCAACGGCGACGGCTGGGACGATGTGCTGGTCTATGGCTTCCCCGGGCTGGAAGCGACGTGGTATGAAAATCCGAAGGGCAAGAAAACCGCGGACGGCAGCAGCCATTGGCCGCGGCACGTGATCTTTGACGTGGTGGACAACGAGTCTCCAACCTTTGCCGATGTCACGGGCGACGGGAAGCCGGAGATCATTTGCAGTTCCAAGGGCTTTTACGGCTACGCCTCGCCTGACTGGAGCGACCCCGTGAAGCCTTGGGTTTTCCATCCGATCTCGCCGAACAACAAGTATCACAAGTTCACGCACGGCCTCGGCGTCGGTGACGTGAACGGCGACGGCAAGTCGGACCTGTTGGAGAAGAGCGGATGGTGGCAGCAACCCGCCTCGCTGGCCGGCGATCCACTTTGGCAATATCATCCTGCGCCATTCTCAACTACCGAGGGCAGTTCGCAGATGTACACCTTCGACGTGAACGCCGACGGCCGGCTTGACGTGGTGACAGCCCTTGCCGCGCACAACTACGGCCTGGCTTGGTACGAGCAACTCGCGGAAAAGGGCACCAACGGTTCGCCGAAATTCAAGCAACACCTGATCATGGGCAAGAAACCCGCCGAGAATAAATACGGCGTCGTCTTCTCCCAACTTCACGCCGTGGACTATGTGGACATGGACGGCGACGGCCTAAAGGACATCGTGACGGGCAAACGCTTCTGGGCGCACGGCTCGCACGGTGATTCGGAACCCAGCGCACCGGCGGTGCTCTATTGGTTCAAGCTGGTCCGCAACGCCGACAAGTCCATCGACTGGATCCCCTACCTCATCGACAACGACTCCGGCGTCGGCACCCAGGTGCTGGCAACCGACGTCAACGGCGACGGCCTGCCCGACATCGTGGTTGGCAACAAAAAGGGCACGTTCGTCCACCTCCATTCCGTGAAGAAGGCCAGCCGCGAGGAATGGGAGAAAGCGCAGCCCAAGCCGTTCGTTCCGCCGCAGCAGGCAAGCGCGAAATAGTCCGGACGTCCGCGCATGGATGGCACTCGTGTCGCGGTCGGAATGTGCAACGCCCTGCTGGCGGGCGTTCTGATCGCAACCGCCGGTTGTTCAGGCCTTTCCTCGCGCCAGATTATCGACCCGGCGTCCGCTGCCAGACGCTTGCGGACCGGAGGCGGGTTGCGTTCCGAGGTGGACCGGCTGGCCGCGCCGGTCATTGCCGACGGCGAGGCGCGCGGCATGGTCGTGGGCCTGTTCCAGCCGGGCCGCCAGCTTCAGGCTGTCGCTTATGGTGAATTGGATATTCCTGACCCGGCCCGTCCGCCTGCGGGTGAGACCATTTTTGAAGTTGGCTCCATCACCAAGGTCTTCGTGGCGGCGGTGCTCAACCTTCTGGTGCAGGAAGGCCGCCTGAGCTACACGAACACGGTACGGGATATACTCCCGCCCGAGATCAAGGTGAGCCGCCACCTGGCCGGTGTGACGTTGCACGAACTTGCCACCCACACCAGCGGTTTGCCGCGGCAACCGTCCACCGCGCGGCAGATGCATCATCTGATGATTTACACCTTCACTGGCCGGAACCCTTACCAGTTCATCGACAGCGCTTTCCTCCGCGAATACATCCGAACGCACGATGTGCCACCGCGCGAGAAACGCGCCTACTCCTACTCGAATCTTGGCTACGCGTTGCTCGCCCATCTCATCGAAGTAAGGACTGGTCGTTCAGTGCGCGACCTCATCGCGGATAGAATCTGCATCCCTCTCGAACTGCACGATACAGCCTTCACGCTCTCAGACGAACAGCGTCGTCGGCTGGCTCCCGGCCACGCCGGCGACCAGCCGAAATTCATCCGCCGCCACACACGCCTGGCCAACTGGGACATGGGCGACGTGATGTGCGGCTCCGGCGGCATGTATTCCACGGCGAACGACCTCCTCAAGTTCGCTCGCTCCTGCCTCGGCCAGCTTGGACATCCGCTCGACGCCCGCCTGGCCGCCACCCGACGCATTCAGGTGCGAGCCCCGGATGAAGACGTGGCACTGGGC
>CAYQWK010000464.1:976-4983 GCA_964420805.1 uncultured Bifidobacteriaceae bacterium | reverse complement strand
GCATTGAGGTGTCCCAGATGCAGAGCCAGTTGGGGAAGGTCGCCGAAAAGTCACGGGAAGCGGTGAGGGCGCTCGACGAGATCGTCTGGACCGTCAACCCGCGCAACGACACGGTAGCGCGCGCCGCTTCATATCTCTGCCAGACCGTGCAGGACCTGCTGCGTGATTCGCCCATCCGGTGCCGGCTTCAGGTGCCTGACGAACTGCCCGAACTTGGACTGGGTGCCAGAGCCCGGCACAATCTCTTTCTCGCCGTGCGGGAAGCGGTCAACAACGTCCTCAAACATTCCCAGGCCACGGAGGCCCGTTTCACCGTGGAGGCTGGTGAGGGCAGATTTTGTGTGCGCCTGGAGGACAACGGGCGAGGTTTTGATCCCGCCGCTGCCAATCCCGCGCGCAGCGGACTGGCCAACTTGCGCCGCCGCCTTGCGGATGTTGGCGGCAGCTTTGAACTGCGCAGCCAGCCTGGACAGGGCACCTCAGTCTGCTTTGCCGTGCCGGCAACGGATGGCCATACCTTGATTGAGGGATGGCGGCAGGACTTGCCATGAAGCACTCTTGCCCGCCATCGAAAATGACCGCCAAAGCTGTCACGACCACGGTTGCGATCGTGGAAGACCACGCCGACCTGCGCGAAAGTTGGGCGGCGCTTCTGGAAGGCGCCCCTGGTTTTCGCTGCGTGGGTACTTGTGCGTCCGCGGAGGAGGCGCTGAAGCTAGTGCCGGCGCTGGCGCCGGACGTGGTGCTCATGGACATCAACCTCCCTGGCATGTCCGGCATCGAATGCACCGGACATCTCAAGGAGAAGCAACCCAACCTTCAGGTCCTCATCCTGACCGTCTATGAGGACCACGATAGGATCTTCCAGGCGCTGCAGGCGGGGGCCAGCGGGTATTTGCTGAAGCGCACGCCGCCGGAGAAGATTCTGGAGGCCATTGCCGACGTCAAAGCGGGTGGGGCGCCGATGACGAGTGAAGTCGCGCGCAAGGTCGTGCTGTCATTCCGCAAGCCGGCGTCGTCCGCGGCGGCGGAAGCCCGGCTTACGCCGCGGGAGGAGGAGATTCTCCGCCTGCTCGCGCAGGGATTCGTGACCAAGGAAATCGCGGCTGATCTCGGCATCAGCTACTTCACGGCGCAGACGCATCTGAAGAAGATCTACGAGAAGCTCCACGTCCGTTCTCGCACGGAGGCTGTGCTGAAGTTCCTGCGGTGATTTCGTCTCCTCCCTCAATCTAGGTATTCTGTTTCTCCCCGGGTTGCGTTACCAACTAAGACCTTTGCACGCCGATCAAGTTGTTCCGGGGTGCGACAGACGTGCGCCGGATGCAGCAACGACGCAAAGGCAAACCGCGGTTGATGATGACGACGATGAAAACACTTCTCCAAATCACGGGCTGCGTTGTCAGCCTGATGCTGTGTGCCACGTTCAATTCAGGCTTTGCTGCCACCGTCAATTGGGACGGTTCTGTTGACGCGACCTGGCCGCAGCCCGACACCACCAGTTGGACGGGCGGCACATTTAATTCTGGAGACGACGTGGTGTTCGGCAACACCGGCGTGGGTATCATCACGCTTTCGGGAGCTCTGACGCCGGGCAATCTGACTTTCCAGCACACGGCGGGGATCTACTACCTCACCAATGCCGGCAGCACGGCCAACAACATCGTGGCCACGGGAGGGCTGAACTTGAGCGGCGGAGGCACGTTGCAGATCGGGAACCTGGCCAATTCGCCCAGCACGCTTTCCTCCCTCCTGGCTTGGTCTGGCGCTACGACGATCAGCAGTGGCTCCTCGCTCGCCGTGACCCGGCCAGGCACGCTCGGCGGGGCAGGATCGCTCGTTACCCTGGACGGCGGCACACTTCGCCTCGCCACCGACAACACCGCCGATTTCATCATTGCCAATCCCTTCAGCGTTTCCGGTGGCGGCGGTACGTTGCGGGCCGAGTACGTCGGGAATATCAGCCGGTTCATTTTGACCAACAACTTCATCGGAAACGCCGCGCTCTCGCTGGTGACTGCCGGGCAGGCTGGCAATCGGACAGGAGGCTTCCGTTATTCGGGAACCAACTCGGCATACAGCGGCGCGGTGACGCTGGCCAGTACCGGCACGGGCGGCGCGGATGGTTCCGGGATGCACGAGTTCTTGGCGACCAACTCATTGTTCAGTGGAGCTTCCTCCGTCACCGTGCGCGACAGAGCCATCATGGCTTTTGGCTACTCGGTCGCCGATGCCGACCTGGCCGGTGTCACCTTTCAAACGGGGGCCGGCTTGGGTGCGTTTGGTGGCACGGGCACGTTGACGAACCTCTCCGCTCCATTCAGCACGGCTGTCAGGGGAGGCGTCGTGTTGCTCGATAACCGCGACGCGCTGAACCAGAACCGCTACGCTGACAGCGGTGCGGTACCGCTGAATAACCAACGGTTCTGGGTGCGCGGTCGAAACGCCAACGCCAGTCTGTTGCAAGAGGTCGTGGGCGACCTGACCTTTGCAGGTGGAGCACGGCTGACCTTGGAGCGGTTGAACGGCAACAGCAGCGGCGCCAAGATGACCGCCGCCTCGTTGAACAGTCCTTCCACCGGGAACACGCTCCTGGTGGACGTGAACAACAGTTCGGCCGTGTACGGCACCAATGCTTCGGAATGCCATCTCAAGGTCACAGGCGTGAAGCCCGCCGTGAACAACGGCATGGTCTCGCCGGGCATCCAGCACTACTCGGGGGCGAACACTCTGGGTCACTTCATGACCTTCACCAACGACGACCTGATGCTGGCCTCCGGCAACTACACGACCGGTTTCAACAGCGGCTCCAGCACCGAGATTGCGGACGTGGTCAGCACAGCCACGCTCACTGCCAATGAGGCGACCTACGCGGTGCGCGCGGGGGCGGGCATCAACCTTAATAGCGGTGTCACTCTCTCGCTGAGCAGCGGCGGTCTGATCATGTCCAGCGTCACCATTGCGGGGCCTGGTTTACTCGATTTCGGCAGCAGCCCTGCCTTCATTGGCGCCTACAACGCTGCCTCGCAGGGCACCATCAACGCCCGCGTATCCGGCAGCGGTGGTTTGACGATCTTTGGCGTGGGCCAGACGCTCAACGTCATGAACCCCACCAATGATTTCACCGGCGGCATCTTCATCAATGGCGGTGCGGTTCGTTTCGCAGGCAACACGGCGGCCAATTCCAACAACGTCACCGTGAATGCCTTCGGAAGGCTCGTCGCCGGCAACGGGGCCACGAATGACACGTTTGGCGGTCTTTCCGGCGCAGGGACGGTTTCAGGTTGGGCTGCCTCGGCTGCCACGAGCACGGATACGATCAATCTTAGCCCTGCTTCCGGCACGCACACTTTCGATGGGCAGCTTGTCAATGGAGCGAGCGGGCGGACTTTCGCGTTGCGGAAGTCCGGCGCAGGAACGCAGGTCTTCAGCACCAGTTCCATCGGGTCCTATTCCGGGGCCACATTCGTTCACGGTGGTGCGCTCGTGGTGAATGGGAATTTTCTGGCCGCCACCAACAACATCACTGTGGTCAGCAATGCCACGCTCGGCGGTTCCGGAGGACTGGGCGGCGCTGTCACCGTCAATGCGGGTGGTCAACTTGCGCCGGGAGCATCGATCGGGACTCTCACGGTCAGCAACGCCGTCACGTTGGGCGGGATCACCTTGATGGAATTGGACCGGGACAGCGGACAGAACGCCGACAAACTCGTCGCCAGCGTCATCAATGCGGGAGGGACGCTGATCGTCACGAACATCAACCTGCCAAGCCCCATTCAGGACAATGACACTTTTGACCTGTTCGATGGCCCGGTGAATGGAGGCTTTGCCAGTGTGCTTTTGCCCGACATCAGCGGGGCGGGACTAGCCTGGAACACCAATAGTCTCTACGTGAATGGCACGATTACAGCCGTGGCCTTGTTCAACAACCCGCCGGTGGCCACCAACCATTTTCTGGGAGCTGTTCTCAACTTCCCCAAGGTCATTCTCACAGCGCGCCTGTTGCT
>CAYQWK010000464.1:0-966 GCA_964420805.1 uncultured Bifidobacteriaceae bacterium | reverse complement strand
ATGCCGACAACGATCCTCTGACCGTCTCCGCGGTCAGTCCTTCCAGTACGAACGGGGGGGCGGTGGTGTTGACCAGCACCAACGTCACCTATACGCCGGCGAGCAACTACGTCGGGGCGGACGCTTTCACATTTACCATCAGTGATGGACGCGGAGGCACGGCTGTAGGGACCGTTCTGGTCAACGTGACCAATGGCCAGTCCCAGAACATGGTCTCCTGGGACCATGACGCCGGCGCGGGCACGCTCACCGTCACGTTCGCCGGCATTCCGGGCTATACCTACCGCGTCCAATACGCCACCACATTGAGTCCGGCCGACTGGACGGACTTCAGCACGAACACCGCTCCCGCGCATGGCCAGTTCCAAATCGTGGATCTGGTGGGCGGCAACACCAACCGGTTTTATCGGACGGTCTATCCGTAATGCGCGAGGCTCTGGCCTTGCCGGCGAACGATGGCTGTCCCTTGACCCGCGCATCTTGATGAAGCTGAGAAGTCCCTTGATCCTGGCGGTGCTGAATCTGGCATGCAGCGCCCTCGCAGAGACGTATGTCACGAACTGCGCTGTCAATCTGCCGGTTCCAGACGACACGCCGGTGGGCCTCAGCAGCGTGGTCACGCTCAATACGGGCCTTCCAGCCATCACGGGCGTGCGCGTCAACCTCAACCTCTCCAGCGCTTACAACGGCGATCTATACGCATACCTCGCCCACGGCACGAACATCGCCGTGCTGCTCAACCGTCCCGGACGCAGCGTCACCCGGCCCTTCGGTTACGGCGATGCCGGGCTGAACGTGACGTTCACTGACAGTGCCACAAACGGCGATGTCCACGCCTACCGTCTGGTCGCCACCGGAAGTCACAACACGCCCTTGCCCGGCGTGCTCACTGGCACTTGGGCGCCCGATGGCCGCGAGTTCAACCCTGCCAATGCTCTCGACACAAACCCGCGGACGGCACTGCTC
>CAYQWK010000463.1:0-5003 GCA_964420805.1 uncultured Bifidobacteriaceae bacterium | reverse complement strand
AGTACAAGGTTCCGCGCATCGCCTTCGTGAACAAAATGGACCGCACGGGCGCGAACTTCGACAACGCGCTGAATGACATGCGCAACAAACTCAAGGCGTATGCGTTCCCGATCTTTTTGCCCATCGGCGCCGAGGACCAGTTCGCCGGCGTCATCGACGTGGTGAATCAGAAGGCGATCTACTGGGGACCGGGCGACGTGGCCAACGAGGGGTTGAACTACGACGTGCGCGAAATTCCGGACGACCTGAAGGAGAAGGCCACTGCGGCCCTCGCCGAACTTATCGACGCTGTGTCGAACAAGGACGACGCGATTGCGGAACTCGTGCTGGAGGACAAGCCGATTGACGCGCCGACGTTGAAGGCCGCCATCCGCCGCCTGACCTGCAAGATCGAACTTGTGCCAGTGCTGTGTGGATCCGCTTTCAAGAAGAAGGGTGTGCAGGTGCTGGTGGACGCGGTGGTGGACTACTTGCCCAGTCCTATTGACATTCCCCAGGCCGAGGGCTTGGAGCCGGGCACGGACAACAAGGTCGTTGTCAACTCGGACGACAATGCGAAGTTCTGTTCATTGGCCTTCAAACTTTGGACCGACCCCTACGCGGGCAAGCTCGTCTTCTTCCGCGTGTATTCCGGCCAGCTCAAGAAGGGCGACACCATCTACAATCCGCGCACCCGGAAGCGGGAGCGCGTCAGCCGCCTGATGGTCATCCAGGGCAGCGAGCGCAAGGACATCGACACCGTTTATTCCGGCGACATCGCGGCCCTCGTCGGCCTGCGCAACATCACCACCGGTGACACGCTTTGCAACGAGGACTTCGACGTCACCCTCGAACCCCCGACCTTCCCCGAGCCGGTTATTAGCATGGCTGTTGAGCCGAAGACCAAGGGCGACCGCGACAAGATGTCCGAAGGTCTCCAGCGCCTCTCTGAGGAGGATCCGACCTTCCGTTGCTTTACCAACGAGGAAACCGGTCAGCTCATCATCGCGGGCATGGGCGAGTTGCATTTGGAAATCATTTGTGACCGCCTCAAGCGGGAGTTCAAGGTCGAGGCCACTTCCGGCGCGCCCCAGATTGCTTATCGCGAAACAATCACCAAGTCGGCGGACGGCGAGGGCAAGTTCATCCGCCAGTCCGGCGGTCGCGGTCAATACGGCCACGCTCTCATCAAGATCGAGCCGAACGAGAAGGGCAAGGGCATCGAGATTAACAACAAGATTGTCGGCGGCACCATTCCCAAGGAATACGTTCCTGCGGTCATCGACGGTGTTGAAGAGGCGATCAAGGGCGGTGTCTATGCGGGTTATCAGGTCATCGACCTCAAATGCGATATCGTGGACGGCTCGTTCCACGAAGTGGACTCGAATGAACTGGCCTTCAAGATGGCCGGCATCTTCGCCCTCAAGGATGCCTTCAAGAAGGCCGGCCCGATCCTGCTCGAGCCGATCATGAAGGTGGAAGTGACCACCCCTGACGAATATCAGGGCGACCTTCTCGGCGATATCAACCGCCGGCGCGGAGTCATCAATGGCATCGACGCCAAGATGGGCCAGACGATTCTCAACGCGCAGGTGCCACTGGCGGAAATGTTCGGTTATGCCACGGCGATCCGCTCCCTCTCGAAGGGCCGCGCCAGTTACTCAATGGAACCGCTCACCTTCGAGCAGGTGCCGACGAGCGTGCTGAACACCATCCTCGACCAGGCGGCCAAGAAACCCGCCGCACGCACCTAGTCGCGCCAGAAGATTCCCACACGGGCGGCTGAAGAAATTCAGCCGCCCTTTTGTTTTCCCGCGGACTTGTCGTGCCGCGGGGCGACGCTCAACCGAAGAAAGGTTCCAGCACGTTGCGCGCGACCTTGAGGGCGCGCTGGCGGCCGTCCAGCGACTTTCCGAACGTGTCGTCCTCAACCTCGATGCAGACAGCGCCGTCGTATCCGGTTTCCCTCAACGCGCCCATGAACTGCGCCCAGTCGATCCCGCCATGTCCGGGGATGCGCGGTTGGTGCCATTCGAGCGGATGCGCGAAAACTCCGGCCTGATTCAAGCGGTCACGGTGGATCTTCACGTCTTTGGCGTGTAGGTGGAACAACTTGTCGCGGAACTCGCAGAGCGCGGAGGCCGGCTCCATGAATTGCAGCGCGAAATGCGATGGGTCGAAGTTCAGCCCGAAGTTCCTCGACGGAATGTCATGGAATGCGCGCCGCCAGATCACTGGCGTCGTGAGGAGGTTCTTCCCGCCCGGCCATTCGTCGCGCGTGAAGAGCATGGGGCAGTTCTCAATCCCGATCTTCACGCCGTGATCCTCGGCGAAGGCTATCAATGGCCGCCAGGTCTTCAGAAAACGCGGCCAGTTCTCGTCCACGCTCTTCGTCCAATCGCGGCCCGCGAACGTGTTCACGTTCGTCAGGCCGAGTTTGGGTGCAGCGGCGATGACGCGCTTGAGATGGTTCACCGCCGCGCGCGCGACCTCCGGGGCCGGATCGAGCGGGTTCGGGTAATAGCCCAGGCCGCTCAGACTGACTCCGTGGTCGCGGCACCGCGCAGTGATTTCGTCGGCGCGGGCCTGGGTGAGTCCGGCGACCTCGATGTGCGTGACGCCGGCGTACTTGCGTTCGGCGCGGCCCACGGGCCAGCACATCGCCTCCACGCATGCGAAACGTTCCTTGTGCGCGAAGGCAAGCACCTGATCGAGTGAAAGCTCGGGAAGAATGGCGGAGACAAAACCCAGTTTCATGCAGATCTAAAAAGCAAACCGGCCGGTCGTTGGGGAACTTGCATTCCCTTCCAACCGGCCGGTGACGATTCGCCTCATCGGGCCTTTCGTCGGATGAATCTTCCTACACCTTGACCCAGCCCTTGGCCTTGCCGCTGCGCAGGATGGCCTCGCACAGGACGACTTCGTGATGGCCGTCCTCCGCCGTGGCAAACAGGGCGGGCGTCTTGCGCTCGCTCGCGATGTGTTGATAAACCGCGCGGTAGTTCATCTTGTGGCTGTCCGGGAAACCCTCCGGGTGCCCACCAGGATAATCGGTGAAACCGGCCACGTCCTCGCTGAAGCCGGCCGTGCCGCGCTGGAGAATCTGGTTCGGCTCATCGCGGCGGCCGATGATGATCTCATTCGGCTGGCCCATGGACCATTGCGCGCTGGCGTTGGTCCCGTACACGCCGATGTACAGGCTGCATTTCCAGCCGGCGGCGACCTGCGAGACGGAGACGTTCGCGTGCGTGCCGTTCACGAAGCCGTGCTTGGCCTTGCCGTATTTCATCAGCACGGTGCCTAGATCCTCGGTGTCGCACTTGTAAGGCTCCATGGTCGCGGGATCGACCTTGGCAAAGGTCTGCACCTCGCCCTTTGGCCGGTAGCGCGTCTTGTGGAACGTCTCCAGGTGCGCGAACACATCGGTGGCCTTCGAGCCGAGGATGAACGACACGGCGTCAATCCAGTGCGTGCCGATGTCGCCGACCGCGCGCAGCTTGCCGCCTTCCTTGGCCAGCAAACGCCAGTTGTAGTCCGTGTTCTTGAGCAGCCAGTCCTGGAAGAAATGCCCCTGCACGCTGATGATCTGGCCGAGGTCGCCGCGGTGGACCATGGCGCGCATCTGCAATACCGCCGCGTAAAACCGGCACATGTAGTTCACCGCGAACACCGTCTTCGACTTCTTCGACGCCTCGACGATTTTCGCCGACTCCGTGCTGTTCATCGAAAGTGGCTTCTCGCAGATGACATGCTTGCCTGCGGCGATGGCGGTCAGCGCCATCTCGCAATGCAGCTTGTTGGGCGAGGCGATGTGGACCACGTCCACTTCCGGTGAGCGCAGCATTTCGCGCCAGTCGCCGAAGGCGTTGGGAATGCCGAGGCGATCCGCCAGCGGTTTCACGCGATCCGGCAGATCGGCGATCGAAGTCACCTGCACGCCGAGACGGCGCAGGCCTTCCACGTGGACGGGACCAATAAATCCGGCGCCGATGACGCCGGCACGAAGGGTATGCAAAGGTTTCACGGGCGCGAAGATTTCAAGTTCCCATGCCGCGTGTCAATCCGCTGCGCAGTTGCCGCGCGATGCTGGGTGCATCCTGATGTCGTTGGTGTAACGCCTCGCTCCGAAATGACTGGTGCCGTGGAGGGCGTTGCCGGCCCGGACTGCAATTTCCGGTTTGTCCCCTCCGGGTTCCGCGGAGCAAGCGAGGCTGGTCTCCTCTATCGCCTCGCCACTATGAAGGTGTTGCCGAGGTTGAGCTGGTTTCTCTTTCATTCCTGCCGTGTGGCAGGGCCAAACCCAATCACCCAGCCTCTTGTTTTGAGGAAGCGGCGGCGGTCGACGTCGTCCTTGAAGATCGATTCGCGGCGGTCACTTCGGCCCATCACATGATAAATCGCGCCAGGATGATCGATGCGCACGCACGGGGCAGGGGCACCCTCTACTTTTGCCCTGCCTCACTGTTAATGACCCGAATGGCACCACCTTGAGTGATTCCGCCGTGGCCAGCAGCCGCCTGCTGCGCGCCGTCATCTACCCGGATTCCACAGATTCCGATAATCCCCTTTCCGGCACGGACCATGTGGAGTATCAATACAACCGGCTTGGGGAACGGACGCAAATGAAAGATCAGCGCGGCACCATTCACGAATACGAGTACGACAAGCTGGGACGCCACTAAAACGACCGCGTCACCACGCTCGGCTCCGGTGTCGATGGGGCCGTCCGGCGCGTCCGGCGCGGTTACGAGTTCCGGGGCATGTTGGAGAAGATCACCAACTATGATGCGGCCACCGGCACGGGCACGATCGTCAGCGAGGCCAAATTCACCTACAACGAGTTCGCGCAACTCATCAAGGACGCGCAGGAACATGGCGGTGCCGTGGGCACCAGTTCTCCCGCCGTGCAATACGCCTTCGCCGATGGTGCGGACAACCACATCCGCCCGACCAATCTCACCTATCCCGATGGCCGCGTGTTGACCTTCAGCTACGAGGACTAGGCCATGAACAGCCAACTGAAC
>CAYQWK010000462.1:0-5025 GCA_964420805.1 uncultured Bifidobacteriaceae bacterium | reverse complement strand
GCTCTCGCCACCAGAAGCGGTGAGTGTCAGGCGAACCGACTCGCGCTCCCTTACGTCGTGGAAAGTCTTCGATTGACCGCAGGCGCTGACGGCCAGTTCCGTTATGTCGATGCCTGTCTCGTTGTAAACCACCACGCGCGAGGCATTGGAGCGTGCGACCGCCAGTCCAGCGGCTACTCCCAGCACCAGGACAGCGCCGAGCGGCCACCGGACGCGGCGGAGCTTCCACCAATCAATTCCGGAAGCGTTTCGCATAATAGTCGCTGAGTTGCTGGCCGAGCATCGGCCAGGAAAGCCGGGTGAGAACGGTCCGCATGCCTTCCTGCTCCACGTGCTGGCGTAGCGGCTCATTACTAAGCGCTCGCGCGGCTTCCTGGACAAACGTTTCCGCCGTATCGGCGAGCAGAAGGTCGTGGCCGTGGCGAAGGTTGAGGCCCTGTGCGCCAATGGTTGTCGAGACGACCGGGGTGCCCATCGCCATGCTCTCAGGAATCTTCAGCCGCGTGCCGCCCCCGATGCGCAACGGTACGATTTGCAGCCACGCACGGCGATAGAACGGCCGCACATCCGGCACTCCGCCGGTGACCGTAACTCCGGATCGGCTCGCGTAAGCTTGAACTTCGGCGACGGGTGACTTGCCCACGATGAGTACGCGCAAATTCGGCACGCGGTTGAGCAAGGCTTCGTGCATCTCGGCGAAGAACCAACGCAGCGCGTCCACGTTCGGCGTGTAGTCCATTGCGCCACAGAACAAGACCGTCGGTTCAACCGCGCGCGGCTCAGACGAAGCTGTCGGCGTAAAGTAATCCAGATCCACGCCGTTCGTGATGACCTGCACCGGCACGTCCCGGCTGATCTGTCCGCGAATGAAGGTTTCGTCGTCGGGCCCGCAAACCACTTCCACCGCCGCGCGACGGGCGACGCGTCGTTCGAAGCGCTTGAGCTTTGCGATATTTTCCCAATCCAGCACCGCCTGCCGCGCGCCGCTCGACATTGCTTTGCGCTGGGCGAGCTGGAATTGCAAATCCACGCGGCTGCGATCCACCGCCAGCGGCAGGTGGCCGAGGCCGTTGAAGAAATACTGCGCCATCACGATGTCGCAGACATGAACGAGGTCGTAGTGATGGTCGTCGGCAAACCGGTGAATCGCCTTCGCGACGTGCGGCAGTCGCCAGTGTCGGACAGTGGTCGGGAGCGGATTCAGAAGACGATCCGGAAACAGCCGCGGCCATTGCGGATGCGCGAAGGGCACAAACTCGACGCGCCGGCAAAACTCCGCGAACACCGGCTTTTGCTCGCAGCGCTCGCCATCCTCGCTCAGTGCGAGCAAATCCACTTCATGATCTTGCGCGAGTGAGCGGAGCAGATGGAATGTGCGCTGGTAAGTGCCGCGGTCCACGGGAAACGGGATGTAGGGATAGACGACGAGTATTTTCATGCTCAGTTGAAGCGATGCCAGAGCTGTTCGTAGGCGGCGATCATTCCGGCGAAATCGGCGGCACGCGTCTTGAGTTCGCGCTGCACTCGCCGCCGCAGTGCGGCGTCCGCGAGACTGTTGCCTTCCCAAAGGAGCAGGCAAAGCGCGTGGAAGAGTCGTTGGCGCGGATACCGAGGGCCGTCAGACCACAGGGCTGTCGCAGGCCCAAAGGTCCTCGCGTTCACCAACCGGTTACGAAGCGCGGAGGTTTCGGGACACTTGTCCTTGGTGCTAAGGGCGTATTCACGCGGACTGGAGAAAGCTGTTCCGAGGCGACGGTTCTCAATCCACAGCCAGAGTGTCTTTGCCAGCGCGCTCAACTCCGCGTGCTCGCGGAGCATAGATTCGCGCGAAGCGGTGGAGCGAATCGGATGCAATTTGAACGCCACCCCGGTGGCGTGGTGACGGCAGATGGCGTCGCGTTTCACGTCATTCCCGAAGTCGTCCAATAGCAGGAGTCGTCCGTGCCGCTCTCGACAGCTCCAATGATACTGGCCAGCAACGGTGAGCAGCACGTCCCCGAGCGCGAGTTGAGCTTTCGCCAGATTGCGGCCGACAAAATCAGCTTCCGCAGCGCCAAATTGAACCCGGCGCAAGCGCTCCGCGCTAAAGAGCAATCCCGAGCAGCGGTTCATAAGGAGGCGCGTGGCTTCGTGTAACGGAATGTCACTGGCCGCGTGATGGTGCTCGCAACCCGGCAGCAACGAGTCGTCACCGATGAGCCAGCGATGGCCGGTCACCAAGTCGTAGAAGAACATGGACGGGTCAGTGCCGCGCAGCTTGTCCAGAGTCAGCACCTTGAACTCAACTTCGAGTCCGGCACCGGGCGACAGGCGCCGCCCGAGCGCATGTAGCGCAGCGCGAAATTCCTTTTCAGCGAACACCGCGTTACCTCGGACAAACACGTAAAACTCCAGATCGTTGTAAGGCTGGTCGCCCGAGCCTGTGCGGAGAACACCGCCCTCACCACGCCCGTAGCCACCACCCAACAGCAGGCCGTCAAGTTTCGACGGCGGGATGAGGGCGCGAACCTCGTCGCAGACGTGGCTGCATACCGATTCAAGATGCCGTTCCAGTTCGGCACTGCCGTCTAGGGTGAATCCTCTTCGCGCTGGCTGATGCAACGACATTGCGGATGCACTTTCATGCTCGCCTGCAATGTTTACGGCCCATTCGCCGCTAGCAGGGGATTCACCGGCAATCCTTGGCTTTTCCGCGATTTCCAATACAGATTCGTTCAACACAAGAATCTGTATTGCTGGTATCGTGCCAGACAGTGGATTCAATGTGCAGCAAGGTCACCGATCCGTCAGTCCGCAGCCCGTGCGCGGGGTGCTGCGCCGCGAATACTCTCCAGAATGTAGCTTTCCATCCGGTCCATGATAACTGGCTCGGCGAATTTGGTGCGGACTTCGGAGTTCCCCACCGCCGCCAGACGGGCACGGGCCGCTGGCGTGGCATCCAGTTCTAGAACGCGCTGGGCAAGTTCCTCCGCATTGCCCGCTGTGTAGGTCAGCGCATTCTCGCCGTGGCGGAAGAGTTCCTTGCTGCCGCCAGTCATCGTGCCGATGACCGGCAAACCGCTGGCCATCGCTTCGAGCGGAGTGAGCGCGAACGGTTCTTCCCATTCGGAAGTGAACAACAGCGCGTCGTGGATGCGATAGATTGCCGGCATCTCAGCAGCGCTCGCGGTGTGGAAGAAAACCGGCAGGCGATGTTGCTTCACGAACGATTTCAGCTTCGCAGTGTAATCGGCCTCGCCCTTGCCGTAGATGTGAAGCTCGCCGGCGAATTTGCCCTGCACTGCCGCCATCGCCTTCAGCGCCGTCATCACGCCCTTGTCTTCCGCGAGTCGGCCGACCCAGAGCAGCTTGCGCAAAGGCCGCGTCGCTGGAATGGGTTCGCTACGGAACCGCTCCGTGTCCACCGAACAATAAACGACTTCCCCTTGCTGCACCGCGTATCCCTTCGCGGCGGTAAGGTCGCGGAGGGTGCGGCTGCAGAAGTAGATTCGCGGAAAGCGGATGTCGGTGATTGGGTTGGTCGGCGCCATTTGATTCCAGCGCTTGCGCGCGCCGGTCAGCGTCCAGAACCAACGCAACAGTCGGGCTGGCAGAGACGCGTTCTTACGATTCCACCAGTCGAGCCAGACGTCTGCGACCAGACTGCGCGCAATCCAATGGTCGGATATGTCAAACACCGTCGGCACGCCGAGCTCTTGCAGGGTCAGGCAGAGCGATTTCGAAATGCCACCGAGATTCCACACGTGAACGACGTCGGGTTGGAAGGCCGCCACCGCCTCGCGCAGCACGCGGTTGTTGTGCAACTCCAGCTCGCGCAACTGCCGGATTCCCAGCCACGGGTGACCGTAGAAGCCATGAATGCGGAGTGTCCGCGCCACGCTGTTCTCGGCGACGCCGGCTGTCGAGGCGGTGACGCCGTGGTCGGAAGTCAGCACCTGCACAGTGTGGCCGCGCGCGCGCAGCGCGTTCACCGCAACTTCGCAGCGCAATTCGTAGCCGCCGATGTAGTGCGGCGGAAAGAGATTCGAGACGACGAGGATTTTCATTGAGCTTGGTTCTGTTCCTTCCAGCCCTGGTGGAAGCCCGCCAGCTTGCCGGTGCGTTGCTGCCAGCGAATGCGCGCCGCGTGCGGCAGTTCCCGCAGTCGCCGCGTCCGCGCGCAAAACTGCGCGTCGTGCCGAAGGTCGCTGAGCCAGCCGAGAGCGACGGTTTTCAGCCAGTTGAAGTCGCCGGGCGCGCCCTGCCACGCCTGGCCGATGGCGCGGGCATCGCCGAAACTGCGCTTCTTGACCTGGTCCGGCGTGTAGTTGTGCGAGTGCATCGCGACGGATTCCGGAACGTAGGCGACCGCGTAACCCCGCGCCCTGCACCAACGGGTGTACTCGTCGTCCTCGGCATATTGCAGGTCTTCGCGGAAACCGCGTTTCGCCCACACCTCCTTGCGGAGGCCGCTGCTGACCATGCTGAAGAAGTGGTCCCACTTCACTGACTCGCGATGCGGTCCAAAGCAACGGTCATAGTCACAGGCGAACACCGCGTCGCAATCGGGCCGCGGAACCTGCCGGCCGAAGCACGCCGCGACCTTCGGGTCTTGCAAAGCCTTCACCAACGGACGCAGCCAGTGCGCGTTTTGGGGCGTGGCGTCGGCGTTGAGGAAAATGCAGAACGCTGATTTCGCCAGCCTCATGCCTTGGTTCATGACGCGGCTAGGATTGTATTCCTGCGGCGTGATTTGCACGAAGTGCGCGGGGTGCGCGGCGCGGATGAGCTCTTGCGAACCGTCGGTCGAACCGGAATCAATCACGATGAGTTCCCAGTTTGTGAAATCCTGCGTGCGCAAAGCCGGCAACGTCTCCTTCAACGCCCAGGCCTCGTTGTAAGACCGCATGATGATGCTGACAAACGGGGTGCTCACGCCGGCTGTCTCCGGAGTAAGGGGAATTTTCCGGCGAGCTTTTTTGTCAGCACGTCCCGCTCGCCGTCGTTCAGCACCGCCCGCCAGACGCCGAACAGTGCGGCCAGTCC
>CAYQWK010000461.1:0-5039 GCA_964420805.1 uncultured Bifidobacteriaceae bacterium | reverse complement strand
TACACCGTCTTGATCTTGGTGTAGAAATCCACCGCTCCCGCGCCTTGTTCCTTGAAGGAGTCGGTGCTGCTCTTCTTCACGCCGCCGAAGGGGGCCTGGAGGGCGAGGCCGGTGCTGATCTGGTTGATCTTCACCACGCCGGCCTGGATGCGCTCGGAGTAGAGCATCGCCTTCTTGATATCGCGGGTGACGATGGAGGCGCTCAGGCCGACGTCCACGCCGTTGGCCACGGTCATGGCCTCGTCGAAATTCTCCACGGCAATGATCGCGATCACCGGGCCGAAGACTTCCTCGCGCGCGATGCGCATCCCGGGCGTGACGTTGCCAATGATGGTCGGTTGCATGAACCATCCGTGGGCGAGGTCGCCGTCGGTGAGACGTGAGCCGCCGTGAACAATGGTGGCGCCCTCATCCCGGGCGATTTGCACGTAATCGAGGTTGCCCCTGAACTCCTGTTCGTTTACCGCCGGCCCCATGGTCACGCCTTGCTGCAAACCGTTGCCCACGACGATGGCCCTGGCCTTCTCGACGAGCTTCGCCGTGAAGGCTTCGGCGACGGATTTCTCGACAATCACGCGGCTGGTGGCGGTGCAAGCCTGCCCGGTGAGGCCGAAACCCGCGATGGCCACCAGGCGCGCGGCGAGATCGAGGTCTGCGTCGGCGAGGACAATGGTTGGGTTCTTGCCCCCCATTTCCATCTGCGCGCGGGCCATGCGTTGTGAGAGTTGCTGGTAAATGGCGTGGCCGATCTTGTATGAGCCGGTGAAGGACAGCGCGACGATGGCGGGGTTGGTCGCCAGTTCGCCGCCCACCGCGCGGCCTTCGCCGGTGACGACGTTCAACACGCCCTTCGGCAGACCGGCCTCGGCGAGGGTTCTGGCGAGTTCGAAGGACATGGCCGCTGCCTGCGAGGCGGGCTTGAGCACCACGGTGTTTCCGCTGACGAGCGCGGGGGCGAGCTTCCACGCCGGGATGGCGATGGGGAAATTCCAAGGGGTGATGAGGCCCACAACACCAAGTGGTTCGCGGCGGGTATAGAGCAGGTTTTGCGGGAGATCGTGTGGAATGGTCTGCCCGCCGAGCGTGTAGCTGAGGCCACCGAAGAACCGGAAGATGTCCACGGCGCGCTGCGCTTCGCCAGTGGCCTCGGCGAGCGTTTTTCCTTCCTCGCGGGTGAGCAGGGCGGCTAGTTCCGCCTTGCGTGATTCAAGGAGTTGCGACGCCTTGCTCAACACGCGGCCGCGGGCCACGGGCGTTTGCGCAGCCCAACCGGTAAACGCCGCGCTGGCCGCGGCGATGGCGCGCGAAGCGTCGCCGGAATCCGACGCCGGGTGCTCCGCCACGGTCTCGCGGATGTCGGCTGGATTGAGATTACGGTAGGTCTTGCCCGAGGCGGCTGGGACCCATTCGCCGCCAATGAAGTTCTGATACGTGTGCATAAAGTCTGCCGAGGAGGGTGCGGTAAATCACTGTTGCACGGGAATGAAAAACTCGGCGTTTGAAGTCGGTTGCAAGGTGCGGAAAGCGGCGGTCGTGGGCGACATTCTCGAAGTCGAATTTCCGCGGCCGCGTGATCGCAAGGCGATGATGGAGCATCCGGATTACTATTCGCTGCGCGAGCAGTTGATTGAGTTTTTCGAAGTCCATGCCCACCGCCACAAGGAAGCCGCGCTGGCCCCGGCAGTTATTGCGCCGCCCTGTCCGCAAATATCCCTGGCCGCCGCGGACTGAGAAACCCTTGTCCCACATCAAACCAATCCGAATACACCATTGAATGAGAAAGGTCCGCTTAGGTTCGCTGATACCCAACATGAAACCACAACGTGATTCACTTCTTAACAGCAGCGCGCTGGTGCTTGCCGCGACGACCGCGCTGTTCGGCTCCAACGCGGTTGCCCAAAATGCCGCGCCACCCGCGCCCGCCGCCAGCGCCGGCGCGGTGAATGACTGGCTCCGCAAGTCCTCCGACCTGTGGAAGGACTGGGATCTTGGCGGACAGGTGCGCGTGCGTTTGGAGGCGCATGATTTCTATGGCGTGGCCGGCCGCGCCGGCGCGCTTGATTTCCGCGAGCACCGTGGCATCGCGCACAACAACTTCATGATGCTGCGCGAGAAGGTTCACGTCGGCTATTCGGTTCCCTGGTTCGGCTTTTACGTCGAGGGCCGCGACAGTTCGACCAGCGGCGACGAGCGCGATCCGAATCCCGAGGCGGATTCCGCCGATTTTCACCAGGCCTACCTGACCATCGGCAATAAGCAGGCCGTTTCACTCAAGGTGGGCCGGCAGGAACTGAGCTACGGCGATGAACGTCTGATCGGCGCGTTCGACTGGAACAATCTCGGACGCGTTTTCGACGGCGCGAAATTGCGCTACGAGGACAAGAACCTGTGGGTGGACGCCTTCGTCTCTCGCGTCGTGCTGGTGGACGAGCACAGCTTCAACATGGCGAACGAGTACGACACGTTCTCCGGCATCTACGCCTCCACCAAGCTGGTGCCGAAACAGGAAACTCAGCTCTACTTTCTCGCCCGCAACACGGAGACCGAGTCGCCCTTCGCGCATGTGAAGGACACGCCGCAGGCCGGCGGCGCCTCGCCGCGCGACATCTACACGCCGGGCTTGCGCGTGAAATCGCTGCCGGGGCAGCTCGCCGGATGGGATTACAGCGCGGAGTTGATGTACCAATTCGGCCGCTACCAGAATCCGGCCGCGACCGTGGCGGCGCAGCGCGCGGCCAAGAGCCAGTCGCACGAGGCTTTCGCGGCTTATCTCGGCGCGGGCTATACCTTCGAGAAGGTCACCGCCAAACCCCGCCTTGGCGTCGAGTACAACTACGGCTCCGGCGACAGCAACCCAAAGGACAACAAGCACGAGACGTTCGACAACCTCTTCCCGACGAACCACAAGTTCTACGGCATGATGGATTTCATCTCGTTGCAGAACATCCACAACGTGCGCCTGATGAGCTCCGTGCAACCGCTCAAGAAGCTGACCGTTTTGCTGGAAGGGCACCTGTTCTGGCTGGCCGACACCCAGGACAGTTTCTACACGGTCGCGGGCGGACGTCGCGGCGGCACTGCGGCCACTCCCGGGACCGGCTATGGAATCAACAAGGGCTACGACAGTTTCGTTGGCTCGGAAATCGACCTCGTGGCCACCTACAAGATTTGTCCCAGCTCGGCCGTGCAGGTCGGCTACGGCCACTTCTTCACCGGCGATTACATCGACCAATCCCTGTCGAGCAAGGCGTTCGGCTCGCACGACGCGGACTTCCTGTATTTGCAGACCACGTTCACATTCTGAGCGAAGGCGCGAATCCCGTTCTGGTTTATGTCACCGGCCCGCGGCAACGCGGGCCGGTTTTCTATTCATATCGCAGCGCGTCGATTGGATCGAGTTGCGACGCCTTGAAGGCCGGGTAAAGCCCGAAGACCACGCCCACGATGAAACTCGAACCGAACGCATAGACGATCGAGTTGGTCGAGGTCAGCACCGACCAGCCGAAGTGGGAGGAAATCAGTTGCGAGCCGCCGATGCCGCAGGCGATGCCGATCAACCCTCCCACCACGCTCAACGTCACCGCCTCGACCAGGAACTGCCACAGGATGTCCCGGCCCTTTGCGCCCACCGCCATGCGAATGCCGATCTCCCGCGTCCGTTCCGTCACGCTCACCAGCATGATGTTCATGATGCCAATGCCTCCAACCACCAGCGACACGATGGCCACCGCCGCCAGCAACGCGCCCATGGTTTTCGAGGTTGCCGTCGCCATCTCGGCAATCTCTTGCTGCGACCGCACCACGAAATCGTCCTCACGGCCTGGCAGGATGCGATGCTTCTGCCGGAGCAGATCCGTGACCTGGGTTTGTACGTCCGGAATCTGTCCTGCGCTTGCGGCCTGAAGGTTCAGCGAACGGAACGTCGTGTCGCCCGTCAACCGCCGCATCGCGCTCGTGTAAGGCACCAGAATCACGTCGTCCTCATCCTCGCCGCGCATACTCATGCCCTTGGGTTTGAGCAGGCCGACGATGCGGAAGGGGACGTTGCGGATACGGATGACCTGACCCACCGGATCGTTGTCCGGCCCGAACAATGTCTCGGAGGCCGTGCGCCCGATCAGCGCGACTTTGTTCGCCGTGCGCACGTCGTTGTCCGTGAAATTCTGCCCGCTCACCAGGTCCCAGGACCGGATTTGCAGGAAGTCCACGCCCACGCCGCGAATGCCCGGCGCATGATTCTGGTTTCCGGCAATGACCTGCCCACCCGAGCGAACTTCCGGGCTGATGGCTATCACGCCGCTGACTTCGCGCCGGATCGCCTCCATGTCCTCGACCTTAAGCGAGCCGGGGCTGCCGAACCCGAAGCGGAATCCGCCGCGACTGACGTTGCCGGACATGATGAGCAGCACGTTCTGACCGAGGTTGGCGATCTGCGCCTCGATGACCGCCTTCGCACCATTGCCGATGCTCACGGTGGCGATCACCGCGCCCACGCCGATGATGATGCCGAGCATCGTGAGGAACGTGCGCAGCCCGTTCCGCCGCAAGGCGCGGCCCGCGATCTTGATCGTGGCAAAAATCCTCATGCGAGTTTCACCGCGCGCTGTTCCTCGCGCAGGCGCTCCAGTTCCGTGGCGGCGACCAGTCGATTCTCCACCGGCACGTCGCTGATCACGCGTCCGTCCCGCATCACGATGTTGCGCTTCGTGTAATGTGCGATGTCCAGTTCGTGCGTGACCATGACGATGGTGATGCCCTGCTCGTTGAGGCTCTGGAAAAGCCCCATGATCTCCGCGCTCGTCTGCGTGTCGAGATTGCCGGTCGGCTCGTCGGCAAGCAGCAGGGCGGGCGCGTTCACCAGCGCGCGGGCGATGGCCACGCGCTGCTGCTGCCCGCCGGAAAGCTGGTTTGGATGGTGATCGGCGCGTTCGCCCAGACCGACCTTGCGCAATGAATCCAGCGCGCGCTCCTGCCGCTGCCGGCCCGGCGCGTAGAGCATCGGCAGTTCGACGTTCTCCAGCGCGGACGTGCGCGAGAGC
>CAYQWK010000460.1:0-5048 GCA_964420805.1 uncultured Bifidobacteriaceae bacterium | reverse complement strand
GCCTGGTCGACATCGCTCAGCGCGAAGGGGTCGGGCAGCGTGTCCGCCAGCGTTCCGTCAGAATCGAACATGGCCAGCCGGCATGGAAACGCGCCGCTCACGCGAGAATGTCCCGGATAACCTCGCCATGCACGTCAGTAAGGCGGCGCTCCAGGCCGTTGTGGTAGTAGGTCAGCCGCTCGTGATCGAGGCCCAGCAGGTGAAGGATGGTCGCGTGGAAGTCGTGCACGGTGACGACGTTTTGCTCGGCCTTGTAGCCGAACTCGTCCGTTGCGCCGTAGCTCAGCCCCTTCTTCACGCCCGCGCCAGCCATCCAGCAGGTGAACCCGGCCGGGTTGTGGTCGCGACCTTGCGCCCCCTTCTGGAAGGTCGGCATCCGGCCGAACTCCGTACACCAGACCACGAGCGTGTTTTCGAGCAGGCCGCGCTGCTTGAGGTCGATGAGCAGCCCCGCGGTGGGCTTGTCGAGCACGGGACCGTGCAGGCTGTATTGCTTGAAGAGTTCCTTGTGGCCGTCCCAGTTGCTCACCCCTTCGCCGCCGGTCTGGTAGGCGCCGTTGAAGAGTTGCACGAAACGCACGCCGCGCTCGACGAGACGGCGCGCGAGGATGCAATTGCGAGCGTAGGCGGCGCGGAGTTCGTTGACCTTCGATCCGCCCTCATCCGCGCCGTACAGCTTGAGGATGTGCGCGGGTTCGTTGCCCAGATCGGCGACCTCGGGAATGGCGAGCTGCATCCTTGCGGCCAGTTCGTAGCTGGCGATGCGCGCGGCGAGTTCGGTGTCGCCGGGGAACCTTTCGGCGTGCCGCTCGTTCAGCGTGCGCAGAAAACCGCGCGTGGCCTGATCGCGGCTCGGCGCGATGGATTCCGGCCGGGCGAGGTTGCGAATCGGATTGGTGGCGTTGAAGTCGGTGCCTTGGAACGCGGCGGGGAGGAAACCCGGCGCCCAGTTGTTCATGCTGCTCTGCGGCTTGCCGCGCGGGTCGGGAATCGCCACGTAGGCGGGCAGGCTCTGGTCCTCGCTGCCAAGCGCGTATGTGACCCACGCGCCCATGCTGGGAAAGCCCTCAAGCGTGTAGCCGGTGGACATGAAGTTTTCGGCGGGGGTGTGGGTGTTCGTCTTCCCCTGCATCGAGTGGATGAAACACATCTCGTCCGCGAGCGCGCCGAGGTGGGGCACGAGTTCCGAAATCATTTTGCCGCTTTGGCCGCGCGGCTTGAATTCCCACGGGCTTTTCGTGAGCGCGCCCTGCTCGCCCTGGAAGGTGATCAACTTCTCCTGGCCCGGCATGGGCTGGCCGTGCCGGCGGATCAACTCGGGCTTGTAATCAAATGTGTCGAGCTGGCTGCACGCGCCGGAGCAGAAGATGACGAGCACGTTCTTCGCGCGCGGCGTGAAGTGTGCCGGGCGCGGCGCGTAAGGACTGCCGGGGCCGATGACCGGGCGAATCGATTCCTTTCCCGACACGCTGGCGGCGAGCAATCCCTGCCTTCCGAGCAGGTGCGCGAGCGCGATGGAACCGAGGCCGATGCCCGTGTCCGAAAGAAAACGCCGGCGGTTGAGGAGGGGGCTGTTTAGGGCGTGAAGTTGCTCGCTCATGGAATGAACAGGAACTCGTTCGCGTTCAGCACGGCGCGGCAAAACGCCGGCAACCCTTCCGCCTTCACGAACGCGGCAGCGGTCTTCGCCTCCGTCCTTTCAGGCGTGCGATTGAAGGCCAGTTGCCACGCCCTCCAAATCTGCGCCGCCGGGTCATCGCCCGCGTCCCTGCGCAGGCGCGCGGCGAACGTCTCCGACTGATCGAGCATGAAACGGCTGTTGAACAAATTCAGCGCCTGCAACGGCGTCGTGGACACGCTGCGTTTGGGCGCCACGAGGCTGCCGTCCGGACAATCGAACGAGCCAAAGATGCCGTCCTGCTCCATGCGAACCTTGAAGGCGTAGATCATGCGGCGCGATTCCGCGGGGCCGAACCTCTCCTTCGGGTGGTAGTGATAGACATTTTCGCGAATGACATCGTGCAGATAGAAACCCGGGCCGCCGGGTGTGGGATCGAGGTTGCCACTCACGGCAAGGATGCTGTCGCGAATGGCCTCGGCCTCAAGGCGGCGCGGCGGGAAGCGCCAGAGGAAACGGCTGCCCGCATCCACCTTCAACGCCTCCGCGCGCGGCGTGCCGGCCTGCCGCCAGGTGGCCGAGGTGAGGATGAGCCGTTGCAGCTTCTTGATGCTCCAGCCGTTGGCGACCAGTTCGCTTGCCAGCCAGTCAAGCAGTTCGGGATGCGTGGGCGTGGCGCCATTCTTTCCAAAGTCGTTCGGCGTGCTAACAAGCCCGGCACCAAATTGATACTGCCAGATGCGGTTCGCGATCACGCGCGCCGTCAACGGCTGCTCCGGGCTGGCGATCCAGTCCGCCAGACGGGCGCGGCGTTCCTGTTCAGGGGCGTTGGTTGCGAGCGTGAGCGGTTGGAAAATTGCAGGCGTCCCGGGAGCCACCGGCTCGCGCTTCTGCATCGGATCCCCGCGATGCAGGCGATGCGTCGTTCCCGGCTGGGAAAAATTTCCGGCGTAAACCACCGGCGCTTGCGCCAACGCAACCCGGTCCTTTCGCAACTGCTCCAATTCCCCGAGCCATCGTCGGCCTTGTTGCGCCTCATTCTCCGCCAAACCCTCGAAACGATACACCGGCCCGGCCGGTTTGCCGGACTTGCTGTTGCCGGCCTTGAACGGCTCGCGGTCGGCGGAACTGGCCGCGAGTTTCCAGGCGTTCGTCGTCATCGCCGTCTCGATGCGGTAGCCCGTGGCGAGGCGGTCCCTGAACTTGCCTTCCCGGTCGCGGCCCCACACGACGCGCTCGATGCGCTCGGGCCTGGTGAATTCGAGCCGCACCCATCCGCGCCCGGGCTCGCTGGAAATCCACGAGCGCGAGTTTCCAAAACGCCCGTCGTTGATGTGCTCGAGTTTGTGAATCTCGTAGCCGGGCAGGGTTCCCGACGCGGTTGCCTTGGTGCCGTTGGTGGCCGCCGCCACGTTGCGGTCGCCGGACCAGACTTCGATTTCATCAAGGCAGGGTTCGGCTCCCGTGGTGGACTCGACGGTGAAGCGGAGGAACTTCGCCTCCATCGGCGCGAAGGTGTCCTCGTTCCTGGCGAAATCCACCGGCGCTCGGAGCGTGGCGGCCTTTCCATTCGTCGCAATTCCCTCCGGGACATTTGCAGCAACGAACCGCGTCAGCTTCTGCTCCAGTTCCTTGATCCGGCCATCGAGCGCGGCAAATTCACGCGCCTGTTTCTCCGGCATGGGCAGCGTGCGTTCGCCGTGCTGCACACCGGCAAAAATCGCGGCCATGGAGTAATACTCGCGGTGCGCGATCGGGTCGAACTTGTGCGCATGGCAGCGCACGCAGCCGAGCGTGAGACCGAGGAAAGCGGTGCCGGTGGTGGCCACCATGTCGTCGAGTTCGTCCGCGCGTTGCTGCGCGGTGAGCGCAGGGTCGGGACTCTTCACGATGTCCACCGTGCCGCCGACGAGGAAGCCGGTCGCCACGTCCGCCCCGAGCGCGTCGCCCGCGATCTGCTCACGGACAAACCGGTCGAAAGGCTTGTCCTCGTTGAATGCCGCGATGACGTAATCGCGGAAGCGCCAGGCGTTGGGCCGTTCGCGATTCGGCTCGAAGCCGTTGCTCTCGGCAAAGCGGATCACGTCGAGCCAGTGCCTGGCCCAGCGCTCGCCGTAGCGGGAGTCGGCAAGCACCCGGTCCACCAATCGCTCGAAGGCCTGTGGTTGCTTGTCGGCCACAAATGCCGCGACGTCCTCCGGCGTCGGCGGCAGTCCGAGCATGACGAGATAAAGTCGGCGGATCAGCGTGACGCGATCAGCCTCGCGGGAGGGCGTGAGTTTCTTCTCCGCGAGCTTGGCGGCAATGAAGGCGTCGATGGGATTCGTGTCTGGCGCCTTGCGGCTCACCGACGGAACCGGCGGTCGCTTCACCGGCTGGAACGCCCAGTGGTCTTTGACGGAGTCCACCCCGGCGCGGGTTTCTTCCGGCCATTTTGCTCCCTGGTCGATCCACGCGCGCAATACCCCGATTTGGTCTCGTGTCAACGGATCGCCCTTCGGCGGCATTGCCATGTCCGGAATCAAACCGGCCACGGCATGAATCAACGGACTCTCGGCGCTGCGCCCGGGCTTGATGGCCGGCGTGAAATTCTCGCCGCCGCGCAGCGCCGCCTCGCGGTCATCGAGCCGAAACCCGCCGCGCTGTTTGCGGACATCGTGGCATTGGTGGCAGCGCTCCACGAAGACCGGCCGGACGTCTTTCAGGAAATCCACTTCGCGCGCGGCGGGCGGAGGCAGGGCGGCTGGATCAATCACCCGCTCCGCTCCGTTCGACGCCGCGATGAGCAAAACCAGCGCGCCCAGCAACGGCAGGAAGCCGGTGCGGCGCGCAAATACGGGCGGCCGGAAACGCACGGGAAATCTGCCGGCGAATTTGCTCCGCGCGGCGAAGCACCGGCAAGGGGTTTCTCATCCTCCAGGCCCGCGCCGAGTTGATTTATCCCAAATGCCATGGTCCCAAAGCAGCGCGTTGCAGCTCCGGTACTTCTGCCTGTGCGCCGGGCAGGGGATGTTGCTACCGTTTCGCCGTGACCCACAGACATTCGCTGCTCCTTGGCCTCAGCCTGAGTTTGAACTTCTTTCACCCCGCGCACGCTGCGAACCCGGCGGAGTTCACGCTGGCCGGCCAATGGAACGTGCAAGTCACCGTGGACGCCCCGCGCTCTCTCACCACTAACTTGCATATCGAGCCGCCCGCATTCCTCACCGTCACGGCCGAGGAGCATTCGAGCCTTCCGCTGTTCAATCCCAAGGCCGGCGGCTGGGTCAAAGGCGCGCAACTCCGCGGTGTGAAGGCGCAGGAAACCACCACCCCCGGTTTGCTCGACGCCGACAGCCTTACCCTGCGCGCCGGTCCCACGCCCACCGATGTCCTCTTTCAGCGCGGCAAGGATTACGAACTCGACCCGTTCTGGGGCACCGTCGGCCGC
>CAYQWK010000459.1:0-5055 GCA_964420805.1 uncultured Bifidobacteriaceae bacterium | reverse complement strand
AACTGACATCGGTGTATTTTCTTCATTATTTGAAGGTTTTAGTGTTGCTGTTCTCCACCTGCTTCGTGGTCGTCGAGACCGGTGAACAGGCATTGCTCGAACGCTTCGGCAAACCAGTCGCAGGCCGCGCCATTCTCGAACCCGGCGCCCACCTCAAGCTGCCCTGGCCGATCGACAAGATTCACCGCTACCGCACCGAGCAAATTCAGGAATTCGAGATCGGCCTCGCGCCCGGCGAGAAGGAGGACGATCACAAGCAGACGACCATTCTCTGGACCGTGAGCCACGAGAAGGAGGAGTTCAACCTGCTGGTCGCCAGCCGAGAACAAACGACCACCAACACTGACGGCTCAAAGAAAAGTCCGCCCGTGAACCTTCTGGCCGTCGGCATCCCGGTACAGTTCCAGATCACCAACCTCACCGCGTGGGCCTACACCAACGCGCACCCCGACCAACTTCTCGAGAAGCTGGCCATGCGCGAGGTCGTCCGCTTTCTCGTCAGCGCGGATTTGAACGATGTCATGTCCTCGACTCGTGCGGCGGCGGCGGCGGTGTTGCGTCAGCGCATCCAGAATTCCGCCGACGAACGCGGACTTGGCGCGCGCATCGTGTTCGTCGGGTTGCAGGACATTCACCCTCCGGTGGCCGTGGCCGGGGCGTATGAGAAAGTCGTGGGCGCGCTCCAGACGCGCGAGGCGAAGATTCTCGCCGCACGCGCGCAAGCCACGCAGACCAACGCCCTCGCCGGAGCCGCCGCCTACCGCATCGTGCGCGAGGCAGAAGCCGACCGCGACCGCACCAAGGCGCTGGCGTTGGCCCGTGCCGCATCGTTCACCAACCAGCTTCCCGCCTTCCGTGCTGCGCCGAGCGTTTACGCCGAGCGCGCCTACGTACAGACCCTCGCACGCAACGCGGCGTCCACGCGCAAGTACGTCCTAGCCACCTCGAACACCCAGGACGTGTTGTTATTCAACTTGGAAGACAAGTTGAGGACGGACTTGCTGGATGTGCAGTTGCCGCCGCCGAAGAAATGAACGGAACTTGCACAACACTCTCGCAGGGCTGGCACCTCGCCGCCGTCTTCGTGCTGACCTTTGCCGTGGCGACACAATTCATGTCGATTTATCTGCCCCATGCATCGCAACTGAGAGCACATGGACATGGCGGGCTCGCCAGTTACTTCAATATTGTTGGAGCTGCCAACCTCTTCTTGGCGCTGCTCATTCTGCTTCCTCGACGGAACAACGATTCACCGTTCCGCTTGGTGCGTCTGCTTGGTCGTGGGAATTTGATTCTCCGCTACTTCATCGCTTTCGGTCTGGCCACGGCATTGTTCTGGTTTGGCATCCTTCTGGAGAAACTATTTACCGCATGAAAAAGAACCCGCTCAACATGACCATCGGCGCGCTGCTGATTGTCATCTTTGGCCTGCTCACCTTCCTCTTCCAAGTTCGCACCTCGGAGGTCGCGGTGGTCACCACCTTCGGCCGCCCCGCGCGGCAGATCACCGAGGCCGGCCTTTACGCCAAATGGCCATGGCCCATCCAGAAGGTCCACAAGCTCGACAAGCGCGTGCAGAACTTCGAGAGCAAGTTCGAGGAGACGCTCACGCCCGACGGCTACAACCTCCTCGTCATGGTCTATGCAGGCTGGCGCATCAGCGAGCCGGCATTGTTCTTCCCGAAGTTTGCCGGTGGCTCCGTGGCTGAGGCCGAGCGCACGCTCGACGCCCTCATCCGCAGCGCCAAGAACGAAGTCATGGGCAAGCATCCCTTCAGCGACTTCATTTCCACCGACGAGAAGAACCTCAAGTTCGCGCAGACCGAGGCGGAAATGCTCAAGAAAGTCCAAGACCAACTCCGCGCCAACAACTACGGCATCGACGTTGCCTTCCTCGGCATCAAGCGCCTCGGCCTGCCCGAGAGCGTGACCCAGAACGTCTTCGAGCGGATGCAGTCCGAGCGGCAGGTGGCCGTTTCGCGCATCGAGTCCGAGGGCAACAGCCAGGCCGAGATGATCAAGGCCGCTGCCAACCGCGACGCTGCCAAGCTTCTCTCCGATGCCGACGCCGAGGCCACACGCATTCGCGGCGAAGGCGAGGCCGAGGCGGCGAAGTCCTTCGGCGTGCTGAATCAGGACCCGGCGCTGGCGAACCTGCTTCAACGTCTCACCGGCCTCGAACTCTTCCTCCGCGAGCGCACCACGCTGATCCTCGACCAGAACACGCCGCCGCTCGACCTGTTGAACCGTCCTGCTGGAAACAAATGAGCGAGCACGAGCACCATAACCACGATCACGAGCCAAAGACGTCCGTCGCCCTGGCCCCGGACGACTCCGGCTCCCGCGCGTTGTCCGACGCCCTCCGCAGCAGCTTCTTCGTGGTGAAGATCCTGATGGGGATTCTTATCGTGGGCTTCTTCATGTCGGGCATGTTCACGGTGGGGCCGCAGGAGCGCGCCGTCATTCTCCGTTTCGGCAAGCCCGTCGGCGAAGGCGAAAAGGCGTTGCTCGGACCTGGCTTTCACTGGGCCTATCCCGCGCCGATTGACGAGAAAGTCTTCATCCCGTTCAGCCAGGTGCAGGTCGCGAACTCGACCGTCGGCTGGTACCACACCACGCCCGAGCAGGAGGCCGCCCGCAATGAACCGCCGCCGCGCGGCACGCTCAATCCCGCTCTGGACAGCTACGTGCTCACGGCGGATGCGAACATCATCCACGTCCGCGCCGCGCTGCGCTACCGCATCACCGATCCCCTTCAATTCATCTTCGGTTTCACCAACGCGCCGGCGGTGGTCACCAACGCGCTGAACAACGCGCTGTTCTTCGCGGCGGCGCAATTCACCGTGGACGACGCCCTGACACGCAATGTGACCGCCTTCAACGAACGCGTGGCGGCGCGCGTGGCGATGCTTGCCGACCAGCAGAAGCTCGGCATTACGGTCGAGCAGGTCTCGCTCACCTCGGTAATTCCGCCGCGGCAACTGACGGACAAATTCCGCGCCGTGCTCGAGGCCTCGGTGCGCCGGGACAAGGCGATGAATGAGGCGAAGAGCTTCGCCAACGAGGCGTCCAGCCGGGCCAAAGGCGAGTCGGTGACGCGTGTGGAAATCGCCCGCAGCGACCGGACGCGACTCGTCGAAGCCGTTGCCGCCGAGGCCAAGCGCTTCTCCGACGTACTGCCGCAATACCGCGAGAATCCGGAGCTTTTCATGCGCCTCCGCCAGGCGGAAGTCGTCCAGCGCGTCCTGACCAACGCGCAGGAGAGAATCTTCCTACCCGCCCGCGCCGACGGCAAACCGCGCGAGCTGCGATTGCAGTTGAGCCGCGAACCGCAGAAGGCCAAGCCCGCGCCGGAGGCGCCGAAGGATGATCATAATTAAACCCGGATGGGGACTGTCGCTGTCCCGATGAAGCCATGAATGTTTCCTCATTACTCAGCCGCAAACAGGATCACGACCACTCGCACGAAGGTTGTGCGAGTTGCGGCCACGACCATTCGCACACACCGGTGCGGCTGAACCGCACGGTCATCGGCCTGTTGTTCATCGTGAACTCGTTCATCGCCGAACGCCTGCTGGACCACAGCAGCGTGGTCGCGGATGCCAGCGCCATGATCGGCGCAGTGTTGCTTGGGCTGCCGATTGTCATCACCGCGTTCAAGGATTTGCGGCGCGGCGTGTTGAGCACGAACGAGTTGGTGGCGCTCGCCGTCACGGCTTCGTTCGCCTCCGGGCATTACCAGGAGGCCGGCGTGGTGGCGTTCTTCATGTTGATCGGTGAGATCATCGAGACGCGCACGGCGGAGGGCGCGCGCGCGTCCATCGAGTCGCTCATCAAGCTCACGCCCACCAAGGCGCGACGGATCATCAAAGGCGGCCCGGAGGAGGAAGTGGCGGTGAAGGATCTCGCCGTGGGCGACCTCATCCGCATCCGTCCGGGCGACAACGTGGCAGCGGACGGCGTGATCGTGTCCGGCACCGGTTCGTTCAACCAAGCGACCATCACCGGCGAATCACTGCCCGTGGACAAGAAGGTGGGCGACGACGTGTTCGCCGGCACGCAGAACCTCACGGGTGTTCTCGAAATCAAAGTGAGCCGCGCCGGCCAGGACACCGCGCTGGGCCGCGTGCGTGAATTGATTCTTGCCGCCGAGAAGACCAAACTCCCGATCATGCGGATCGTGGATCAGTACATGGTATTCTACACGCCGCTGGTGCTGGTCATCGGCGCGCTGGTGTGGGCGTTCACGCAGGATCTCAGCCGCGTAATCGCGGTGTTCATCGTGGCGTGCCCGTGCGCCTTCGTGCTGGCCACGCCCACAGCAATGGTCGCGGCACTTTCGGCGGCGGCGCGCTTGGGCATTCTGATCAAGAACGTGGCGGACATTGAGTTGGCGGCGCGCATCAACGCCTTCGTCTTCGACAAAACCGGCACGTTGACCAGCGGCAAGCTGGTGGTCAGCCGTCTCGCGCCGCAAGACGGCGTGCAACCGGCGGAGTTGCTTCACATCGCGGCGTCGGCGGAAAAATACAGCAACCACCCCACGGCGAAGGCCCTGGCGCAGATCGCCGCCGAGGCCGGCGTGCCGCTGGCGGAACCACAGGAGTTCGCCGAAACGGCCGGCCGCGGCATCAAGGCGGGCGTGGATGGCGCGCGCATCCTCGTGGGCCGCGCACAATGGCTCCACGACAACGGCGTGACGGGGGACTTCATGAAATCGGTCGATCTCGCGGAGACGGAGGGCTACAGCCTCGTCTTCGTGGCGCGCGACGGGAAGTTCATCGGCTGGATCGGATTGCAGGATCAGACGCGCAGCGAGGCGGCGGAGTCGCTGACGGATTTGAAGCACCACGGCGTGCGCCGCGTGGCCATGGTCAGCGGCGACCGCGCGGCGGTGGCCAAGCGCGTTGGCGCTGAGATTGGCTGCGAGGACGTGGTGGGCGATTGCCTGCCGCAGAACAAGGTGGAGTTCGTGCGCGCAATGAAGGCCAAAGGCTATCGCGTCGCCGTCGTCGGCGACGGCGTCAACGACGCGCCCGCGCTGGCCGCCGGCGA
>CAYQWK010000458.1:0-5056 GCA_964420805.1 uncultured Bifidobacteriaceae bacterium | reverse complement strand
CGGCAACAAGCGCGCCTTCCTTGCCCAGCCCGGGCTTGCGATCGTCGCGCGGCGCTGCCGGTCGTGGCCCGTGTGGTTGGTGATCAACCCTACACGCAACGAACGCAGCGGCGCGAAATCCTGCTTCTGCAGCACGTCGATGCCGTTGAGCACCAGTTCCGGCGGTCGCGCCATCACGGTGCTCGGAGTTGCTGGTGGCCGCGGGGCGCATCCGAAGTACGGGGCGGCCCCGGTGATGGCGGCCCCGAGGGCGGCGGTGCGGAAGAACGCGCGGCGATTCATGGCGGACAGTTTCAGCAACTCGTCGCCATCGCGCAGCAAAAAT
Source organism: uncultured Bifidobacteriaceae bacterium (assembly GCA_964420805.1). Taxonomy (GTDB): domain Bacteria; phylum Verrucomicrobiota; class Verrucomicrobiia; order Limisphaerales; family SIBH01; genus JANNGC01. The sequence goes on along the minus strand of CAYQWK010000458.1, from coordinate 4,731 downwards.
GAATGCGCGCATGCGGTGGGAAACCCGCTCCGGACCTTGCGATTTGATTGAAGCCACCCGGACGTGGTTCCGTCATTGGAGCCACGATGAATCGACGCAATTTTCTGGGTGGAGCAACCTCGCTGGCCGCAATGGGGGCGCTGGCTTTTCCGAATGTCAGCCGCGCCGCGGCCCGGACCGTTTCCGGCACGCCCGGCCAGAAGCCCCGCCGCATCATTCACATGGTCAGCGACGGGATGAGCGCGGGCACTTTGACCTGCGCGGATCATCTTTCGCAGATTGTCCGGAACCGGCCCACGACATGGTTGCAACTGTACAATCATCCTGCTGCGCGTTTTGGAATGATGAACATGCGCTCGCTCAACTCGCTGGTCACCGATTCCTCGGCAGCTTCATCGAGTTGGGGCTGCGGCGTGCGGATCATCAACGGCATGGTCAACCAGGCCGGCGACGGCACGCCCTTGCGGCACCTTTACGAAATCCTGGGCGACGCGCGCTGGCGGCGCGGGCTGGTCACCACGGCAGAGATCACCCACGCAACCCCGGCTGGCTTCGCCTCCTCGGTGAGCGACCGCGAGAAGGCCAGCGCCATCGCCAGCCAATATCTCACCGGGCGCGTGGATGTGTTGCTGGGCGGCGGGGCGAAATTCTTCGACAAGGCCTACCGGTTGGATAAACGCGACCTGCTGGCGGACTTCCGCAAGGCCGGCTACGCCGTGATGGACAAGGCCGCGCAGCTTGCGGACGCGCCCACGGGCAAGCAGTGGCTCGGCTTGTTCGGCCGCACGCACCTGCCGTTCACGGTCGATCACGTCAATGATCCCAAGCTGCACGCCGCTGTTCCAACGCTGGCTGCAATGACCGCCGCCGCGTTGCGACGCCTTCAAGACGAGACCCACTTCATCCTCCAGGTCGAAGGCGCCCGGGTGGACCACGGCTGTCACAACAATGATGCCGCCGCTGCGCTGTATGACCAGATCGCCTTCGACGAGGCAATTGATGTCTGCCTTGAATTTCAGAAACGCGATCCGGAGACGCTCATCGTCATCACCACCGACCACGGCAACGGCAACCTCGCTCTCAACGGCAGCGGCGATGCCTACGGCCAGAGCACCTGGGAATTCCGCCGGTTGCTCAAGGTGAAGCAGTCCTTCTCCGCCATGGCCAAGCCGCTCAAGCGCAAGCCGGCGGTCGAGGAACCCGAGGTGGAAAAGGATCCCGACGAGGAAAAGAAGAAGGAGGCTGCCAAGTCCGCCGCGGAGAAAGAAAAGGACCGGGTGGCAAAGAAGAAGAAGGAGGAGAATGTCGCCACGCCGACCGAGATCATCGAGATCGTCGAGGCGGGCACCGGCTACAAGATGCCCTACCGCAAGGCCGAATTGTTGCGCGCCTGCCTGGCTAATACCGGCGAGGCGATTTACGAAATGCGCAAGGGCGACGTCGCGGCGCTGGGTGATGCCATGGCGAATTATCTCAGCATCGCTTTCACCGGCACCGCCCACACGGCGGACTACGTGCCGGTGCTGGCCATCGGCCCCGGGGCCGAGCGCTTCCACGGCTACATCCAGAATACCGACGTGTTCGGTCACTTCCTGGATTTTGCCGGCATCGACTTCCGCAATCCGCAGGAACCGCTCATCGGCGCGCATGGCGGAACGCCCGGCGGCGTGGAGCGGATTGAGGAATACTGGCTGGCGTGAGGCGCAATGTCGTAGCGGGAATTTGGCAGTGACGCCACGCGCGGCCCGTGTTCTTGTTCGCCCGCATTTTTACCATGAAGACACTTTGCACAGTTCTCTCGCTGGCCGGATTTAACCTGCTGCAAGCGCTGGCTGCGGACGCCGGGCCGTTCGTCATCGCCAACGCGGCGGAGTTCAAGGCGTGCGTCGCGGCGGAAGCGCGCGTCGATAAACTCGGCGACGACATGGCCTTCATCGAGGGGCCGGTCTGGATGCCGGAGGGATTTCTCGTGTTCAGCGATATCCCGAACAACGAGTTGAAGAAGTGGACCAGGGATGGCGGCGTCACGACGTTCCGCAAGCCGAGCCAGAACGCCAACGGCAACACCACCGATCTGCTGGGCCGCCTGGTTTCCGCCGAGCACAGCGGCCGGCGCGTCTCGGTGACGGAGAAGGACGGCACGGTGAAGACGCTCGTCGCCGAGATCGACGGCCGAAAGTTCAACTCGCCGAATGATGTGGTGGTGAAGTCGGACGGCACGATCTGGTTCACCGACCCACCCTACGGCCTGCCGAAGGGCGCCACCAAGGAGCAGGCGGCGAATCATGTATTCCGCCTTGATCCGAAATCGGGAAAAACGACGGCGGTCATCGCCGACAGCGACATGCCCAATGGCATTTGCTTCTCCCCGGATGAGTCAAAGCTCTACGTGGCCGACTCTGGCAAACCGAAACACATCCGCGCGTTTGACGTGAAGAAGGACGGCACCGTTGGCGAAGGGCGCGTGTTCTGCAAAATCGACAAGGGCGGTCCGGATGGCATTCGCTGCGACTCCGCCGGACGCATCTGGTCGAGCGCCGGTGACGGCGTGCAAATTTTTGCCAGCGACGGCTCGTTGATCGGAAAAATTCTCGTGCCCGAAGCGCCGGCCAACCTTTGCTTCGGTGGAGCGGATGGCCGGACGCTTTTCATCACCGCGCGTAAGAGCCTTTATTCGATTCCGGTGCTTGTCACCGGAGCCAGTCGGCCTTGAGTGTCGCGGCGATCCAAGACCTCCAATGCTGACCAGACCGACAACATGAGCAAATCCCGAGCGACGAAATCATCCCGACGCAACATCCTGGTGATCCTGACCAACCGATGGAATCCGCGGCAGAAGCCGAAGTTCATCGAGCTTTCCGCGGACGACCAGGGAAACATCCACGACGAGCGCCCGCTGCGTGCCCGCCCGCGCCAGCCGGTCTATGACGAGGTCTGGGAGAACGACGAGGGCCGGGCCGACTGGGACAGTTGCCATCGGTTCAGCCGCGATTACAAACATCCGCTTCAGAAGCGCCGTTCGTGAGGCCCGGCGTGATGCGGCACTTGCCAAACCTTTCGACCAAAGGCAGCCTTGCCGCCACATGAAGGCCAAAGTTGCCATTGTATTTCTCGTTCTGGTTTGCGTCGGGCTTGGTGTCGCCCTCGTCACGCAAAACAAGAAGGCGGAGAAGGACCGCACCGAGCGGGACACCCAGATCACCCAGCAAAGCAACGTGATCAAGGAGACCAAGGCCAAACTCGAGGAACAGACCCAGGTCAATATGTCCCTCGAGGGGGATCTCAAGACGCGCGCGTCCGAGTTGACGGTCCTCTCGAACAGCTTGAACAAGGTCATTGCCGACCTCGAGAAATCCGACGCCCAGGCCAAGGCCACGGCCGAGCAACTCCGCACGGCGCAGGGCGAGTTGGCCAAAAAGGACGCGAAGATCAACGAACTGGAGGTCGAGCGCGCCGCCCTCGGCAAGCAGATGGACACGCTCACCAATTCCATCACCGACCTCGAGAAGCTCATCGTCACCACCCAGAAGAAGTTGGTTAATGCCGAGGGCGACAAGGCGTTCTTGCTCAAGGAACTCAAGCGGCTCCAGGCCGAGAAAGCCGAATTGGAACGTCAGTTCAACGATCTCGCCGTGATGCGCGCCCAGGTCAGCCGGTTGAAGGAGGAACTCGCCATCTCCCGCCGCCTTGAATTCCTGCGGCTCAACCTTTTCGGTTCGGCCAAGGGCGGCGCCGAGAAACTCATGCCGCACATGGACAAGAATCCCGCCAACCGCGCGGCCCTGACTAACAGCGGCCTGACGGTGGAATTGAGCCAGACCAGCGGTGCCCGCATCGTGACCGCGACCAACGTTCCGGCGGCCACCAACGCAGTGCCCAAGCCTCCCGCTCCCGCTCCCGCACCGGCGCCAAATCCAATTCCGCCCGCGCCCGCTCCTGTTCCCGCACCGAAATGACGGACCCGAATCCGCTCGTCGATTCCCACGGGCGCATCATGCGCGACCTGCGGGTGAGCGTCACTGATCGCTGCAATTTCCGCTGCCTCTACTGCCTTCCCGAGACGGAAGCAGCGGCGAATTTCTACCGCCAGCGCTGGGCCACCGCGCTGCGCTCCGAGCCGATTATCCGCCACTGGGAGCCCAAGGCCAACCTCCTCACTTTCGAGGAGATCGAGCGCACCGTGCGGATTGCCGCGGGCCTGGGCATCCACAAGATTCGCGTGACCGGCGGAGAGCCGTTGTTGCGGCACAATGTTGAATCCTTGATCGCGCGGCTCTCGGCCGTGCCAGGCATCGACGACATTGCTCTCACGACCAATGGTTTCCTGTTCCAGCAGAAAGCCCGCGCCTTGCGCGAAGCCGGCCTGCGGCGCGTGAGCTTCAGTTGCGATTCGTTAAACCGCGACAACTTCAAGCGCATGACCGGGCGCGACGGCCTGCACGAACTTCTGGCCGCCATCCGGCTGGCTAAGGAACTGGGCTTCCATCCGGTGAAGGTCAACGCCGTGGTCATTCGCGGTCTGAACGACGGCGAAATCGGCACCCTCGGTGAGTTCGCCGTGCGCGAAGGGTTGGCGTTGCGCTTCATCGAGTTCATGCCGCTGGATTCCGGTCGCGCCTGGCAGCGCGAGATGGTTGTGCCGGGCCATGAAATTCTCGCCCGCCTCGCCGGACAATTCGACCTCCGCCCCCTGCCCTCCTCGAACCCATCCGAGACCGCGCGCCGCTGGCG
>CAYQWK010000457.1:0-5060 GCA_964420805.1 uncultured Bifidobacteriaceae bacterium | reverse complement strand
AGGTTCCACTTCGAGCAGCCGCCCGGTGTTGTTCTCGCCGATGAAGGTATTGCCGTTGGGCAGTCGCTGGCAGGCGTACACCTCGCTTTTCGATTCGTATTTGAAGACCGTCTCCCTGGCGCGGGTGACTTCCTTCACGCCGTGGCCGGTGTTGAACAACAGGTTGCCGTTCGGCAACACCCAGAGGTCGTTGCAGTTCGGCGCAGCATATTCCCATTCCACCGTGCCGTCCGCGGCGACGATGAACACCTTGCCAGCCGTGTAATCCGTGCAGGCGAACCGGTGCGCCGCGCGCACGCTGAGGCCGCAAACCCAAAGAGCGAGAATCAGGCGGATGATTGACATGGCGCGAGGCTACATGAGTCGCGGGTGAACGCCTTGAGTGAACTCAATGAATCCGAAAGTCAGGCGCGGGTGCCGCGAAAGGAGGCGAATGACGGAAGCCCGGGGCCTCAGTCGCGGTGCTTGGCCTGCGCTTCTCATTGAGGGGGGAAGGGATTTGGGCCCAGCCGGTTCAAGGGGGGGAGATCGAAAGTGGCTGGCAGCCATCGACAGGCTCCGGAATGCCCGAGAGGTGGTACTGGTCGCGCTGCGACCAGTAGCGCCACGTTCAGCGGCGCAACGAGGTCGGGGAGACGCCCGATTGACGGGCCTCACGGATCGCCGTTTTGTCGCAGCGCGACAAAACCCACCATCCCTGCCCGCCACTTCTGATCGCACCCGGTTCAAGGCCGAAGATTGCGCGTGCGGTCACTTCGCGGTACGATGCGCCCGGAATCATGAGACGTCTGCAAACCGTTTCACGCGCCGATTTCGCCGGGAACCTTCCCCGGTACTTCGCGGCGTGCCTTGTTGTCGCGCTTCTCGGCGCGGCGCCGGTGCGCGGTGCGGACACGATTCTGAGTTTCGGTTCGCTTTGGAATTACTTCGATTCCGGCGCGGAGCCCAATGCGCTCTGGTTCTCACCGGCTTATTCCGACGCGGGCTGGGATGTGGGGCGGGCGGAACTGGGCTATGGCGACGGCGACGAACAAACGGTGGTGGATTACGGGCCGGACGGTGCGAACAAGTACGTGACGACGTATTTCCGAAAAGTCGTGAACATCCCAAACCCTGGCGACTACTGGGCTTTCGTAATGAATCTGAAGCGCGACGACGGCGCGGTGGTTTACCTGAACGGTGTCGAGGTCCGTCGTAGCAACATGCCCGGCGGCACGATTGGATATTGGACCTTCGCCTCGTCGCGGCTCACCGCGCAGGCCGAGGTGGACATGGATGCATTTTTTGTTTCCCCCGAGAACTTTGTTGCCGGCGCCAACCTGATCGCGGTGGAGGTGCATCAATCCGAACTAAGCAGCCCGGATTTGAGTTTCGATCTCGAAATCACCGCGACGCCCATCGAGGGCGAATCGATCGTGATCCGCGGGCCGTATTTGCAAATCGGGACATCGAGCAACATCGTTATCCGCTGGCGGACAAGTGAACTGACGGATTCGCACGTGTGGGTCGGTACCGCGCCAGGCAGTTTGACGCTTGCCGCGTCGGATCCCGTCCTCGACACCAACCATGAGGCCGTGATTTCCGGCCTCTCCCCGGCCACCAAATATTTCTACGCCGTTGGCTCCAGCGAGGGCGTGCTCCGGGGTGATGCAAGCTGCTTCTTTTTCACCGCGCCAGTGCCGGGCACGGCGCAGCCCACGCGCGTCTGGGCCATCGGCGATTTCGGGACCGGTTACGCGGCGCAACATTCGGTGCGGAACGCCTACACGAATTTCACCGGTTCGCGATACACGGACGTGTGGTTGATGCTCGGAGACAACGCCTACGGGCAGGGCTTCGACCATGAATATCAGTCTTACGTCTTCGAGGTGTATCCTCATTTGCTGCGGCAGACCGTGACGTGGCCGACCATGGGAAATCACGAAACCGGCTTCGGCAGCGAGGCATGGACCGACAACTACGACTACTACCGCATCTTCACGCTGCCAACCGGCGGGGAGGCGGGCGGCGTCGCTTCAGGCACGGAGCATTATTATTCTTTCGACCACGCCAACATTCACTTCGTGTGCCTGGATTCGCAGACGGCGGTTTTTCGTCAGCCGAACGGCTCCATGGCCAACTGGCTCCGCGCCGACCTCGCCGACAACACGCGCGACTGGATCATTGCCTACTTCCACCACCCGCCGTACAGCCGCGGGTCGCATTATTCCGACTTTGACTATTTCCTCGACGAGATGCGCGAGAACATCGTGCCCATCCTTGAGGAGTTTGGCGTGGACCTGGTGCTCTCGGGCCACAGCCATTCCTACGAGCGATCCTACCTTCTCGATGGTCATTACGGCAACTCGTGGACCATTGACGCGACCAATTTCCTGAACACCGGCAGCGGCCGCACGAATGACACCGGGGCTTATCTTAAACCCGCCGGCGGTCTTGGTGAACGCCGCGGCACGGTGTATGTCGTGGACGGCAGTTCGGGCGGCCAGTTTGGCGGCGGAGAGTTGAACCATCCTGCCATGTATTTCGGCACCCTCGACCCGTGCTCGCTCGTCATCGACGTTGACGGCCTGCGCCTCGACGCCACCACCGTCCGCGGCGACGGCCTTGTTCTCGACTCCTTCACCATCGACAAACGCTGGACGACCAATCCCGCGCCGGCGTTGCGGCTTACGCGCGAGGGAACGAACGCCATGATTTCCTGGCCGACAACCTCCCCGGATTACCGCCTTCAGGGCCGCTCGTCGCTGAACGAGCCGTGGGGCAATGCCGTGTTCAACACCGTGACCAACGGTCGTCGGAAATCCGTCACCGTTCCGGCCACGCCCGGGAATCAATTCTTCCGGCTGCGCTCCGTGCCGTGAAGGAAGAAGGGCATTGGCGGGTCGCGCCGGGTTTGCTAGTCGTCTCCGCCATGCGCCGAACCACTTCACCATTGCCTGCCCGGAGTTTCCGGCCTTGCGCGTCATGATGGCTTACTTGTGGATTGCTCTGGGCGGTGCGGTCGGCAGCGTGGCGCGGTTCTGGGTCTCGAACATGGTCACCGTGCGCGTGGGCCAGTCCTTTCCGTGGAACACCCTCGTCGTCAACGTCACCGGCTCGTTCCTCATTGGGTTGCTGGCGGTTCTGGCGGGGGCGGAAGGTCGGCTCCAACCGCCCGCACGTGCCCTGGCGGTGCAATTCCTGATGATCGGCCTGTGCGGCGGCTACACCACTTTTTCCACTTTCAGCCTCCAGACCCTGGCAATGATGCAGGAAGGCCGATGGCTGCCGGCCTTCGGCAACATGGTCCTCTCAATCGCCCTCTGCCTGCTCGGTACATGGCTTGGCTGGGCCGCCGGTCAGATGTTCAACCGCTGACCTTTGGGTGAGAATGCAGCAGGAAACCACGGGGCGCGGCGCGTTGCCGGTGGGTTGGCATGGTTCGCAGTGGGCCTGAGGCAATTCGGATCGGCACGTGGACTGGTGCGAAACCCGGCACTGGCATTTCAATTTTCGATTCCGAGCCACCGAGGAATACGATCCGCGTCCATGAACGTCTCCTTTGTGCTGTTTCTTGTCTGTATTGTGACTTATCTGGTTTGCCCGGGTTGCGCGTCATTCTGACTGCTCATTCCGTTGGGGAACTTCGTCGCACAAAACCGGCAGGACCGAAGAATGCCCGTGTCACTGCCGGCCGGGTTGGACTCGTGCCAGCTTGTCTGGCGGTATCCCGGGCGTCCGGCGCGCGCAGCATGTTCTTTGCGATTGTTGTGGCTATTGCGCCGCGACCTGCCAGATTCCTCCGCGTCTGGTAGATCGATTCTCCCTTCAAGGCATGGTAAATCTTCAGGTGAACTTGTTTCAGTGATGGTTTGAAACCCGGTGTTCGGGAACAGTCTGGTAAGTGCAGTGTTAGTCTCGGACAGAAAAGCATCACATGAGCAATAAACTGTTTGTTGGAAACCTTTCCTTCAACACCACTGAAAACGACCTCAACGACGCGTTCGCCGCTTTCGGCAGCGTCACCGAGGCCAACCTGATGATGGACCGCATGACCAACCGCCCCCGCGGCTTTGGTTTTGTGACCATGAGCACGCCCGAGGAAGCCCAGAAGGCCATTGCTGGATTGAACGGTCGCGAAGTCGATGGCCGCGCGTGGACTGTCAACGTGGCGCGCCCCCGCGAAGAACGTGCGCCAGGCGGTGGTGGTGGTGGTCGTCGCGGTTTCGGCGGCGGCGGTGGTGGCGGCGGACGCAATCGCTACTAATCAGGTTTTTCCATCCGAGGGCGGGGTTCGGCCATAGGCCGGGCTCCGCCTTCTTTTTCCTGCTGCTCCGGTTTGTAATTTATGAAAGAAGATCACATTGAAGTTGAAGGCTGCGTCAAACTCGTCCTGCCCGGAACCATGTTCCGCGTCGAACTCGACAACAAGCATCTCGTTCTGGCCACCATTTGCGGCAAGATGCGCAAACGCTTTGTCCGCCTCACCGCTGGTGACCGCGTCAAAATGGAAATGTCCCCCTACGATTTGAGCAAGGCGCGCATCACCTGGCGCTTGCGTTGACGAAGTTCTTCGGCGGTCGGACCCGGAGGACCTGAGCCGGGGTCGTTGAGGCTCAGTTTCCCACCGGTCCGGCCGCGTTCACGGCGGCAACGCGCGCGCGTTTTTCACGCGGCAGCGGTGTCAGAACCACATTCAAATCCCGGTCACCGAGCATTTTGGCCGGTGAATCGGCCTGCGCGTAAGCGGCAAGGTCGCGCACAAATTTGTTCACCACCTCGAAACCAAACTCCTTGTGCGCTTTCTGCCGTCCCTTGAATCGCAGTTTCAGTCGGACTTTCATGTCGGCGCATAGGAACTCGATGGCGTGGTTCAGCTTGGTCGTGAAATCGTGCTGGTCAATCGAGGCGCTGAGCTGGATTTCCTTCATCTTGCTCCCGCCGGAACGATTCGACTCCTTCTCCCGTTTCGCCTCCTCGTAACGGAACTTTCCGTAATCCACCAACCGGCAGACCGGCGGCGTGGCATTGGGAGCAATCTCGATCAGGTCCAGTTGCCGGCTTTGCGCCAGCCTCAGGGC
>CAYQWK010000456.1:0-5066 GCA_964420805.1 uncultured Bifidobacteriaceae bacterium | reverse complement strand
GGAAATTCTCGCCAGCACCGCGCGGGTGTGGCCGCCAATGATCTCGTGGCAGCGGCTCAATTCGCGCTCACGAAGCCGGAGGTTTTCTTGCACGATCTGCTCCAGGTCATCGATGTCGTACAGATAGACATTCTCCAGCATCTGCACGTCAGGCTCGATGTCGCGCGGTACCGCGATGTCGATCAGGAACAATGGACGCCCGCGCCGCGCCGCCATCACCGGCTCCAGATCGCGGCGATGAAGGACCGTCGTCGGCGAACCGGTCGAACTGACCACGATGTCCGTGTCCAGCATCGCCTTGTAGCAGTCATCCAGCCGGATCGCGCGCCCGCCGAATTCCCGCGCCAGATTTTCCGCGCGCTCGATCGAGCGGTTCGAGACGATGACGGACTTCGCGCCGCGCTTGGCCAGGTGGCGGATGGTGGCCTCACCCATCTTGCCCGCGCCCAGGATCATGATGTTCTTGTCCGCCAGCGAGCCGTCGAAAATCTTCTCCGCCAGTTCCACGGCCACACTTCCCACTGAAGTCGCACCGCGGCCGACCTGCGTGGTGGTGCGAACTTCCTTGGCCGTCTGAAGTGCGGTCTGGAACACGCGGTTCAGCACCTTGCCCGTGAGCCGGCCTTCCTGCGCGGTCTGGTAAGCTAGTTTCACCTGACCGGTGATTTCCGTCTCACCCAGCACCATCGAGTCCAGCCCGCTGGTGACGGAGAACAGATGCTTCAACGCCTCGCTGCCCTCATGCACATACATGTGCGGCGTGAAATCCATGTCGCGGTTGGCCAGGTAGCGGAACAGGCCGTGGACGTTGCCATTGACCTTGGACGCCACACCGTAAATCTCGACGCGGTTGCACGTTGAAAGCAGCACCACCTCCGAAAGGTCGCCACCAATTTTCAGCCGGCAGCCGAAACACTTGAGCCCCTGCGGTCTGACCGCCAGTTGCTCACGCACCTCGACTGGTGCCGTCTTGTAACTCATCCCTGCCACGAAAAACTTCATCCGTTTGTCCTCCAAGCATCCAAGTCCACCCTGTCCTCAACGTCCGTTGCACCCTCAACGCGGCGTGCGGTCGCCAACCCGTGCGCACCGCACGCCGCCTTCCAACCAACCACAGGACACAACAACCAACCTGCGAACCGGGCGCATGCCACATGAGCCGCGCCAACAGCCGGTCTTACCGGCTTCGGCGTCATCTGGCTTGTTGGACTCACATGCATTTCGGTTCGCTGTTTGTGCTGCCGACCTTACCGGACACGCCAATCCCAACTACACACCCCTTGCCCATGACACTACATTTGTTGCGTGGGTGATCTGCCGGGCCGGTTCCAAACAGGCCACGAGAAGGTTGAATCAGGGCAAGGAATGCAAAGTCCGGCCCGGGCCGAATCGCCGTCACACGCCATTGGGATCACTGCAAAAGCTACGGGGCGAGTTCCACAAATCCCTGAGCTGAATCGCAACCGCACGCAAACCCGTGTACGGGACACAGCCCTTGTTTCGAGAAAAAAGTGCATCCGATCCCCGGCGAAGAGACTCAGTGAATCACCGGATGGTTGATACGAACGAAAAGCGGGCTTCGATCTTTCGACCGAAGCCCGCCGCTTGAGAGACGTGAGTGAACCCTTTAAGGCGTTACGGAGATGTAGTTGATGTTTGTCGTCGTAACAGTGCCCAACCCCGTGGTGGCACGGAGTTGAACGGTGTAATTCGCCGGTGTCGCATTCGTGAACACGAACGTAAAGACCGGCGCGTTCGTGGTCACGGTCTGGCTGCCGAACGTCCAGCGCCAGGAGGTCACGCTGTTCGTGGCGGTGCTCGTGTTGGTGAAAGTCACCGACAACGGAGCCGGGCCAGACACTGTGTTGGCAGTGAATGATACCACGGGGAGCTGGTACATGTTGATGTAGGCAGTACGCGTGTACGTCTTCGGGCCGCCCGCCGTGCCCACGATCAGGGAAACTGTGTACGTGCCGGGCGTGTTATAGACGTATGTCGGATTGGGATCAGTGGAGGTTCCCCCGTCGCCAAACGTCCAACTGTAGCTGGTCGCCCCGCTGCCCTGCACCACGAAGGTATTGGTCATGGGACCGTATGCGCTCGTGGCGTTGGTGGTGACGAAGTACGCGGCGTTGGTCACCGCGCTGATGTAGGCACTATTAGTCACGGTGATGGTTCCAGCCGGCGTGGTGGCCCGCAAGAGGACATCGTAGGTGCCGGCATTGGAGAACGTGTAGTTCGTCACCGCAGTGGTGGCGGTCACGTTGACTCCGTTGAACGTCCAACGCCACGCGGTCACACTGTTCGTGTTGAAGCTGGTGTTGGTGAAGCTCACGGTCAACGGCGCATCGCCTGTCAACGGACCACCGGCAAACGAGACCGCCGGACGGTCGTAAACCGCCACGTAGTTGGTGCGGGTCCAGGTCTTGATTCCGCCGGGCGTCGTGACCGTGAGGGTGACCGTGTTGGTCCCCCGGCTATTATACACGTAGGTCGGATTGGGATCGGTGGAAGTGCCACCATCACCAAAGCTCCAACTGTAACTGGTGGCACCGGCACCCAGGCAGGTGAACGTGTTCGTCAGCGGGCCATAGCCGGAGGTGGCGGTGCCAACGAAATAAGCCGGATTGGTGGTGCCCACGACAAACGAGTTGGACGTGACTGTGAGCGTGCCAACCGGTGTGGTGGCGCGCAGGGCAACGGTGTAATAACCGGGCGTGGTGAACGTGTAGTTCGTCACAGCGGTCGTCGCAGTGACATTCGCTCCATTGAAGGTCCACCTCCACGCAGTCACGTTGTTGGTGCTGGTGCTGGTGTTGGTGAAGGTGACAGCCATCGGCGCCTCGCCCAAATAGGTGTTGGCGCTGAAGGAAATCGCCGGCTGGGCGAAGGTGCGAATGCAGTTGGTCCGGTAATAGGTGAACGTGCCGCCCGCCGTCATGACCGTGAGGGTCACGGTGTTCGTGCCCGGACTGGCATACGTGTAAGTCGGGTTGGCGCTGGTGGACGTGCCGCCGTCGCCGAAGTTCCAACTGTAGTTGGTGATGCCTACACCCCACGTGGTGAATGTCACCGCGAATGGCGCATAGCCGTTGGTCGCGCTCGGGGTGAAGTAGGCCGTGGTGGTGAGACCGGTCAGCGCGCTGTTCACTTTGGTGGAAGCATCACTGAGCAGACGTGAAATGAACGTCAGATTGTGGATGCCCCAACTGCCATCACCTTTGACCTCATAGATATTGTAGCGGGCCTGCTTGATGCCGTCTGGAATCTTCAACTGATCCGCAGAGGAAGGGCCGCCGTTGGTGACCGTGGCGAGCAGCCCGGGCGTGGTGTATTCCCAGGAGTTCTCGGCATACTTGGGATAGTTGGTGCCAAACAAGGCCGGGCCGGCATTGGTCGCCCACCTGACCAGTGATGCGACGATGTTGTTCACGCTGTTGCTGTTGCCGGTTTGAGTTGAGCGAAACTCGCTCGGCACGCTTCCGTGGCAACCGCTCGTTTGGCAGCCTCTGGTATCCAACTTGAAGGTGTGGCCGGTGAAATTCGTGCCACCGCTGGCGTAGATGGGAACATGGCAGGTGGCGCATCCATTGGCAGCCCGGCTGTGATTGTGGGTCACGGGGCTGTTGGTGCCACCCAAATAATCATCCTGGATGATACCAATGAGAACATTGTACTGCGCCGCAGGGTGGGGCGAACGGCTCAATCCGGTGATGTTGGTGGTCAATCCCACACTCACGGTTGTCCCATTTGTAATGAGCCCGTAACCACGGCCGTCCCAGCGGGCACCCCGGGTGTTGTGGCATTGGCCGCACACCTGCACCTGCGGATCGTACAAGCTGGAGAATGCGGTGTTCAGATACACGATGTTGGTGGTGATACCTCCCTGGAAGTTCGTCGTGTAAAGGGTCCGCTTGTCCGAGGTTGTGGGCATCGTAAAGAAGTTTGTCGAACGCATCGGATTCCTCAATTGCGCTGCGTTGTAGTTCGAGTGCGGATCGTGACACGTCACGCAGGCTGCACCGTAATCAGCGGCATCCTTTGCAACGGGCAGGGCCAACACATTCGTCCGCCCCGCCAGCATGGCCTCATAATTTTCCAGCATCGCAAGCCGCGCGGCGGCCGAGTGGCACACACCGCAACTCGCCTGACGATCCCTTCCGTTGTCCACGGCACTCCCGGGCACATAATCACTCCGGATGATTCCCGTCGTCGCGTTCGTCTTGAGAGTGAGATCAGAATTCGTGGTGACGTAGTAGCCATAAAGGGTGTTTGCCCCAACGACTATGGTATCGGGATAATACACGCCTCCGGCGAAGCCATACTTGATGTCATCCAACACTTCAGCGTGGGGCGACGTACTGTATTCCGCGTAAATGGGTTGCTGAGCTCCCTGATGGCAACTGCCGCAAATCTTGGGATCAATGCTGACCGCCGGACGGATGACGCTGTGGTCGCTGTACTTGTGCCATGCCGCCGGACCGTGGCAGTTCTCGCAGCCCACGTTCACCAGATGCGGTGTGTTTGTCGCATCCGTAAAGCCGGTTGGCTGCCCCAACCCAACCGCACGACAAACTAAAGCGAAGTTGGTCGCGGATGCGAAGGCTGTTGCATGCGCGGTTCCCAGATATTCTGCAAATTTGTCGCCATGGCAGCCGGAGCAGCCGCCAGAACCTACAAACGCATTGGCCTGGTTCAGTCGGTAATACACGTTTGTGTCGCCCGTGCTGTTCGGCACCGTCAGGCACCAGTCAAACTCCGTCGCCTTGGCGCTTCCCACCGGGGTCCAGGTCGCCAGGTTCGTGGACATTTCGACCGCGTAGTAACCACGCATGCCATGCCAGCAAAGGGTCGCATTGGTCGGGGTGATGACCGTCGAGGTGATGGTCGCCGCGGCAACCACGCCGCCGCCGGATCCCAGGGCCAGCGGGTGATACATCTCCTCCGCCGCTTGCGTCAGGGTCAGTGATGCCAGCAGGGCGCCGGCAATGCCCGCCCACGTTCTCCGGAGGGGCGGTGAGTGATAGCTCGTGTTTGTTTTCATAGGCACGCTATTCGTTACTCTT
>CAYQWK010000455.1:0-5069 GCA_964420805.1 uncultured Bifidobacteriaceae bacterium | reverse complement strand
CCACGGCGGTTCGCCCCAAACAGACCGGTCGCGTGCGCCTCGTCCACCATCAGCCACGCGCCGTGCCGCTCCTTCAACTCGACCATTTCCCGCAACGGCGCGGTGTCGCCGTCCATCGAGAAAACGCTTTCCGTCACGACCAGCACGCGCGGTTTGCGCCCGGCGGCACCGGCTTCCGGAGCAGCCCGCTTCTCGTCGGCCCACTTCAGGATGGCTCCGAGGTCGTTCAGGTCGTTGTGGTCGAAGACCCGCAACTTCGCGCCGCAGAGCCGCGCGGCATCGACGATCGAGGCGTGAACGAGCTTGTCGAGAATGATGACGTCGTCCTTGCCCAGCAGCGCGCCAATTGTGCCAACCGCGGCCGCGTAGCCGGTGGAAAAAACAAGCGCCGCCGCCGTGCCCTTGAACTCCGCCAGCGCCTCCTCCAACTCGTGATGCGGCGCGAGTGAGCCGCAAATCAACCGCGACGCGCCCGAGCCGGCGCCATATTTCCCGACCGCCTCGATCGCAGCCGCCTTGAGAGCCGGATGCGCGGCCAGCCCGAGATAATCGTTCGAAGAGAAATTCAGCAGCGGTCGCCCGCCAATGACCACGCGCGCGCCCGGCGCGGAATCGACCCGCCGCAATTCGCGGAGCAGGCCCGCGTCGCGGATGGATTGCAGCGCGGCCTCGAGTTGCTGCTCGAAATCAGTCACCGGGCAACTGTGTGGAATTCAGGCCCACGGCGCAATGCGGCTGTCGAGCTGGAAGACCTGACCGGAGATGTTCCGCGTGCCGGCGAGGAAGACGAGGAACCGCGCCACCTCGTCGCAATCGTTGATGCGCCCGAGGGCGTTGGCCCGCGCGAAGTCCTCCATCTGCCCCGGCGGGAGCGCGGCGGTCATCTTCGTGGGCAGAACGCCGGGAAGAACGGCGTTCACGCGCACGTTGCGCGAGCCGAGTTCCTTCGCCAGCGACTGCGTGAGACCAATGACGCCGGCCTTGGCCGCCGCGTAGTTTGCCTGGCCGCGCGCGCCGGCGCGGGCGGAGTGGCTCGATAGGTTGATGATTTGCCCTCCACGCTGTTTCGCCATCGGGCGGGCTGCGGCGCGGGCGCAGCGGAAGGCGCCCTTAAGGTTCGCGTCCAGCACGCGCTCCCATTCTTCATCGGACATCTGCGCGCACAAACGGTCCGCCACCAAGCCCGCGTTGTTGATCAGGCAGTCAAGGCGGCCGAACCGTGCCACGGCGTCTCGAATGACAACATCCACGGCGGCGGAGTCCGCAACGTCGAGTTCGACCGGCACGAGCCTTTCCTCCGGCGTCCATTCAGCCGCCTGGCGCGATGCGGCGAGAACGCGCCAGCCGGCTTGCAGGAACGCGGCCACGGTCGCGCGGCCCAACCCGCCCGCCGCGCCGGTGACCAAAACGACCTGTTCGGCGGAATCACTCATGCGGACGGAGCCATAGCCCACCGGCCGTCGATCATCACAGCGGACACCGGACCGCGATGGTGCAACACCGCATCGAACGGATCGCGGTGGGACGCATTGGCCGGCAACGCGATCAGATCGGCGCGCGCGCCGGGGGAGATTTCGCCGAACTCGCCGGGACGGCCAAGCGCCTGCGCTCCATGGACAGTGACCATGCGGACGATCTCCTCCGGCGGAACCGTGGGCCGCGTCGCCGCGAACGAGCGCATCTCGGAGAAGAGGTTCAACTCCAGCGGCTCGTCCGCCTGCTTGAGCACGGTGGCCATGCTGTCGGTACCGAGGCAGACGTTCACGCCCGCGCGGCGCAACACCTCGAATGGAAAGGCTTGGTGTCCGAAGAAGCGATGGCTGCGCGGGCAATGCACCACGCATGCGCCGCGCGCGGCGAGCAGCCGCGCGTCCGAGTCCCAAAGATAGTTCGCGTGGACGGCGAGCAGACCGGGCACGAGCGCGCCCGCGGCATCGAGATGTTCCACGGGCGTGCGCGTGCCGCAATCCGAGCAATCGCGCTGCGGAGCCAGCCAGTCGAACATCACGCCGCGCGCGTGGCGGAACATGTCAAATTCCTCGGCGGACTCAGCGACGTGCGTGGTAAACAACCAACCGCGATCCCGCGAGGTGCTGGCAGCCGCCCGGAGCAGCGGAATGGAAGTGGTGTAAGGCGCGTGCGGCGAAAGGCCACGCAACTCGTTTGGCCAGGCCGCAACTCGCTCCGCGCATTCGGCGACGAAATCCGGTGCCACCTCCGGATGACGGATCGAGATCAACTCATGGCACGAAAGCACGCGGAGGGGCGTCGCGGGCACGGACGCGGCCACAAGGCCGGGCACGGCCTCGATGTCCACGACGGTGGTGACTCCTGAGCGCAAGAGCGCGCGCACACCTTCGAGCCAGGAGGCCGAGTAATCAGCGAGGCTCCAACTGGCCTTGATGGCGACGATGGCCTTGATCCACTCGGTGAAACTGCGCCCGGGCCGCAATTGCCCGGCCATGCCCGTGTAGTCGAGATGGCAGTGGGCGTTGATGAATCCCGGCAGGAGGATGCTCTCGCCGAGGTCAACGACTTCGCCGGTGTGATGACGGGCCAGTTCCGTCCACGCGCCAACGGCGGCGATGCGATCGCCGGCCAGCAGCACCGCGCCGTCTTCGACGACAGGACGCGCGACCGGCATGACGAGCCGGGAACGGAGGAGGAGCGCTCGGTCTGCGCTGCGGGGCATTCGGGCGGACTACATTTCCGCTTCCTGACGGCGGCGCTTGCCCTGGGCGGCTTCGCTATGGTTGCGCGCCTTGAACTTGCTGTGGCGCTTGCGGATTTGCTGCTGGATCTTCTTCACCACCAGGTCGATGGCCGCGTAGAGGTCATCCTCGCGGTCCTCGGCGTAGAGGTCGGGGCCGGGGACGGTGAGGCGGACGGAACACTTGAACTTCTTGGGGATGTCCTTGGCGGTGTCGTGCTCGATGGTCACGCGGGCGTCGAGGGCGTAGCGGTCGAGACTCTCAAGTTTCTCGAGCTTGTCGAGGATGTGATCTTCAATCGCCTTGGTGAGCGTGATGTTATGCGCGGACAAGATCAGTTTCATGGCGGTAAGTTGGAACGTCGGGAAAACAAAATCCAGTCACTTCATCTTTTCAAGACAGTGGGCGAGGTAAGGCAGCAGTTGCTTCTTGCGCGAGACAACCCCGGCCAGTTCGTAAATGCCCGACTCCATCTCGGGATAGTCGATCTGCTTCCGTAACTCCGCGGACCCGGCGATCAACAACAGCGACGACTGCTCGACCACGTCCGTGACCAGCAGGGCCGAGAACGAGTGGTTGTGCTTGCTCCGGTAATCCTCCAACGCGGCCAGCACGTCCTGCTTGCGCTTCCAGAACTGGCTGAAACCCAGTTCCTCGATCTGCGCAACGCTGAAGGCGTGGCCCTGCTCCTTGTATTCCTTGCAGTCCGTCGCAACGGCCTGCGGCGCGGACTTCGAGGTGAGCACGGAGCCGGAGGCGAAGAGTTTCTCGGTGAACTCACGCGCATTCACGCCGGAGATGGCTTCGAGCTTGCCGAGAATGGTCACGTCCCGATCCGTCGTTGTTGGCGAGGTGAGGTTCAACGTGTCGGAAACCAGCCCAGCCAGCAGCAGTCCGGCCACGGGTTTGGGCATGGTCACGCCGTGCCGGAAGAAGCAATCCGCCACAATCGTGCTGGTTGAGCCAACCGGCTCGTTCAGAAACAGGATCGGCTGGCGGGTAGTGAACGAACCGATCCGATGGTGGTCGAGTATCTCCAGAATCTCGACCTGATCCGCGCCGTTCACGGCCTGCGTCAGCTCGTTGTGATCCACCAGGATGAGCTTGCGGTTGACCTTCTTGAGGAAATCGGATTTCGACAGCACGCCCACCGTGCGGCCGTCGTCGTCGAGAACCGGAAAGGCCTGGAAGTTCGAGTTCGCCGCCGTCCGCCCGGCCAGCGCAAGCGGTTCGTCATGCTTCAGCGCGACGAAATCCTCGTGAATCATGTGCCGCACCGAAATCGCCGCGCGGCACAGCATCGAGGTCGTGGCGGTGTCGTGCGGCGACACGAGAAGCGACACGCCCTGCTTCGCCGCGTAGTCGATCATCGAATGCGAAACCGGCAATCCGCCCGAGACGACGATGGCCCGCACGCGCTCGCGGATGGCGAGATCCTGGATCTCGAGCCGGTCGCCAACGACGACGATGAGGCGCTGGCGGTCGTATTTCTGAAGTCGTTGGGCAAAGGAGTCGGGATTCATCGCCCCGATCATCAGCACCAAGTCCTCCTCCCGCTCCGCTTCGAGGGAGAAAATCACCTTAGCTTCCAGCGTCCGCGCAAGGTTGTTCAGGCTCGTCAACACCCGGCGCGAATCGAACAGCCGGCTTGGTGACGGGAAGAAGAACTTCGTCATCTTGAAGACCGAGACCAACCCCTTGCACCGGCGGTCGGCGTCGAGCACGGGCAGCACGCGGATGTTGCGATCGTCCATCACGCCCAAGGCCTCGGCCACCGTGGCGTCCGGAGGAACGCTGACCACCTGCGACGCCATCACGTCGCGGACCTTGGGCGAAACATCGGAAACGAACCGCGGCGGCGGTACGCCGAAAGACTCCAGCACGAAGTCGATGCGGTCGTTGGTGTCGCCACAACGCGCGGCCACGGCGTTTTCGACACCGGTGCGGCGTTTGAACTCCGCGTAACCGAGCGCCGAGCAGATGGCGTCGGTGTCCGGGTTGCGGTGTCCGATGACTAGGATTTCACTCATGAAGCGGTTTCCAAGCAGGCCGGCGCGGACGACAGAAATCCTGCAGACCGCCACGGCGCGGAAGCTGATAAACGCCAGTGGCAGGTGGCGCAACTGGTTTTCCGTGGAAATGCGACCACGGAATCAATCCCGCCGGCCCGGCCTTGCCTTGCCGAGCCGCGCGCCTACTCTCGGCGCGCGTCATGTACAACCGCCATCTTTCATCCGCCGCGCTCGGGCTGTTTCTGCTGGCCTGCGCACGGCCCGGTCTTGTCTCCGCCGACACCAACCTGGGTCCGCCGACCTTCTTCAGCCTGAGCGATTCGTCGTTACGCGTGACGGTGTGGGC
>CAYQWK010000454.1:0-5076 GCA_964420805.1 uncultured Bifidobacteriaceae bacterium | reverse complement strand
TTCAGTGATGGCGAGTTGCGCCTGGACGCATTGGGCTGCCGCGCATAACGACAGGAGGAAGAGAGTTCGGCTTCGCATAAGCTTTCACCGGATCATCAAACCAGCCTGTGTCGCGAGGAATTCGCACCGGTGACGATTCTGCAAGACCGGCGGCGCAACTGGGCCGAAAACTGAGCCATGCGGACGGAAGCAAGGCCTGAATTCCCGCACGGCCGGATTCAGCACGGCCCAGGTTCGCATCGGCTGGGTGCCGAGAAGGATTCAGAAGCTGTTCTCGACCATCGCCACATCAAACGGACGGACATGCGGCCGGGTCATTTCACCAAACCGCCACCTGGAGAGCATTCAATCGCCATGCTCGATGGGCAGATTCGCGCCCGGTTTGCCGTGCGTGAATCACGGATGAACAACAATCGAAGCCTCTCCGCCTTGCTGGCCCTTGCCTGGTACTCGGCCTCCGCCCAGATCATCTCGAACTGGACTCACCGATCCGTCGCGGGCAGCAGTTCGATTGTGGGTGAATCGTCCGCCGCCGTCGCCATGGACGGGAACTACATGTTCGTGGCCGACAACGAGCATGAGAAACTCCGGCTGTATCAGCGGTTCCCGGCGGGCGGTTGTCCCAACCCGGTTTACACGCTGGACGTGGCTGCTTCGCTGAATCTCCCCGACAATGGCGACGAGGTGGATCTCGAAGCGATGGCCATGAAGAACGTGAACGGGACGAACCGGATTTACTGGCTTGGCTCGCACAGCAATGGCGAGGACGGAGATGTGCATCCGAACCGGTGCCGCCTGTTTGCCACCACCGTGAAGGGCAACGGCACCGGTTCGCCGCCCTACTCGCTGGCATACGTTGGCCGCTACGACCATTTGAAGGCGGACCTGTGCGCGTGGGATCGCGGCAACCTGCACGGGCTTGGTTCGAACTACTTCGGGCTTGCCGCCAGCACGAACAAGGGCATCAGCGCGACCAACCTCAACGGCTTCAACATGGAGGGAATGTGCTTCGCGCCGGACGGCATCACCGCTTACCTCGGCTTCCGAACGCCGCTCGTGCGCGGCGCGGGACCGACGACCAACCTGGCGCAGCGCACCCATGCGCTGGTGGTTCCGCTGCTGAACATCGGCGAACTGGTCACCAACAATCCCGTGCGCGGTCCGGGCAGGGCGAGGTTTGGCACACCGTTCACGCTCGATCTCGGCAAACGCGGCATCCGCAGCATGGACACCGGTCATCCCGGAAATTACCTCATCACCGCCGGCCCGACTGGGGACGCGAGCAATCCGCCGGTCGCGCCCGGCAATTTCCGCCTCTTCAGTTGGACGGGCAATCCGGGCCACGCGCCCATCGAGCGCATGACCACTTTTCCGGGAGGCTACGCACCCGAGGGTGCCATCCTGCCGCTGGAGCCCATGAGCAGCGACATGGTGGTTCAATTTGTGAGCGACGACGACACGGTGGCGTGCTGGCGGAGTTTCACCGCGCGGTTGGGTGAGGCCAACCAGCCGGTGCTCCGGATGCTCGCGCCGTCCAATAACATCTCCCGCTTGAATCTCCAACTGCCGCCGGGACAGGTCGTCACCATCGAATGCAGCACCAACTCGATCCATTGGAACGTGCTCTGCACGATCACCAATCAACACCAATCCACGACCGTGTCGGACGCGGCCGCGACAAACGGAGTCCGGTTCTACCGGGCGAAGCTGTAGCGCGGGATCACGGGCACCCTTCTGCGAAACAACCGACGGCAATTGCAGCAGGATGCGGCGGAAGAGTTGCGGGAGGCCACCGTGCGCCCCGTGAAGTTCATAAATTGGCTTCGCTACGTATTCCGTGAAGACCGGACCAGCCTTCGAAAGAAATGAAGGCCGGGATTGCTCCCGGCCTTCGCGTGTTCAGTCAGTCAGGACCTCACATCTTGTGCAGACGGAAGAAGCGGCGCGGGCCTCCCTTGGAAACGTTCACCGCGATGGTGCCGTCGGCCTGGTTCACCTGCGGATTGGAGACCACGGTCCAGACGGCGTTGGGTGCGAGGACGGAGGTTTGTTCGAGACGCCAGGTGCCGGGCGCGGGCTGCCACCAGATCTTGAGCAGGCTGCCATTGGGCGCGATGTGCAGTCCGGGGCCGCTGATCTCGTTGAGCCAGGCGTCGGTGGCGATGGACGGATTCGCGTCGAAGATGATCACGGCCGCGCTGCCGACCACGGTGCCAGGTGCGAGGTTGGGCAGGAGCTTGACCGTGAATTTCACGCTGCCTTCGCCGTTTGGCGAGGCGGTGTTGGGAGGCAGGAAACCGAGGAGCGGATTGGCCGGCGTCTGCATGGTGGCGGGATCGAGCGAGCGGTGGCTCCAGGTGATGCGGCCGTAGTTCGGATCGGTCGGGTCGGTCACCAAAGCGGCGTTCACGGCCAGCAGCAATTGATCGGCGGTGGTTCCGGGGTCGCCGTCCATGTCCACGGGCACCATCGTCGAGTAACTGGTCAGGCCGGGGGGCACGGTGATGGTGTGGGATCCGAAGGTGATGTCGCCGAGGTTGAACGTGGATAGATCAAAGTGTGCCGGGTTCAATTGATCGGAAATGAACACGTCCTGTGCGGGTGCGGTGGCTTTGCTCTTGTTCTCGAAACGGATTTCGTAAGGAAGCGTTTCCGTGCCCGCGATGACGTGGTTGGCACCCAAGCCCGCGAGACCAATCTTCTCGTTCGGATCCTGCGAGGCGACGATGCTGATCGCGAGTTGCGAGGCGTTGCAACCGGAGATGCTGCTGTTCGCCGAGAGCGTGGTGGTGGTGTTGAGGTTGGGCAGGAGCATGTCCCAGCTCACGGCTTGCATGGCACCCGGGGCGAGGGCGGGAATGTTGTAGGTGATGACGGCGCCCGCGATCACGCCACCGGCGGTGGCGGCGGAGAGCGTGGGGTTGGCGCTGGCGGGCAGGCTGACGGTAAGCGTGGAGGCGGGCACGGGCGCGCAACCGACATTGCGGACGTTCACCGTGTAGGTGTTCACACGGGTGTAGCCGACAGTGGAGCGGCCCTGAATTTCCACGTCGAGCGGGCAGGGCGAAGCGGGGAGGATATTCACGTTCACGTAGTCGTAGATCCACGGACCCGAGGCGCGCCGGGCTTCGAGGTGGTAGTCGCCGGGCGTTGCGCCGGCGAGGTTGAAGCTCGCGGTCATCGTCTGCCACCACGCGCCGCTGCTGATCGAGACGACGCTGCCGTTGACGATGGAACCAGCGCCCACGGGGACGAGGCGCACGTTGTCACCCGGGCAGAAATTGCCGTCGATGAGGATGTTCTGGGAACCGCAGTTGCCGACGCGATTTGGCGCGGCCCGCCAGGTGGAGATGCCGCCGACGGACAGGGCATTCTGGCCAATGGCAGTGCCTCCGCCGGGATTCTGGACCTTCAGATGATAGGAGCCGGGTTGCGCCGAGGCAAAGTTGAACGAGGCCGTGATCTGGTCCCCGCCTGGCGAGGCGTTCAGCACGGAACCGTTGATGATGTTCCCGCTGACGGCGTGGATGGCCTGGAACGTGGCGCTGGGGCAGAAACCAATGCCCTGGGCCGTGATGTTCATGTTGTTGCAGCCGGAGACGAGATAGGGCCAGCTCGAGCCAAGCGCGACTGCCTGCACCGTGAGGGAATAGGCCGGCGTGTTCTGCCCGGGATACGTGGTTCCCCACGCAGGGTTCTTCACGGTGAGGGTGTGGATGCCAGCCGGAATGCCGCCGGAGAAATTCACGGCCAGCACCGTGCCGGCGTTGTTCACGCCCATGACTGTGCCGGCAACCGCGCCTGGGTTCAGCTCCACGTCCGCGAACATGTCGAAGCCGCTGCCATAGACCACCACGTCCCCGCCGCAATCCGTGCCGATTCCGTTTGGCGTGGCGGCGTAAATCATCGGACCGGTCGCCACGCCGACGGTGAACGGGCTGTTCACCGGGCCTTGCAGCCAGTTGGAACTGGAGCAGGAGGCGATCGGGTAATTGGGGACCGGGTTAATGGTCAGGTTATAGGTGCCGCTGAGCGGCGCGCTGAAATTGAGCTGCACGGTCATGAGGTCGCTCAACAGAGTGGCCGAGTTGGGCGCGGCGGGAGGCGAGAGGGTGTAATTTGGCAGATGCGTCGCGCCCAGGCCGGACCCCGCCGTGCAGAGCGGCTCGGAGTAACGGACGTAAACCTCCGTGCCGGTGGCGGCCGGGATGACGCTCTGGACTTGCAAAGTCGCAGAGGCCAGTTGCGTTAGGAGGCAGAGAGCGAACAGCAGCATGGCGCGGAAGGCGCCAGACAGCAGGTGGTGACGTGTGCGGGATGTGATGGCTGAGGTGGTGTTCATGAGTTTCCGGGGATGAAAAACGCCCTGTGAGGAGCGCGCGCCCCGCACCGTGCGGTACTCGCGCCGGGCGGCCATCGAGCCGGGCCGCCCAATGAACTCAACCGCGCACGCGTCCGTCCCCCGCGCAGGGGCCTTCGCTTTCTGTGCTCGTCGTTGTTTCATTCCACCGGCTACTTGGGGAAGCGCGGCGGAAGGTGACGCGGTTGAAGAGATTATTTCAGCGATGGCGAGCCCGCGATTCCCGCCGGTAAGGTTGATTCAATGCGCGAGGTGGGTGCGGGGTTGGATGCTGGTCTCATCTCCGGGCTTGGAGAAGAATGAGCGGAAAGCGCGGTTAGATTGAGGGGGCGGTTCTGGTGGTGGATTTCCGCAGTGTGGACGGATGCTGTGGCAGGTGTTCTGCCTGCCGCAGCGACTGAAAGAGTTCAAAGCATCATGATTTGAGGCGGCTCCCCGGGTTCTCGGAGAAACCCCCTTGTTCACGGCACAAGGAACGGCAGCACGCTGACGCGATAGAACAATGTCGGTTCGTTCGTGCTGGCCACGGTCGCCTGTGTCGTGGCACCGGGTCCGCCAAGAATGTTGTTGCCGGGCTGGCTGAGGCTCCACGAACCGCCAGTGAGATCGGCGGTTTCATGAACGGAATACTGGCGTGATGGCCGGCTGGTCCAGGTCACGACCGCCGTGTTCGAAGCGGGTTCCAGCTTCGTGATGCGCAGCGCGTTGTTCGGGTC
>CAYQWK010000453.1:0-5078 GCA_964420805.1 uncultured Bifidobacteriaceae bacterium | reverse complement strand
CGCTTGCAGAGCGCCTTCAGGCCGCCGGACCGATGCAACTGGAGGAAATCCTTCGCATCGGTGCCCAAATCGCTTCCGGGCTCGCCGCAGCCCACGCACAGGGCCTGATTCATCGGGATGTAAAGCCCGGCAACGTCTTGCTGGAGAACGGCGTCGAGCGCGTAAGACTCACCGACTTCGGGCTGGCTCGGGCGATGGATGACGCCACGCTGACTTGTACAGGTGAAATCGCTGGTACACCTGAATACATGTCTCCGGAACAAGCCGCTGGCGAGTCAGTGGACGAGCGTTCAGACCTCTTCAGCTTGGGCTGCATTCTTTACGCCATGGCCACGGGCACGTCGCCATTTCGTGCGGATACTTCACTGGCGGTCCTGCGAAGGGTGTGTGAATTCGAGCCGGCTCCACTCCGCAATGCCGCGCCCGGCACACCCGTATGGTTCAGCGATTTGGTGGAGAGACTGATTGCCAAACGGCCGACAGACCGCCCGCAAAGCGCGGCCGAAGTTGAAGCCACGCTCAACCACTGCCTGCAGTCGATCAACGTCGGCCGGGCACCAGCCAGTTTCGGCCCGGGGAACTTCGCTCGCCGCGCCCTGCGTTTGCGCGGGTTTCGAATTGCAGGCCTCGTAATGGTGCTGGCGTTGTTCGTTGTCATTGCCTGGCGCTTCCAACCTGTTGGCGCCGGACGGGAAGAAGCACTCGAAACTCCCGGGGTTCCCGGTGCGCAGACCTTTTCAGTTGTGAGTGCCGACGGCTCGGTGCGCACCACCTTCGTCAGCCTGCAATCGGCAGTGGAGGCAACGCGTTCTGGGGAGATTATCGAGTTGAACTTCAGCGGGGATTTCTCGCCCGGGCCCGTGCGTATACGAGGCAAAGCACTCACCATTCGCGCCGGGGCCGCCGCCGCGCCCGATTGGGAACATGATCCCGCTTCTGGACCGGCACTGGACACCGATGCTCCGCTCGCGCTGGAAGGATTGCTCTTCACCGGTGTTCCATCATCTGCGGACAAGGGCGAAGGTCAGCGTCAGAACTGGCACCAACGGCCTAACCATTCTCCACCAGTGACGGGTGAGTCTGTGGTGCGCAGCACAGGGAGTGCTTTGTTGTTGGCGCACTGCCAGTTCCGAAGTCCATGGGAAGCCGTGTCCGGTCGCCCGGGACTCGCGGACATCACCGTGAGCAACGTGTCGCTGACCGAATTGCGCCACTGCCGGATGGTGACGCCATGGATCAAAGGGTTGGTCTGGCAACAACTCGGCTCTGCACCAGCGCCCGCCCGCCTTATCATCACCAACTGTGTGATGTTCAATGAGGAAAACATCTGGATCGAGGCCGGTCCGCAGACCCTTCTGTACACTGACATTTCTCGAAGCCTTTTTCGTGAACGCGCCGCCATCGTTCTCACTCGGGCGGACGCACCGCAATCCATCCGCGTGAGTTCGCGCCAAAATGTCTTCGCGAGCCGGTTCGTCATCGACGATGAACGGCTGAACGGAGTTCCGCCGCTGAATTCCGTTTGCCAGTGGGAGGAACGGACCAATCTCTTCTCGGAAAAGGAATGCCACTACGCTGATGCGCCAACATTTCCTGCGCAGGTTGGAGCCAGCCGGAAATTCAGCGCCTGGAACGATTACTGGGGAAAGCTGGCTCAGGGAGCGGCATTCGGGAGGTTCAGCCTTAAACCCGAACCGCCGCCAGAGACTCCGACCACTGCCACTCCCGGAGCGTTCTTCATCAATGATTTGATGATGATCGAAGGCCCAGCCGAAGCCACCAATCGCCCGCTTCCCTTCGGTTTGGTGACTGATGCTGCCTCGCCCGGTTCGACAGGGTACAGCCGCTGGCGGCGCTCGGCGGATTACGCCGAGTGGCGCGAGCAAGTGAATCGTGTCTGGGCGGAGTATTCTGCAGGACAGCCCGCCGCGCAGTCCGCAGGTTCCTCCGCGTTCATTTTGAAAGGTGACGGGAAGGACGAACAATTTCCCTCGCTCGCCGCGGCTGTTGCTGCCGCGCAGTCGGGCCAAACCATCGAAATTGGGGTCAACGGTCGCGTGGATACATCACCCGTCCGAATCACCGGTAAGTCCTTGCGCCTCCGCGCCGTCGATGGTGCCGCGCCCCTGCTGTATCAACCCGATCCGAAACTTGGGCTGCTGGCAACCGACTCTCCGCTCGTGCTGGAGGGAATCGCCTTCGAGCGGGCGCCGGCCAGCGTGCCCCTCGCGCTACCCGCAGCGCGCAATCCACCGGCCCTTGCCCGGCATGCAGACTCAGAAGTCGCCGCCCGGCGTCGCTTCAACAATCGTGAAGTCTCGCCCGCGCCCCTGATTGAAGTGCGAGGTGGGCAGTTTGAAGCCAGCCATTGCCGGTTTGCCGTGCGCGACGCTTCCAGCCTGATGCCGGAACAGAGCAGCGCCGCACTTGATTTCCAAAACACCGAACTGGCGACCTTCCGTCACTGCGAAATCCAGGCGTTGCACGCCGTGGGAGTCAATGTGGCTGGCGCACGGTTCAGCGTGCAGATGAGCAACTGCGTCTTCCTCGGCCGCAGCTTCTTCCGGCCCGAGATCGAGGAGAACAATACCAACCAGCTTGCGGTGCTGCGCTGCCTCATTGCCGCGCAAACGTTCATTGCGCCTACCAAACGCTCCCGTGACGACCGTTCACACCTGTTCATCTCCGTTCAGCAAAGCGCGCTGGATGTCGGCACCGTGATCACCATCCCGCCCGCCCTGCGTTCCTCAATTAACCTCACCAACAACTGGGAATGGCGCGGTGCGGGAAACATCTACAGCGTCCACGAAGCCTTTCTGAGTGTACGCACGCCACGCGCAGCCGAAGCGGTTTCACTTGGCGACTGGCGCCGCTTCTGGTCCACGGAAGAAGCCGGCTCCACCGAAACGCGACTGACCTTCCCAAACATGCCGCTCGACACCCGGGTGGTCACTGGCTTCCGAGTTGAACACCTCCTGCCCGAGCCCGCGTTCAGCAATGGTTGCGCTCTGAATGAGATCGGTCCCGGCGCGGCGTTCCACCGTTCCGCCAGGAACTGACTGTCGCCAGTCCGGGGGGCGTTTTCGTGCCGAGAGTTGCTCACTGAAGGTTTCCGAAGTTTTCCTGAAAGGTTAGCCGCCTTCGCCGGAATCAAGTGGTGAATATGCGTTCACCAAAGCAACTGCTGGATTCGGTCAGGACCAATGCCCGACCAGCCGGGCCGGGTGAACGGATCCTCCACCCCATCAAGAATCCATGAAGAAAATCCTATTACTCGCCGCTGGCCTTGGGCTGGCCTGCGCCTCGACGACCAGCGCCCAGCTCTGGAAGGACAGTTTTTCGCAACCGGCCGGCTCCGCCCTGGCGGGACAGGCTAGCGACTCCGGCACCGTCTGGGAATCAACCGGGCCGGCCGGGCTGGGCATCAGTCTTCAGGCCGGGAGCCTGGTGGTGCCGAACCTGTCCGCGCCCGCCGGTAACCGCGCCCGTCTCGCCAGCGTCACCGGACCCGGCGTGCGGGCCGGATTGGGCGTGAGCGTAAACTCGAACACTCTTTACTACTCATTAACCCTGCGAGTCACGGATCTTGGCGCACTGGGAACCAATGGCGGCACCCTCGCTGGATTCAACAATGCCACCGGCGCGGCCCCGACCCTGCCCGCAGTGATGGCCGCCCGGCTCCTGGTGCGGACCGCGCCGGGCGGCTATCAGGTTGGCCTGGCCAAGAATTCGACCAACACCGCCGACTTCTTCTGGGCACCCGCCACCGTGGCCACCGGTGATGTTGTCTTCGTGGTGGCCTCGTATGAGTTTCTGCCCGGTGTGGATGATGTGGCGAGACTGTGGTTGAACACGAGCGCCGCCGAGTTCGGCGCCACCAATGCGCCTCCGCCTTCACTGACCACCAGTATCGGCCCGGACATCAACCGCATCGACAGCTTCGCGCTTTCGCAGCAACCGGCCCCGTTCCTTCCCGCCATCACCTTCGTGGATGAAGTCCGGGTTGGAAACGACTGGGCCTCGGTCACGCCGCCCGGCATGGACTTTGGCGACGCGCCGGAAGGCACGTTTCCCTACTCCACCACACGGGCCCGCAATGGCGCGCGCCACGGCGGCAGCCCGGCGTCACTGCGGTTCGGCACCGCCAAGGATCTCGAAACGGACGGGCATCGCAGCCTCGTGGCCGACCTGGATGATCTGTCAGGCGGCCCGGACGACGAAGACGGCGTGACCTTCGGGGGAAGCTGGCTGCCGGGCGGCACCGCTTGGGCGGACGTCGCCGTTTCCGCCGCCGGACGGGTGGATGCCTGGGTGGACTGGAACCGGACAGCCGGATGGGAACCCTCCGAGAAAGTCGTGAACAATCTGCCGGTGACACCCGGCGCCCCGGTGCGTTTCACGTTCATTGTTCCGCCCGGCACAACTACAGGCCCGACGTACGCCCGCTTCCGGTTGAGCACGGCGGGCGGCCTTACGCCGGTGGGCTTCGCTTCGGATGGTGAAGTGGAGGACTATCGAGTGGAGGTGACCACGTCCTCGGTCATCACCTTCAACGGGCTGCCACGCGAAGCTTTGGGCACCGCCCAATTGTCCGTCACCTCCAATCTCTTGAGCCTGGTGGCCACCGGGAGTTCGTCGGGCGTCAAAGTCTTGCTGGGCGAGGGAGAAGGCTGGGCCGGGGCGTTCCAGGGACTGACCAATGCGGCCGCGGGCAATTCCGTGCTCGAATTCTCCGCCTACGGGAACACCAACGGCCCCGCGACCAACCGCTTGTTGAGCACCGTGCGAATCGAGGGCCAGGGCAGTAACGGTGCCGTCTCGGTGGACTTCAGTGGCCTGGGCGCGACGCGGTTCAAGGCCGTCTTTCACGATGCCCAAGGGCGTATCATTGCCAGCCGGACGATCACGCCCCCGTCTCCCGGCACGCCGCCCGTACGACTGTTCGAATGCCCCGACGGAACCATTGTGGTCCAGGCCGCCGTCTTCGTGTTTGGACGCTGGCTTTTCATCGTGGACTGCGCGAACGGGGTGACGCTCGGGCCGGATTTGTCGGAGACCACCATCCCGGAGTTCAACAT
>CAYQWK010000452.1:4598-5089 GCA_964420805.1 uncultured Bifidobacteriaceae bacterium | reverse complement strand
GGCCTTGGAGCCGAAGACGATTTCGGCAGCGCCCGACGAAGAGAATCACGAACTCCGGGACATGACGCGCCGGTTCTGGATTGGCGCGGTGCTCACACTGCCGGTCTTCGTGCTGGCGATGGCGCACATGATTCCGAGCTTGAGTCACGAAGAATGGCTGACCGGCGATGTATCGCGCTGGATTCAGTTTGTGTTCTCGACGCCGGTTGTGGCGTGGGCGGGGTGGCCGTTCTTCAAACGCGGCTGGCGTTCCATCATCACCCGGCATCTGAACATGTTCACGCTCATCGCCGTGGGCGTGGGCGCGGCCTATCTGTTCAGCGCCGTGGCCGTGCTGGCTCCGGGTGTGTTCCCGCCGTCGTTCGCGCACGGCGGCAAAGTCGGCATCTACTTCGAGGCGGCGGCGGTGATTGTCGTGCTGGTGCTGCTGGGCCAGATGCTCGAACTGCGGGCGCGAAGCAAAACCGGCAACGCCCTCCGCGCCCTGCTCG
>CAYQWK010000452.1:0-4588 GCA_964420805.1 uncultured Bifidobacteriaceae bacterium | reverse complement strand
GCCCAAGACCGCGCGGGTGGTATTCGGCGGCGAAGAAGTGGACGTGCCGTTGGAGAAGGTGCGTGTCGGCCAGCAACTCCGCGTTCGGCCCGGTGAAAAAATTCCCGTCGATGGCATCGTGCTCGAAGGAAAGACTTCCATCGACGAGTCGATGATTTCCGGCGAGCCGATTCCCGTCGAGAAGGGTGTCGGCGACCGCGTGACCGGCAGCACGCTGAACACGACCGGGAGCATTCTCATGCAGGCCGAACGAGTGGGCAGCGACACCGTGCTCGCCCGCATTGTGCAGATGGTCGGCGAGGCCCAGCGCAGCCGCGCTCCGATTCAGGCGTTGGCGGACAGAGTGGCGGGCTGGTTCGTGCCCGCCGTGCTGGCGATGGCCGCGCTCACCTTCCTCGCGTGGTTCATCTGGGGGCCGGAGCCACGGCTCGCCTACGCCATCGTCAACGCCGTGGCCGTGCTCATCATCGCCTGTCCCTGCGCCCTTGGACTCGCGACGCCGATGTCGGTCATGGTCGGCGTCGGACGCGGCGCTCAATCCGGCGTGCTCATTCGCGATGCCGAAGCCATCGAAATGATGGAGAAGGTCGGCACCGTGGTCGTGGACAAAACCGGCACGCTCACCGAAGGCAAGCCGCGCCTCACGCAAGTTCTCCCGGTCAACGGCGTGCGAGAGGATGAACTGCTGCTCGCCGCCGCGTCGGTCGAGCGCAACAGCGAACACCCGCTGGCAGCCGCGATTGTCCACGGCGCGAAAGAGCGCGGGGTCAAGCCGCAGGCCGTGGCAGGCTTCCAGTCCATCACCGGCGGCGGAGTCGTCGGCAAGTTGGGCGACCGCGAAGTTCTCGTGGGCAAGCTCCACTTCTTGCAGGAGCGCGGCATCGCCAGACTGGAAACGATGGAGCAACTCGCGTCACCACTGCAAGCCGAGGGTCAGGGGGCGATGTTCGTGGCCATCAACGGCCAGCCTGCGGGCGTGCTGGTCGTCTCCGACCCCATCAAGACATCCACGCCGGAAGCCATCGCGCAGCTTCACAAGCTCGGCCTGAAAATCATCATGCTCACCGGCGACAACGAGCGCACTGCAAAGGCCGTGGCGCGGAAGCTCGGCATCGACGAAGTGGAGGCCGGGGTCGAACCCGCGCGAAAGCACGAGCGCATCGAACAACTCCGGCGAGAAGGCTGCATCGTGGCGATGGCCGGAGACGGCATCAACGACGCGCCCGCGCTCGCCGCCGCGCACGTCGGCATCGCAATGGGCACCGGCACCGATGTCGCGATGGAAAGCGCGGGCATCACGCTCGTCCAAGGCGACCTGCGGGCCATCGCCAAGGCCATCACTCTCAGCCGCGCCATGATGCGGAACATCCGGCAGAATCTTTTCTTCGCCTTCCTCTACAACACGCTCGGCATCCCGCTCGCCGCCGGAGTGCTCTACCCGGTCTTCGGCGTGCTGCTCAGTCCCATTTTCGCGGGCGCGGCCATGAGTTTGAGTTCCGTTTCGGTCATTGCCAACGCGCTGCGCCTTCGCCGGGTGAAGTTGTAACGCGAGAGGGCTGCCGGAATGCCTGACTGTATCCACTGTGCAGATGTTGAACTTGCCGCTGCAAGGGATGTTCAGTCCTTGGCAAGACAAGGGGAGCGGCTCCCCGGCGCGAACCGTATTCAGGATGGCGACCATTGAAGACGAACACTTCACGACAGCCGAAAGTCAGCGCGGTCATCCGCGCCGGGGCGGCGTTGTGCGTGCTCGTCTGGGTGACGGGCTTCGCGGTGTGCAACCTTGACCGACTTTGCCAATGCACAGGCCACGGCGCTTCGAGCCACAGTCACGAGGCTCTGGCGGAGCACGAACATGGCCACTCCCACGACGCCGGACATCACCACGACGACGGCGAAGCGCACCAGCACGCCACGGCCTCACATCAGCACGAAGACGGCGCGGCTCAAGGCGACGGTGGATGCCACGGCAAGAAGCGCGGCGACAAAGAGGTCTGTTGCTCGACCATTCAGGCGCTCGTCGTCTCGCCCACGCCCATCGTCATCGCCAAGCCGGTAACGCAACCGGCGTTGCTCATTTCCCTCCTGTGCGCGGCGCGTGAGCACGCGCTCACCGCCCCTGCCAGCGGGGCATTCCGCCAAGCGAAAGCACGCGATTGGGTCTTCACGCCCGAAGTGTGCCTTGGCCCGGCGCTCCACAGCCTCGCTCCGCCCGCCTTCGCCTGATTTGAACGGTGCGTGAGCCGCCGCGCTCGCGTCCGCGCCAAATCACCCTCCCCGTCCCGTGCCCGGCCTGACACGGAGAAGTTCCGCCGCCTTCCGTTCTGCGGCGGTGTCCGACGCCCGACAGCAAAACCGAACATGAAGCCATTTCAGTCACGACAAGAGACGCCAGCGCGATGCGTGGTCAGCAAGACCGTCGCGCTTTCACGCCTCCTTTCCGCGTGCTTCGCCCAGACGTTCTTGACCCCGGTCAAGACTTCCGCGAGTCGCACGACCGCGACTGAGGGATGTCCGGTTCCTTGGCGTAACAAACAGTGCAGAGATTTGGCGGACGCGACGTTCGCCGCAGCAAACAAACAGCAACCAACAAACAAAAAATACAGCAATGAAAACAAACATTATTAAGACCAGCCTCATCGCCTGCGCCGTCATCGTGCTGGCGTTCACTGTCAACGCCGCCGACGAGACGAAGCCGATGAAGCCCATGAAAGGCGGCGAGCATCAGCTTATGTTGCTCCAAGGAATCAGCACCAAGCAGGAAGTGGACACGCTCAAAACGAACGACTCCATCGCGATGGTGTGCGCCAAATGCAAGACGGTCTGGGTGACCCGCGTGAAGCAAGGAACGAAGGGTGCCCAGCTCTTGATGGAAAAGGGCCAACCCGTCGAACTTATCGGCACCCATGCGTGCGCCGGTTGCAACTCGACCTTGACTGTCGTCGGCCACGCCAAAGGCGACATCACCGAACTCAAGCACAGTTGCAAGGCGTGCGGAGACGACTCGGCCTTCTGCTGCGCGACCAAGCCCGGCGCGGGTGCGACCAAGGGCATGGAGAAGGAGAAGAAGTAACGACTACGCCGACCCGGACGGTGCCGGGCGGCGCGTGGCGAGCCGCAAGCTCCCATGCCCGCCCCACCAGTCCGGGACAAAACATCAACACCAAAACCGATTGAGTTATGAATACGAAAAACAGAACCAAACCGTCCGACGCCTGCTGCGGGTCGCAGGGCGTCTGCCTCGAAATCACTTGGCCCGGAGCAGAACAAGTCTCCATCGCCGGTTCGTTCAACGACTGGCATCCCAGCGTCACGCCGATGATTCGCCTGAGCGACGGCAAGTGGGCGAAGGAGTTGTCGCTCGCGCCGGGCCGCTACGAATACCGCTTCGTCGTGGATGGCGAATGGGTGGACGACCCGGCGGCGACGGAGCTTATCCCGAATGCTTTCGGCTCGGCGAATGCCGTGCTCGAAGTGCGTCCTGCCACGCCCGCGCCGACCATACGGTCGGGCGCAGCGGCTCGCGCAGACCGCCCACCGAAGCGAACTGCGGAGAATTTGCAACCGACGCCGAGGGCATCAGCCCAGCGCGGCGTATCAACCAGTGGAGCGGCGGTGAGCCGCTGAAATCAGGCGTGGCATGAAGCCGCCGCCGCAAACGAGAAAGAAAGAACATGAAAACGAACACCAAACTGTATCTGCTCGCGGTGACTGCCGCCGCCTTCGCATTGAGCGCCACGACCAGCGTCGGGCAGGTCTTCAATGCCAATGATACAATCAACAACCGAGCCGTCGCCGCCAGTCCGCGAGCGAAGGAGGCGTTCCCGTGGCTGACCCGCACTGCGCCTCCGCGCACCGATGCCTGCTGTGAAAAGGGCGAGGTGAAGAACGCGCTGACCGAGGCGAAGAAGAACCGGGCGTATGCGGCCAGCCCGCGTGTCCGGGAGTTGTTCCCTGAACTCGGACTCACTCCCACGCCGCCGACGGAGTTCACCATCGCTCCCCTCGTGGAGAAGAACGAAGCGTTCAAGTCCAGCCCGCGCTATCGGGAGCAACACCCCGAAGCCTTGCGGGTGACGCCCACCGGCACCGCCAAGGGCGGTGCTTCCAAGCTCATGGAATTTGAGAAGTAACCATCAACAACAGCCCAACAAAGAGAAAGGCAAGACAATGAAAGCAACATCCATCAATACCATCGCCCGTCTCACGGGCCTCACCGTCATCACCGTTCTGCTCATGTTCGCCGCAGGCGAAGCGCGGGCGCAGGAGAAAGGTTCGGCCAAGGGCGGCGCGAGTCTGCTCATGCGTCCGACCGCGCCGGTCACGACCTCGGACTACAAGCCGATGTCGTGCGCCAAGTGCAAGGACGAGTATGTCAAACGCACTGACTGGACGGCGCGGGGCGCGAACAAGCCCGTCATCACCGTGGCCCGGCATCTCTGCGCCGGTTGTGAAACGACCATCGCGACGGAAGGCTTCGGCAAGGCCAAG
Organism: uncultured Bifidobacteriaceae bacterium; assembly: GCA_964420805.1. Classification (GTDB taxonomy): domain Bacteria; phylum Verrucomicrobiota; class Verrucomicrobiia; order Limisphaerales; family SIBH01; genus JANNGC01. The sequence goes on along the minus strand of CAYQWK010000452.1, from coordinate 97 downwards.
CGCGACGTGGCCACGCACAAATGCACAAGCTGCGGCGCGGCGGAATCGTCCTGCTGCGCGACGGCGAAGGGCGGCGGTTCAACCAAGGGCATGGAGA
>CAYQWK010000451.1:0-5126 GCA_964420805.1 uncultured Bifidobacteriaceae bacterium | reverse complement strand
AGCCCTATTCCCTCACTCCGCCCCAACTGACCTGTCTAGAAATTGAGATGCGCCCTGCGCCTGGCCGCCGGGAGGAAAAGCATTGCGGCGTCGTGTTCCGTCCGCCAACACTTGCCTCGAACTTCACATGCCTATTTCAAAAGCACCCTCTGGCGATGGCGTCGAGTTGTTCGTGTCGGGCCGCGTGGACGGCGCGGCCGCGAACGAACTCGAAATTGAAATCCTCAACGTCGTTCGCGGCGGCTCAAAGACGCTCTACGTCAACATGGCCCAGACCAGCTTTCTGTGCTCCGCCGGGCTGCGTGTCCTGCTTCAGTACTGGCGGCAAATGCGTAACGGTGGAAAGACGTTTGTGGTCACCAGCCCGTCCGCCGAAGTGGACTCAGTGCTGACCATGACCGGCTTCCGCGAGCAGATGGTTGAAGGCGCGCAGGGCGGCGGTCGATCCTGATCTGTCCCGGGCCGCATGGAACACCGGCTTCGAAACGACCTCGGTGAGTTGCGTCAGATTGGCGCTTGGGTTGCCACGTTTGCCGAGACGCACAAGATTTCCGACGCCGCCAGGCATGCCATCGACCTTGCTCTTGAGGAGTGGCTCACCAACGTCGTTTCCTACGCCTTCTCCGACAACGCCGAACACTGGATTACCCTCCGCCTCGAATGTTCCGCCGGTGAGGTGCGCATGACCGTCGAAGATGACGGCCGCGAGTTTAATCCACTTGATCGCCCGCCCGTGGACACGACCGAGCCGTTGGAGACCCGCGGTATCGGCGGGCTTGGCATCCACATGATCCGCAAGCTCATGGACCGGGTTGAATACCACCGTGATGGCGGGCGGAACATCCTGACCATGACCAGGCGCGTGGCGGGATGAAGCGCGGCGTCATCGCCGCCGTCATTCATGGCCGGACAACCATGCGACCTGCTATCACAGCACTCATTCTCGTGTCGCTCCTGTTCGCCGCGCCTACGCCCGGTGCGAACGGCGGGGATGCGCAACGCCTCTGGTTCGTGCATATCCAACCGCTCTTTGCCGAGAACTGTTTCAAGTGCCACGGCAACATCGAGACCAAGAGCGGCTTGAGCCTTTTCACCCCCGCGGAAGTCCTCAAGGGCGGCGACAACGGCGCGGTTGTCGTGCCGGGCAATCCAGAGCGCAGCCGCCTCTATAAATACGTCTTGCCCGACGCCGAGCCGCACATGCCGCCCAAGGGCCGCGCCCTTACCATTGAGGAAGCGACGCTCATCAAACGGTGGATTGAGCAGCTATCACCCGCCGCGGTCCTTTCTGCCACGAACGATGCTGCCGTCAGCAACGCATCTTCGCTGTTCCGCAAATCCGCGTGGCTGCCGCCCAAGGGTATGAACGTATCCCAGTCTATCGACTCGCTCATCGCAAAGCAGTGGCGCGAACTGAAGGTCAAGCCGGCGGAGGCGTGCGACGACCGGGCCTTTGTGCGCCGGGTGTATCTCGATCTCGCCGGGCGCATCCCGACGCCGGAAGAGGCGGACCGGTTTTTTGCCAGCCGGCGTCGCGACAAACGCGCCGCGTTGGTGGATCAACTGATGGATTCGCCAGATTACGCCGTGCGGATGCGCGAAGTATTCGACGTCGTCTTCATGGAACGCGGCGGGTTTCTCTCCGCCAAGGAACGGCGCAAAGGTGCGAAGCCCGATTTCACCGACCGCTGGCGCGACTATCTTGAATGGAGTTTTCGCACGAACCGCCCTTGGAAAGAAATCGCCCGTGACGTGATTCTCGCCCGCCCGGATTCCGGCCCGCGCCGCGGCGCCATTCATTTTCTCCACGCGCGCCAGGACAACGCGCAGCAGATGGCCGAGGCCGTGGGCATGGCCTTGCTTGGCCTGCAAATTAAATGCGCCCAGTGCCACGACCATCCGCTCGCGCCAGAGATCAGGCAGTCGCACTACTGGGGCATGGTCGCGGCCTTCAACCGCAGCAAAGCCGTCGATACGGCCGCTGGCCCTGGTGTTGGCGAGTCGGCCGTCGGCGGCTTCATCAAGTACACCAACCTCAAGGGCGGCAGCTTCGACGCGCTGCAACGCTTCCTCGACGACACGCGTGTGGACGAAGCGCGCCCGAAGGAAGGGGAGAAGGAAGTTGATGCGCCGGAGAAATACGCGAACTCCATCGCGATGGGCGACGGCAAGAACCTCAAGGCCGTGCCCGTTCCGAAATTCTCCCGCCGCGAACAACTCGCGAACTGGGCGACCGGCCCGGACAATCCGCTTCTCGCCCGCGCTCTCGTAAATCGCGTGTGGGCGTTGCTGCTTGGGCGCGGTCTGGTGCATCCGGTTGACCGCATGGATTCCTCGCGCCCGCCTAGCCATCCCGAGTTGCTCGACTGGCTGGCCGACGACTTCGCGAAGCACGGCCATGACGTAAAACGCCTCATTCGCGCCATCACCGCCACGCGCGTCTATCAACTCGACTCGCGCCCGTCCGGCCCCGCCCGTCCGCCCGCCGATTCATTTGCCTGCGCCCTCGACAAGCCGCTCACCGCCGAGGTCTTCGCCCGCTCGCTGCGCATTGCGACCGGGAATGGAGCGGGTGAAGGCGTGGCAACTCCGAAGGCGTTCATCGAAGCCTTTCCCGACGTGTTCCCGGCCGAGAACGTGGCGAATCTGCGCCAGGCATTATTCCTCTCGAACAACCGGACCGTGGATTCTTTCCTTCAATCCAGCGTCACCAACGCGCTGGCCGGCCTCGCCACACTCGATGACCGCGCGAAGGTGAACGCGCTTTTCCTTCGAGCCTTTACCCGCGAGCCGGATCGCGATGAGATGAAACGCGCGCTTGAATTTCTCTCCGCGCGCTCACACGAACCTTCCAACGCCGCGCGCCAGCTTCTCTGGGCGCTCGTCAGCAGCGCTGAGTTCCGGGTGAATCACTGACCAGCCGATTTCGACTCCTTTCGCTCCAGTCGGCGGAGCGCCACGCGGGCTGCCACGCGAACTTCCGACTTCGGATCACGCACCGCGGCGAGTAATGCGGGCTTCGCTGCTGGGTCGTTGAAGAACAACAGCATTCTCGCGGCGTATTGACGGTGGTTGTCGGTGCCGCCGGCCAGCATGTTGGTCAACGCCGCCACCGGTCCGCGTTCCAGACCCAGGCGCGCCAGTTCCCGCAAGGCAGCGTCCCGGTCGCTGCCCAGCCCCGAGGCTGCGTTGCGCGCCTCCGTTGTGTTCAGGCGGAGCAACGACATCGCTGCGGCGAGCCGCTGCCAGTCGTCGGAGCGGTGCGTGGCCTTGGCCAGCGATGGGACGGCCCGGGCGAATCCACGGAAGGCCAGGCAGCACGCGACGGCGGTTTGCACCCGTGTCTCGGGGTCGTTCAGGCGTGCTTCAAGCGCTGGCACGATTGCGGAATTGGTCATGCCGATGAGTGAGAACGCCGCGGCGAAACGCACCGAGAAATTCGTGTCGGTGAGCGACTGGATCAACGCTCCCGCCGCGGACGAATCACCGATTTGCCCGAGTGACCAGATCGCCTGCGTGCGGATGTCCTCGCTCGCGTCTTTCAGCGCATCCAAAAGCGGTTGCACCGTCGTCGAGTCGCCGATGATCGCGAGGGCTTCGATCAATGCCAGGGTGTTTTCTCCTCCGGCCCCGTTGTCCAGAGTCTGGATGATGTTCGTGAGCACGGTTCGGTCGCCCAAGTGGGCGAGAGCCAGCGCCGCTGCCACTCGTTTCTCCCGCTCGGACGATTCGAGCAGCGTCATCAGGTCGCGCGTTACCGGTTGGTGGCCGAGCAGGAACAGCACGGCGGCGGCGCGGCCGGCTGATCTGGGGTGATCGGCCATGATGGCTTGCAAAGCCGGGATCGCCTGTGGATCGCCCAATGCGGCGAACGCTTCGATGAACTTCTGCAACTCGTAATCGTTGACCACGTTCGTCACGGCGCGAATCAGCAGTGGCGTGGCCTGCCGGTCGCCGATCTGGCCCAGAGCTTCGGCGAGTGAATTCCGCGTTTGTTCCCATTCCCAGTTGGAGGACTGGGGTGGAATCGGCCTCAGATTTCGCGCTCCGGCGGAGGTTGCCGCCGGGTCGTTTGTCAGCCCCTCTTCCATCATTCTCAGCATCAACGGCAGCGCGTCGCGGTCGCGAAGCTGACCCAGCGAACGTATGGCGGCGTCTCGTGCCGAATAATCCTTGGCAGTCAGAAAACCTCGCAGCACGGGCGCGGCCTGCGGGTTGCCCAATTCGCCAAGCGCTCTCAAAATGGAACTGCGCGCTTCCTCATGCACGCCGGTTCTCAGCACCCCCAGCAGCGGTTCGACGGCATTCGTCGCCTTGAGCGCGCCAAGAGTGTGAGCCACGGAATCCAACGCTCGGGTCCGCATCCAAGTCCGGCTCTGCAACGCGGCGTTGGATTTTTTCAACTCGTTGCTCTCACGGGTCAGCGCCAGCAGCAACTGCGGCACTGCGGCGTCCGGGTCCAGCAGGCCAAGGGCGTTCGCAGCCTCGGCTCTCGTTTCGATGTCGTCGTCCGTTTCCAGCGCGCGCGCTATGGCTTGGAACGCGTTGGTCGCGTTGCCTGTGGCAAGAACCGAGATGGACAGGCGGCGCACGCCGGGACTCGGGTCGTTGTTGACCAGTGGGAGCAGGAACGGATGGGCGGTCTCACCCAATCGGAGCAGGGATTCTGCGTGATCCTCCGTGGGGCCGCCCGGGTTGCGCGACTGTTTCAGGAGGGCTTTGAGTTTTTCGATTAGCGCGTACCACGGACGGTCCTTTCGCTCCTGCGCGCGCACCTCCGCCACGACGCGCACCACTTCGCGTTTCACCGGATTGGAAGTTGCGCGCGTCGTGAGGACCGCCACCGCGCCAATTATCAACAGCAGCAGGATTCCCAGCCCAGGCAAGGCGATCTTCCACGGGGAACGCCGGGCGAGCGCGGGTGGGGAATTCGGTGGGGAGGAAATGTGCTCTGGGTTCATGGCGTGGCTTCGCGGCAACGTGTAGCGCGGCTGGCGCGTTTGGACAATCTCCGGTTTGGCGGGATGTCGCTAATTGGCGCACCTTACGTTCTCTCACGATGCACACTTCTGAGTGGATAGGGGTAGGGATGGCGCAACGCGCCACCCCTCCCTCCAAACCGGACG
>CAYQWK010000450.1:0-5146 GCA_964420805.1 uncultured Bifidobacteriaceae bacterium | reverse complement strand
CGGCCCCCGCCGCGGCCTTTTTCTTTGCCCGCCCCTTCGCCCCGCCACAATCACCTTTGTAACCTAATAGGTTACAAACCGGTTTGTCATCTAATAGACTACAAACATCCCGCCGCGCCGGGTGGCACGGGTCTCCCGGCCCGCGAGTCCCCGCGCTTGCCACTCCGGCACCCCCGCCGCAACCTGCCCGCATGAGCGACACCCGCCCACCCGCCCCTCCGGCCCCGGCCGAGCCCCACGGCGAACTCGTCATCCGCACCATCGCGATGCCGGCTGACACCAACGCCAACGGCGACATCTTCGGCGGCTGGCTCCTCTCCCAGATGGACCTCGGCGGCGCCATCTACGCGCGCAACCTCGCCCGCTCCCGCGTCACCACCGTCGCCATCGACGCGATGACTTTCATCACGCCCGTTTACGTCGGCGACATCGTCAGCTGCCACGCCACGCTCATCAAAGTCGGCCGCACCTCGATGCGCATCGCCGTCGAGGCCTGGGCCCAGCGCACCAAGGGCGGGGAGTTGGTGCGCGTCACCGAGGGCGTCTTCACCTACGTCGCCATCGACGAAGCCGGCAAACCCTGGCCCGTGCATCGCTGAACGCCCAGAATTGAACAGGCCTGGTTGTGGCTTACCTTGGAGTGAACAGCCCTGTTCTTCGGCAATTGGAATCAGAGTATTTCATGTCAGATTATTGTCACCCAGGAAGGGTCGAACCTCACCGCATCCAACACGTCAGTCTTGTCCAATTTAGCAGGAGCCTTGATTCGAATGGCCAGACGATCTTCCGGGACGTCTTCGATAATGGTGAACTGCGAACCGTGCGGCTGCCAAGTGAAGCGATGAATGCGGGAGCTTACCTCCGTTCCCTCTAGATTGTCGTTATCGTTCCACTGCCACGTAAAATTGCTGCGTGGATATAGCACCGTGTCGGTTTCGAATACGGCCAGCTCCTGCAGGTCATCCGACTTGATGAGCACCACGGTGCGCACATTCCGGAAGAGTTTCCTCACTCCGGCAACACGTTCGTTCCATATTTCAAGTATCTTTGCCCCCAAGGCGGCTGGATCTCGCTTTGTCACCTTTGAATCACCGAAGGAATATGCCGGCGAATTCCGTCCAGAAATTAATCGCACGCGTTTTGCCGTCGAAGGCTGCTTGTTCTTCACGGTTTTTGCACCCCACGCCGTCTGCTCAAGAACGACATCATCAAGCCCTACATTTGACGGCTTCCAGTCGGCCCCAACAACCGACGCGAATATTTCCTCCCAATCATTGCCTTCCAATCGCGGGCTCTTGCGCGTGGCCAAAACATACACGATTTCCCTGCCCAGCCGGACATGGAACCCGCGAGGAAAATCATTCAGCGGATAAGGTGGGGCGTATTTATCTACGTTTCTTAGGCGTGGTGCGCGCATTGTAGTTTCCTCGTTTCTCCAGGAGCGATAGTTGGAATTCACGGCCGTTGACGTATTCGGGATACATGCCTTGCGACGTGCCCCAGCCCAACCCGGTCAGCAGGCCAAAGATTACGGCTTCAGCGACATTCACTGGCAGGCTGTTGCCCGCCTGCTTGCGCGTCTGGGAATCACTGCAAGCCACTTTGAATCTTTCGGGGAATCCTTGTAGACGCAGCATCTCTCGCGGCGTCAACCTTCTCTCGCCGTTCACGAGCAGATAATTGTATGACGCGCCCGCCCGCAACGCGCATGAATATGGATAGGCGCTGATATGCCCCGCCTTGTTCTCGTGCCATATTGTTATCTCCTTCGTTGGCCTGAGGACTGAGCGTCTGCGGGTTCTGATTCTGTCGGAAGCATAGTATTTCTCCGCGACATTTCTCTCCAAAACCTCGGCCAAGGGCTTCATTTTGGCTCCGCCAGCAGGCCAGTGAATTTTCCCGTTCTGGCACCTATGCCCAACTATCCAAATGCGCTCGCGCTTCTGCGGAAGCCCGTAGTGCAGGGCGTTGAGGATGCGATATTCCACATGGTAACCCAATTCGGCCAGGGTTTCCAAAATCCGTTTGAGTGTTTTGCCCCCATTGTGTCCGGCAAGCAGCTTCACATTTTCCAACACGAACGCCTTGGGTCTCTTGGCCGCAATTATCCTGGCGATATCAAAGAACAATGTGCCCCGGGTATCATCAAACCCGCGCATTTTTCCGATAATGCTGAATGGCTGGCACGGGAAACCGGCCAACAGGAGATCGTGATCCGGCACCGCGTTACTCCCCACAACCGTGATGTCGCCATGCGGGGTATCGCCAAAATTCGCGGCGTAGGCTTTCTGACACTCCCGGTCTATATCACTCGAGAAGACACACTCCGTCGCCAGCCCCAGTCGTCCGGCTGCCGCTTCCGCCGCGAAGCGAAAACCCCCTATCCCACAAAACAGGTCAACAATCCTGAGTGAATTACTCTGGAGCGTGGAGCTGCGCTCGCGGTGGATGTTTTTGGTGAAGTGGTTGCCGACCGCTGAATACGTGGCAGCGGCCGTGCGATGGTTGCGTGACATGGCTAGGACGAACGCGTGACCTAGCCGGTGTCTGCGGATGTCCTTCAAGGATTCATCGCGGTGCCCAAAACAGAAAGGGGTGTGCCTACACACACCCCGCCTCAGGCACCGCTAAGAGCCCTTGAAGGAGCGCTTTCGACACACCCCCAGTCGGGGGCGTGCGTCGAGCGTTGTCCTTCAAGTTACGAAATTAGCGGTTTCGAGGCGGACAGCAGCCGAAGCTACGCGAAATGATTTGGTTTATATTCTGGGTTTCAGGGTCTGAATTCTTGGGTGAGATAATATGACCTGCTACTTCGGGGAGCGAAGCGCCACGCTTCGGCCGTGGCAAGCCCTTCGCAACACACGGATATCGCCGGCCCCACCCACAATTGACCGCAAAATTCCGCGCACACCTCCCGACCGGGTTGACGCCACCGCGCCGCCGGAGCAGGTTGCCCGACCTTGTCCAAGCTCCCGCCTCATCCCGACGCCACTCGCGGTGCCCTGTCCGCCGCCACCGGCTTCCTCATCTGGGGCCTCGTGCCCGTTTACTGGAAGCAGCTGGAGTCGGTCGCCGCGCTCGAACTCATCACCCATCGCATCGTGTGGTCGCTGGTGTTCCTGCTGGGCGTGCTCGTCTGGCAGGGCGGATTCACGGCTCTCCGCGCCGCCTTCCGCAGCCGCCGGCTGCTCGGTCTCAATCTTCTGAGCAGCGTGCTGCTCGCCGTCAACTGGACGGTCTATGTCTGGGCGGTGAACAACGGCCACGTCATCGAGTCCAGCCTTGGCTACTTCCTGGTGCCGCTGTGCAACGTCGCGCTCGGCTCGCTCGTGCTGCACGAGCGCCTGCGGCCGCTGCAATGGACCGCCATCGGCCTGGCCGCGCTCGGTGTGGCCTTCCTGCTGTTCCGCGTCGGGCATTTCCCGTGGATCGCCCTCTCGCTCGCCGCCACCTGGTCCAGTTATGGCCTGCTGAAGAAACAGTCCGCCCTCGGCCCCATCACCGGCCTGACGGTCGAGACGCTGCTGCTGTTCCCCGTCGCGGCCGGGCTGTTGCTCTGGTGGCACCACACCGGCGCGGGCGCGCTCGGCCGCGTGGATGCGTGGCACCACGCGCTGATCCTGTTCGTGGGCGTGCTCACCGCGATCCCGTTGCTGCTCTTCGCCTACGGCGCCCAGCGCATCCGGCTGGTCACCCTCGGCCTGCTGCAATACCTCGCCCCCAGCGTGCAATTCCTGCTCGGCTACTTCCTCTACCGCGAGCCGTTCGACGCCGCGCGGCTCCAGGCCTACGGACTCATCTGGTGCGGGCTGGCGCTCTACACCGCCGATGGCTTCTGGATGCAACGCCGGCTCCTGCTCAAGTCCGTCGGCGCGGCGTGACGCGGGGAAGCCTTGCGCTGCGGCGGGCCGCCGCTTCACTGACCGCCTACTCCCATGAAATTGACCCTCCGTTTCCTCGCGCCCGTCTTCGCCGGGCTGGTTTCCCTCGCCGTCGCGCAAACCGCGCCTGCCCCCGCCACCCCGGCTGCTGCTCCGGCGGCCGCGCCCGCCATTCCCGACGCCTCCGCCGCCATCCCCAAGACCGGCAACGCCCGCTTCTTCGAGCTGCACGAGAAATTCCTCGCCCGCACCAAGAGCGGCCCGATCGGCCTGCTCTTCCTCGGCGACTCCATCACCGAGGGCTGGACCAAGGTCCCGCACATCTGGGAGCACTACTTCGGCCAATACCAGCCCGCCAACTTCGGCATCGGCGGCGACCAGACCCAGCACGTCATCTGGCGCATCGAGAACGGCGAACTCGACGGCATCAGCCCCAAGGCCGTCGTGCTCATGATCGGCACGAACAATTCCGGCCAGCACACCGGCGAGCAGATCGCCGACGCCGTGAAGAAGATCGTCGGCCTCATCCGCGCCAAGCTGCCGGGTGCCAAGGTTCTCCTCCTCGCCATCTTCCCGCGCGACGCCCGCCGCAACCAGGACGGCCTCATCACCGAGGCGGTGATCGCCGACTCCGCCAAGCGTGTCGCCGCCAACGACCGGGCCAATGCCCTGCTCGCCAAGCTCGATGACGGCGCCAACGTGCGCTTCCTCAGCATCAATGCCGGCTTCCTCGGGCGGGACGGCCGCATCCCGTGGACCATCATGCCCGACCAACTCCACCTCACCGGCGCCGGCTACCAGATGTGGGCCGAGGCGATCGAGAAGCCGCTCGCCGAACTGATGAAGTGAACCGGATCGTGGCACGGGCCTCCGGCCCGTGAACCCGCCACCCACGGGTCGGAGACCCGTGCCACGTGCGTTGGCGTTGGCCCGCATTGAACCTGTGGGAGCGTGCTTGCACGCGACTGTCGCGACCAAGGTCGTTCCCATGCTGCCGACGGGAGTTGGCACTGTAGGGGCGAACCTTGTGTCCGCCCGCGCGGGTAGCAGGGCGGAGCGGCCCGCTCCGCCGCGGCGCACCGGGCCGGTGCGCCCTGCCTTTCAGACTATTGGCGAGCCTCAATAGCCATGCCCTGCAATAGCGCCAAGCCGCGCCGCCAGTGACATGATTCCGCTGTGGGCGGGGTGGCCCCACCCCCCCGGTTTCAGGGGTTGCGGCCCAATCCACCCCGGGGGGTGGCCCCCCGCCCCCCGGCACGCGCACA
>CAYQWK010000449.1:2369-5160 GCA_964420805.1 uncultured Bifidobacteriaceae bacterium | reverse complement strand
AACTCTGTGTGCCCTGTCGGCCCACGGCTCGCAACCCTTCATGGCATCTAACGGCCTTTCCGCCGCCCGTTCGAGCATCGCGGGAAATTGTGAGCGCACCGTGCGCTCCACCCGCGCCGCCGAGGCCGTCGCTGAGCTTGGGTCGTTATGTCTCCTTCTGCGGGGTTTGAGGGCCAATCAATAGGCCTCAAATCGAGCAATAGAATCAGGCATTTGGCGCAGGTTCTCAAGACAAATCGTCCACTAGCGGCGCATATCTTCGCCTACTCGGTCAGGACAGGTTTGCTGGCAAATTCACTGGCAGTTGCACTGGCAGTTGCACTGGCAGTTATGGGCGTGCAGTTCTGGATGTGAATGGATGGTGCGGAAACAAGTGGCTGGTTTGGAAAGAGTGAAGGGCGAAGGGTCGTTGGAAAAGAGAAAGGCCGGACAACAGGTCCGGCCTCTTCACACACACCGCGCGGTGAGAACCCAGCGCAGTAAACACGACATGAGATTACCGGAGGGCGCGGCAGGCGACAGTCACCAGTGCTGGGGACAAGGGGGAGTCAGTAATCAGTGAAACAGTGACCAGTGCGGACAAGGGGAACGCTAAGTGACGAAAGGCGTGAGAGAGCGTCAAGGCGGTGAAGTGACCCGGGCGGCGCGATTCAAACTGGGCGTGGGGCGTTCCAGGTTGCCGGGGCAGCCCGGGCTGCGGACAGGAGGGTTGCTGACGGTGATGGAATGGAATATCCCATGCCGCATGAGAAAATCAGGCACGCCAGCGCCGCGAGTCACACGTATCGAGGTCCATTACGACGACGGGTCGAGTGACGTGATGACGACAATCCCGAAGGAAGGCACGGAACTGCCCTTGTTCTCCTGGAGCCGGAGTGCGCCTTCGGACCCCTTCCCGCAGAGAGCCTACACCAGCACCGCCGTGGCCACGGTTCTGTTCCAAACGGCGCTGACGCGCCGGCTGATGCCGGCCTCACCGATGGACAAGGACACGATGGAACTGGCGCTCGGCTTTGCCCAACGATGGCAGGATGACGAGTATCTGCGCCGGAAGGCAGCCGGCGAGGAGCAAGTGGACAGGGGGCAGTGATCAGTGGCCAGTAATCAGTGAAACACAGTCAAAGCAAGGAACCGGAGGCGAACCCCCAATCGAACCAGGTTCGCGAAGCGAAGAGCGTGGGATGGCGCGTCCCAGAAGCGTGGATCCAGAGCTATTGACAATAGAAGCGCAGCAGAGAGGAAGCGATTTGCCAATATCAAGAAACGACCCGTTTCGGCTTCCGTGGTCCTGCGGTCCCGCTGCTCCCCGCTCCGCGCTCCCGAGCCCCCCCGGCCGGCTTGCAGATTCTGAAAACGTCTAATCGGCGCTGCCCAGTTTGCCAGCGCGCGCGGTGTAGTGCAGCGGCTTAGCCGCGTGGAAGGCCATGTCATCCACCAGCACCACTATGGGCACGGTGATCTCGGCCCCGGGGCGGGGCACGGTCGCATTGATGAGCCCATAGTCGCCCCACGTGTCGCGCCACTGGCCGGCCTTACCCGCCACCGTCACGGCCCAAAGGCCGGTCGTGCGGCTGTAGTCCAGCCGGCAACTATGCGGAGAGCTGATGCCCTTGCCGGTCTTGTTCAGCACAAATGACAGCTCGGCCCCGGCAAAGCTCACCGTGACGGTCTTGTTCGACGGGCTGAACGCCGGCCCGAGATCGGCGTAGGCGGTGAAGCTGAAACTATCTCCAGCCGGCTTGGCCAGCAACAGGCGGGCGGTGGCGCGGGCGCCCGGGTTGGTGATGCTCAGCGGGCAGGCCACGGCCACCGTGAAATTCGTCCTGGCGGACGTCATGCCGTCCGTGACTTCGTAGCTCACGGTGAACAAGCCGCAATTCGTATAGGCATGCACCGGCGCGCACTCGGCGCTGCCCCCGCCGTCGCCGAAGTCCCACGCGCACGTGGCGGCATTCGCCACCCCGGGCAACGGCGGCGGCGTGAAAGGGTGGGGCTGGCCGGGCCGCACAACCAGTGCGGTTGCCAGCCGCGTGTCGGCCTGAGCGAGCGGGGACGGCCAGCAGCCGGCGCCCGCGACGGCGATCCCGTTTGTGCCGCTCGTCGCGTCGCTCAGCACCGTCAGCACACCCGCGCGGTCCGTGCGGGTGTGGGGTGTAAACGTCACCGGCACATCCTGCCACGCGCCGGCGGGAACGCTGCCCGTCCACGAACCGCTGAAACCATGCGGGCCGCTCAGCCCCGCCACGTTCAGGGGCGCGTCGCCCGAGTTGGCGATGCGCAGCGTGCCCACGGCATTCGACCCGATGGTCACCGGGCCGAAGTCCAGGTCGCCGCTCAGCCCGATGATGCGCGTGGGCGGCCGCACATAAGTGTGGAACGTCATGTTGCTCCAACCCTTGGTGTTGAAGAACATCATGTAGGAGCCGTAGGGATCGGGGCTGTAAATGCCGCCGCTGGCCGGCCCGTTCAACACCCCATACTGTCCGTCCGGCGCGCCGGTGACCGGCCCCCCGCCCAGCGTGTTCCCCGTGGCCACATCGCCGCTGTACCACTTGCCGGAGGACGTCTGCACCGCATCGAGGAACACCACGTCCGTTTTCTTCGCCAGCAGCAGATAGTATTTGTACTGGCCGTGAAACTGCGTGACGCCATGCCCGGTGCCCAGCTTGGTCCAGCCGAGACTGCCGGGATTGTAGAGCAGGGAAAACTGGTTGTTGTTGAAAGTGTTCGCAGCCCACACGTCGTACGGCGCTTCCATCGGCGTGTGGCCCGAGACGTGAAGCCGGCGGTT
>CAYQWK010000449.1:0-2359 GCA_964420805.1 uncultured Bifidobacteriaceae bacterium | reverse complement strand
CGCCGTAATAGGCCGGCGCCCCGGCCGGCGTGAACGTCACCGTCACGCTCTGCGACTTGCCGGCCGGCACCACCCCCGACCACGCGCCGCTGAAGCCCGCCGGATAATTGATGCCCGTGACCGTGAGAGAGCCGCTGCCTGTGTTGGCGATCGTGAACGTCCGCTGCGGCGTCGCCCCCACGGCATGACTGCCAAAGCCCAGATTACCTGACAGCGCAAGAAAGCGCGAGCCGCCGAGAGGCGTGGTGTACACATGACACCGGATGCTGCTCCACCACAGCGACGTGTTGTAAAAGATGACAAACGAACTGCCCAGCCGTCCATCCAGCACCAAGAACTGATTGTCCGGCGCGCCACTCACGTACTGTTGCGTGTCCTCGATGGCGTTGCCCGTGGGCAGCGTGCCGTAGGGAGAATAATAGCTGCCATCCGAGCCCTGCACCGCATCCAGGAACAGCGGCTGCCCCTTCGCCAGCACCAGATAATACCGATACACCCCAGTGAACGTGGCCGTCCGGTTTGTCCCGCCGATTTTCGTCCACCCCGCCTTGGCCGGACTGTACGGATACGTGCTCAAATCCAGCGAGTTGTGGCCCCACACCTCATACGCCGTCTCCCGAGGCTGCAGGCTCTGGGCGGCCGCGTCCGGCCCGTGCAGGCCCCAGCCCACCGCCAGCGCCACCGCCACGACGCAGAGGGTGAATCGAGTTATCCGATTCTGTTTCGTTTTCATACGTTTTTGGAAAGTGAATCCAACGATCCATCGCCAGCCGAGTCTCACACGAGATCCGATCTGGTTTTGTTGGGCGTATGTATAGGCAATCGGTCAGTGGATCGGGTAATCAAAAAGGCAAAAGCGACGGCTGCAAGAATCAATACGTGTCCAAGACGGGCCGGAGGACGGCGCACTGGCCAAGTACGCAGAGCAAGGGCACCGCTTGAGGGCGGAAAGGAGGAAGCAACGCTTCCGGTGCGCCGCCCGCGCTCAGGGCTGAAGGTGCCGGAGGCGCTGGAGAGGAAGGTTGAGGGATGAAGGTTGAGGGTTGAGAGGGACTCGAATTGCACGAAGGACGTGAAGGGAGGGAGCCGACGGCGAACGCCCAATCGAATCAAGTTCGCGAAGCGAAAGCAGGAAGATCGCGCACCGTAAAGGCAGGTGCGGGCCTTAACGCGGAAAGACGGAGAGGAACGTTTGGCCTTGGTGAAGATGTCAGGCACGGCACTACGCCGGGACTGCCTCACGCATCGGGCGGGTGCTGGGCGCGGGGAGTTCCTTGCCGGCGGCACGCAACTCCTCCACCTCTCCAGCCACCAGAGCGCACAACTGGCGGTAGGCATCTTCTTCCGTGCTGCCGTGGCAAACCCCGCCGAACGGGAAAAGGTCGGGGCAATATCCCACGTAGAGTCCGTCGTCTTCTTCCCAGCGGACAAATTTCAGATACTGGTCTTGAGCTTTCATTGGCTGGCCTTGCGGATCGCGTTGCGAACTTGTCGTTCCTGATAATGATGCGCGTCGTCGCCACTCTGGCCGCTGAGGATCACCGAACCCGGAAACTTCGGGTGCTGAAACTTGCGGTGCGATCCCTTGCCGCCGGGCACGAGGGCAAACCCCGCCTGTTCCAGGTCGGCGACCAACTGTCTGATCTTGCGCGGCACACGCGGCAAACTGCCACAAGCGCACGCGCGCTGCCAGCCTCAATTCCCGCGCGGAGGGCTAAAGGTGCCGGAGGCGGAGGGAGGGGCAGTGGACAGGGGCAGGAATCAGTGATCAGTGGGCAGTAATCAGTGAATCACGATTCAGGGAGGGAGCCGACGGCGAACGCCCGACCGAACCAGATTCGCGAAGCGAGGGGACAAGAACGCGCACCCTCAAGGCCAAGTGATGAGGCGCTTGGCGTTGAGGCGGCATCGCCACCGGGCCAGAGGCCGGCGCTCCGGTTGGGAATTTCGGGGCTGCAAAGGTTTGAGGTTTCTGGAAGAGTTTCAGGCATGTGCAACGGACAATTCACGGCAAAGGCGGCGGTGCTGTGGGGCATGATTCCAAAGGAAGCGCGGGTGCGAATCCTGGCGAACGTGTTCTGCGTGAAGTGTCGCGGGTCGGTGACGATCACCAGGTTCACCGGCGAAGAGCAGAATGGGGATGTGGTTCTAAGAGGCGTGTGCGCCAAGTGCGGGCATGAAGTGGTGCGCGTGGTGGAAACCTCGGAGCATGACAACTCGGGGAACTGAACATGGCAAACTTCGACACCTCACGCGGCCCGTGGCCACCTTCTCCTCAAAGCGGAGAAGGACATCTCCCCAGACGATGCGGAGAGGGTGATCAGTCAGGAAACGCGATCCGGCCGCCTCGAATCGTGCA
>CAYQWK010000448.1:0-5166 GCA_964420805.1 uncultured Bifidobacteriaceae bacterium | reverse complement strand
CTTCACGTCCGGCAGGAAACCCATATCAAGCATGCGGTCGGCTTCATCGAGGACGAGGTATTCCACCCTGTCCAATCGCGCGAGTCCGCGCCCGATATGATCGAGCAGGCGGCCCGGGGTGGCGACCAGCACGTCCACGCCGCCTTTGAACATGTCGATCTGCTTGCCGTAGCCCACACCGCCGAACACGACGCCCACGCGAATGTCCGTGAAGCGCGCGTAATCTCGCATCGAAGTCTCGACTTGCGCGGCCAGCTCACGCGTTGGCTCGAGGACCAGCGCGCGGACGTTCGGCCCGCGCTGGCCGATTTGCGAGAGAATGGGCAGTCCGAACGCGGCGGTCTTGCCAGTTCCTGTTTGTGCGCTGCCGATGATGTCGCGGCCGCCGAGGATCAGCGGGATGGCGCGAAGTTGAATGGGCGTGGGATCAACGAATCCCATCGCCTTCACGCCTTCGAGAAGGCGTTCCGAAAGTCCCAGTTGACTGAATGACACGCCGGGACTCTACCCGGCGGCGGCGGCAACAACAGCGCAATTTTGCCGACGGGCAGACGCGAGGGCGCATCTGACTTTCTTGCCAGTAGTGGTTGTTGCGCTCACCCACTTCGTAGTTCTGCTACGGAGGACAGGCGACAACTCCGTCCGTTGCGCCGCTGGACGCGGTGCCACTCGTCGCAGCGCGAAGAGTCCCACCACTCAGAATTGTGCTTCGTGCAGGAAACTGAGGCGCACCCCATTCTAATCTGCCGAGAATTTTTCCGGTGACGCCGCGTCGAAGCTTGGCGAATTTCTTCCCATTCCCACGGCTTGGTTATGCGAATTGCTTTTCTCGGTGGCGCAGTTGTTGCGCTGATGTGTGGCCCGGGGCTATTGCCCGGTGCGGTTGACGTGTCGAAGCTCCCGCCGACCGCCGCGCGCCAGGTTCAGTTTACCGCCGACGTGCAGCCGATCTTCGAGGCGACCTGCTGGAACTGCCATGGACCCAAGCGTGCCGAGTCCGGTCTCCGCCTCGATCAGCGTGTCACAATGCTCAAGGGCGGCGAACGCGGGCCGGCGGTGGTCCCTGGGAAAAGCGCGGAGAGCTTGATCGTTCTTGCTGTCGCCGGCGTTCACGACGAACTCAAGATGCCGAAGAAAGGCGATAAGCTGACCGCCTTGCAGGTTGGCGTTCTGCGCGCGTGGATTGACCAGGGCGCGAAGATGCCCGAGCGAGTGGCGATGGAAAAAGATCCGGCAGAGCATTGGGCGTTCAAGGCGCCGGTGCGGCCGCGGGTGCCAGATAACAGTGAAACAGCAATCGGTAATCAGTCGCGCAAGCCGGCCAATGCGCCGAAGTCTGGCACGCTGATTACTGACTCACTGATCACTGATTACTCCTCCCCCATCGACGCCTTCATCCTCGCCCGGTTGGAAAAGGAAGGACTCAGCCCGTCTCCGTCCGCTGACAAGATCACGCTGCTTCGCCGCCTGCATCTCGACCTCATCGGGCTGCCGCCGACGATTCAGGAAGTGGATGCGTTCGTGGCTGACTCCTCGAAGGACGCCTACGCCAAGGTCGTGGAGAAACTGCTCGCCTCGCCGCATTACGGCGAACGTTGGGGCCGCCACTGGCTCGACGCCGCGCGCTACGCGGACAGCGACGGTTACGAGAAGGACATGTTGCGCGAAGTGTGGCCGTATCGCGACTACGTAGTGGGTGCGTTCAACCGCGATCTTCCTTACGACCGGTTCATCATCGAGCAGATTGCCGGCGATCAACTGCCCGACGCCACGCAGGACCAGCGCGTGGCCACGGGCTTTCTCCGCAACTCGATGGTTAATATGGAAGGCGCGATTGATCCCGAACAGTTCCGCATGGAGGGGATGTTCGACCGCATGGACTGCCTCGGCAAAGCCGTGCTCGGCTTGACCATTCAGTGCGGCCAGTGCCACTCGCACAAATACGATCCGCTCACGCAGGAGGAGTATTACCGCATGTTCGCCTTCCTCAACAGCGACCACGAGGCACGCCCGGCGGTGTACACGTCCGAACAGCAGACAAAGGTCACCTCGTTGCGCCGGCAGATCGCGGACGTCGAAACTGAACTCAAACGCAGCGCGAAGGACTTGGAGAAACGCATGGCCGCATGGGAGGAAGCCGTGCGCACCAACCAGCCCGAATGGATCGTCCTCGGCGAACTGCACCAGGAAGGGGACAAGTCGCAGCGTTACATTGAGCAGAAGGACGGGTCGTTGCTCGCCGCCGGATATGCGCCGACCAAGTTCACGCAGTGGTTTCGGGTGACCAACGACCTCAGCGGCGTGACCGCGTGGCGGCTCGAACTGTTCACCGATCCAAACCTGCCCTTCGAGGGGCCGGGCCGCGCCTTCAACGGCACCTGCGCCTTGAGCGAGTTCATCGTCGAAGCGCACGACGCAAAGAACCCGGCGACCAAGGCGAAGGTGAAGTTCATCAGCGGCAGCAGCGACTTTGAGCAACCGGAGCTTTCGTTGGAAAAGAACTACGATGACAAGTCCACCAACGCGCGCATCACCGGCTCGATCAAGTTCGCCATCGACGGCAACGACAAGACCGCGTGGGGCATCAACGCCGGGCCGGGTCGGCGCAATCAGGATCGCAAGGCGGTCTTCATCGCGGAGAAGTCGTCGGGCTTCACCAACGGCACCTACTGGCGGATCGGGCTGAACCAGAACCACGGCGGCTGGAACAGCGACGACCACATGAACAACAACCTCGGCAGGTTCCGCATCAGTGCCACCAAGGCCGCCGGGAAGATCGAGGCCGATTCCTTGCCGAAGAAGGTTCGCGACATCCTCGCCGTCCCGCGCTCCAAGCGCACGCCTTCGCAGGTGGCTGCGGTGTTCAGTTACTGGCGCACCACCGTGCCGGAGTGGAAGGAGGCCAACGCGCGCATTGACCGCCTCTGGACCGAGTGGCCTGAGCCGGCCAGTTCGCTCACGCTGCTCGCCCGCGAGGAGGCGCGCGAGACCCACACGCTGCGCCGCGGCGACTGGCTCAAACCCGCCAGCGCGGTAACGCCGGGCGTGCCCGCTTTCCTTCATGCGCTTCCCAAGGGCGCGGATGGTTCGCGGCTTACCCTCGCCAAATGGCTGGCCGACAAACGATCCCCGACCACCGCACGCGTGTTCGTGAACCGCGTGTGGCAGGCGTATTTCGGCGAGGGCTTGGTGGGCACGCCGGAGGATTTTGGCATGCAGTGCGCACCACCGTCGCATCCCGAGCTGCTCGACTGGCTGGCGTGCGAGTTCATGGACCGCGGCTGGAGCGTCAAGGCGCTGCACCGGCTCATCGTGAATTCCGCCACCTACCGGCAGTCCTCGCGCGTGACGCCGGAGTTGCTGGAGAAAGACCCGTTCAACCGCCTGCTCGCGCGAGGCCCGCGGTTGCGCGTCGAGGGCGAGATCGTGCGCGACCTCGCGCTCGCGGCGTCGGGCTTGTTGAATCCGAAACTCGGCGGACGCTCCGTGATGACGCCCGCGCCGGACTTCTTGTTCCAGCCGCCGGCCAGCTACGCGCCGTTCCCGTGGAAGAACGAGGAGGGCGAGGACAAATACCGCCGCGCGCTCTACACCTTCCGCCGCCGCTCGACGCCGTATCCCATGCTGCAAACCTTCGACACGCCAAACGGCGACGCCGCCTGCGTGCGCCGCCAGCGCTCGAATTCCGCGCTCCAGGCGCTCGTGTCGATGAACGAGCCGATTTTCGTCGAGTGCGCCCAGGCGCTGGCGCGGAAAACCCTGGCCGAGGGCGGGGCGACGGACGAACAACGCATCACCCACGCCTTCCGCCGCGTGCTTGCCCGCGCACCGCAACCGGAGGAACTGCGCGAACTGCTCGCGCTGTTGAACAAGCAACGCCAGCGCATTGCCGACGGCTGGGTGAATCCGGGCGAAGTCGCCATTGGTAAACCCGGCGTCCTCCGCGCACAGGACTTGCCGCCCGGCGCCACGCCCGCGCAACTGGCCGCGTACACCGTGGTCTCTCGCGCCCTGTTGAACCTCGACGAAGCCATCACCAAGGAATGATTTCATGAACTGCCAGTCCCATCTCCATCGTGGCCGGCATCCGCTGGCGGTGTCGCGCCGTTGGTTTCTCCAGCAATGCGGCGTCGGCCTTGGTTCCATCGCGCTCGGGCAGTTGTTCGCTCAGAACGGCTGGGCTGCGCCGGCGGCGAACAATCCGCTCGCGCCCAAACAGCCGCATTTCAAACCTCGCGCCAAGCGGGTCATTTATCTCTTCCAGGCCGGTGGCCCGAGCCATCTGGAGTTGTTCGACAACAAACCGGGCCTCACGAAATGGGACGGCAAACTGCCACCTGCCGATTTGCTCAAGGGCTACCGTTCCGCCTTCATCACGCCGAATTCATCGCTGCTCGGGCCGAAGTTCAAGTTCGCAAAGCACGGCCAGTCCGGCGCCGAACTTTCCGAGCTGTTGCCGAAGCTGGCCGAGGTCGCCGATGACATCGCCATCGTGAAATCCATGCACACCGACGCCTTCAATCACGCGCCGGCGCAGATTTTCATGAACACCGGCTCGCAGATGTTCGGGCGGCCGAGCCTGGGCGCGTGGAGCATCTACGGCTTGGGCAGCGAGGCGAGCGACCTGCCGGCGTTCGTGGTGTTCAGCACCGGCGGCAAGGGAACCAGCGGCGGCTCGTCGAACTGGGGCGCGGGATTTCTGCCATCGGTTTATGCGGGCACGCTATTCCGCAGCGTGGGTGATCCCGTGCTGTACCTCTCGAACCCGCCCGGCGTCGACCGCGAGACGCAGCGCGACACGCTCGACACGGTCAACAAGCTCAACCGGATGCGCCTCGACACGGTGGGCGACCCCGAGATTGCCACGCGCATCAACTCGTTCGAGATGGCCTATCGCATGCAGGCCAGCGCGCCGGAGCTGATGGACATTGCCAAGGAACCGAAGCACATCCTCGACATGTATGGCGCCGAGCCGGGCAAGGCATCCTACGCGAACAGTTGCCTGCTCGCCCGCCGCCTCGTCGAGCGCGGCGTGCGCTTCGTGCAAATTTTCCACGAGTCCTGGGACCAGCACGGCGACCTTGTGAACGGCCTGAAGAAGAACTGCCAGAAAACCGACCAGGCCAGCGCCGCTCTGGTGAAGGACCTGAAACAGCGCGGCCTTCT
>CAYQWK010000447.1:0-5172 GCA_964420805.1 uncultured Bifidobacteriaceae bacterium | reverse complement strand
CAGTCGAACATCACCTATACCATTCAGTACCGGACGAACTTCGACGGTTCGATCTGGCAGACCTTGAGCAATGTCGCGCCGCTGCCGGGCATCCGGGCGATTCAGTTCGCCAGTCCGCCGGAAACGACAAACAGCCCGCGCTATTTCCGCGTGCTGGTGCCGCCAACGCCGTGACCGGGGAGTAATGATGCCGTTGGTAGCGGGTTAGTCCCCGCCTGCCACTGCCCACGAAACTTTCTGTGGCACCGGTGTTCTCCCTCCGTATATTGCGCGTCGTGAGAACGCTCCCGGGACTTGTTTCGCTGCTGTGGCTGGCCTGTGCCGCCGCTTTCGCTCCGACGTCGCTGCGCGCGGCCGACTCGCTCCGTTGGGATGCCGAACGGGATCTTGTGGACGCCGAAATCGAGACGTGGACCGTGCCCCAGGTTCTCCAGCGCGTCGTCGCAGCCACGGGCTGGCGGATCTTCATCGACCCGGCGGTCAACGACACCTTTCGCACCAGGTTCCGCCAGCGCAGCAGCGGCGACGCCTTGCAGCGGCTGCTCGGCACCCTCAACTTCGCCCTCGCGCCCGACACCAACGGCCCGCCCCGCCTCTTCGTCTATCGCACCTCGCGCGCCGAGGCCACCAAGGCCATCAGCGCCGCCGAAACGACCGCCGACTCCACCAACAAGCATCGCATCGAAAACGAACTCATCGTCACGCTCAAACCCGGCGAGAAGATCGAGGACATCGCCAAGAAACTTGGCGCCAAGGTCGTTGGACGAATCGACGGCATGAACGCCTACCGACTGCGCTTCGACGACGCCAAGTCCGCCGAATCCGCCCGCTCCGAACTCGCGCACGACCCGGCCGTCGCCTCCGTCGAGGACAACTACGCCATCCAGCGCCCCGAGACCGCGCAATCCGTCGCCGGCGCGGCCCGTCCACTTGGCCTGGTGCCAAAGGCGGTGCCCGAGGGCCAGCATGTGATCGTGGGCTTGATCGACACCGCCGTGCAGGGCAAGGAAGGCGGCATCGACGAATTCCTCCTTCCCTCGATCAACGTAGCCGAGGAATGCGCGCGCGCAGCAGGCGGCCCATCGCACGGCACCTCGATGGCCGAAACCGTCCTGCGCGGCGTGGCCGGCTCAAGTTCCAGTTCCAGCACCGCCGTGCGAATCCTCCCCGTCGATATTTACGGCTGCAGTCCGACCACCAGCACCTTCGACATCGCCATGGGCGTGTACAAGGCCGTCAATGGCGGCGCGCGCATTGTCAACATCAGCAGCGGCGGGCCGGGCGACAGTCCGTTCCTCGCCAACACCATCGCCAGCGCCGCGGCGCAGGGCGTGAAATTCTACGCCGCCGCCGGCAACGAACCCACCACCGCACCCACCTATCCCGCCGCGTATCCGAACGTCACCGCCGTCACCGCCGGCGACCGCCAGGGAAACATCGCGTCGTATGCAAACCGTGGCTCCTTCGTGGACGTGATCGCTCCCGGCACCTCGGTCATCAACTTCAACGGCCAGCAATACGTTGTCACCGGAACGTCTGCCTCGACAGCCTACGCCAGCGGCACCAGCGCCGCGGCGGCGGAAACGGCGAAGAAGACCGGCACGACGAAATAGAACCCGCGGGAAAAAGTCTCGCGGGAAATCTGGGTTCGAGGGTGGGAAGGTTCCGATCGTCGCAGAACAGGCGGGACACCTGCGCCACAACCATCACCACGCTCCCACCGGCGGCGTCATTTGAGCCGGGCGGGATTGGCCAGATACCACGCCACCGTTTCACGCAACGCCGCGCGGAAGTCGGCGGCTGGCGCCCAACCGAGTTCGCACATGAGCTTGCGGGCGTCGATCGCGTAGCGGCGGTCATGGCCCGGGCGGTCGGCGACGTTCGTGATCAACGCGCGCGAATTCCCGCCCAGTTCCGGTGCGATTTCGTCCACCAGGTCACAGACCAACTCCGCGAGCGCGCGGTTGGACCATTCGTTGTGCGCGCCAACGTTGTAAGTTTCGCCGTCCCGGCCGCGCGTGAGGATTTGCCAGAGCGCCTCCGCGTGGTCGCGCACGTGCAGCCAGTCGCGCACCTGCCGGCCATCGCCGTAGAGCGGAACGGGCCGGCGCGCCACGGCGCACGCGATGATGGTCGGGATGAGTTTCTCGCTATGCTGACACGGCCCGAAGTTGTTCGCGCAATTGCTCAACACCACCGGCAGCCCGTAGGTGCGATGATACGCCCGCACCAGCATGTCCGCCGCCGCCTTGGTCGCGGAATACGGCGAACTCGGCGCGTAAGGCGAGGCTTCGGTGAAAGCGCCGGTCCCGCCAAGGCTGCCGTACACCTCGTCCGTCGAGACGTGATGAAATCGCCGGCCGGAGAGATTTCCGTTCCACGCCGCACGACACGCCTCCAGCAGATGAAACGTGCCGACGAAATTGCTCTGCACAAAAACCTCCGGCCCGGCGATTGATCGGTCCACGTGGCTCTCGGCGGCAAGATGAAGCACATGCGTTACCGCGTGTCCCGCCACCACGCGCGCCACCGCGGCGCGGTCCCGCAGGTCCACATGCTCGAAGTGATAATTGGGATGGCCTGCCACGCCCGCGAGGTTCTCCGGGTTCGCCGCGTAGGTCAGCGCGTCGAGATTCACCAGACGCGCCACCTCGGCGCGGTCGATCAAATGCCGGATGACATTCGCGCCGATGAATCCGGCGCCGCCAGTAACCAGAAGGTTCATGGTTTGAATTCGACGCTGACCTCACGCGCCCCGGCCGGCAACGGCGTTTCCGTCACCCGGCCACCCGGCCAGCGCGTCATGACCGCCGCCCCCTCCCGCGCGGCCAGCACCGTCACTGCGCCGTCCTGCGACCAACAGCCTGCGCCGCTGTGCAGCTCGCGCGCCGGGCCGTGCCCCGTGGCGGATTTGAGCCACACCGCCGCGCCGATGCCGTCGGGGTTTCCCGGCGCGCCTTTCAGCCGCACGCGCACGCCCGGCTGCGCCCGCTCGTTGTGAAAGAGCCTCGTCTCCGCGCCGTTCTGCGACACCACGAGGTCGATGCGCCCGTCGCCGTCATAATCCGCCACCGCCGCGCCACGTTGCTCGCCCCAGACTACCACGCCCGACTCCTCTCCGCGCATCGCCGTCCAACCGCCACGCCCGTCCCCGCGCAGCCAGACCCCGCGGCTGCCCGAGCGATGCGCGATGTCCTTCCGCACCGCGAAGAAATTCTGGGCGAGAAACAAATCCTCGCTTCCATCCCCGTCCGCGTCGGCCACGCACATGCCGAACACCGGTGCCAACTGTGCCTCGACCGGCAACGGCGTGACCTCGAAATGATCCACGCGATTCAGCAGCACCACCGTCGCCAGCATCGTCGCCTGCAATTCCTTCGCCTCCGCCGCGCGTTCTCCAAACACGTCGCCGATCTTCGCGCCGCGAAACGCCCGGTGCGTCGGAAATTTCGCGCGCAGGAAAGGCAGCACCGGGCCGAGCACGGTCAGATTCTCGCGCGGCACAATCGCGTCCATGACCGGATCGCGCTCGGCAAAAACCAGCTCGATCGCGCTGTCGTCATTGAAGTCGCCGTAAAACACCCGCGCCGGCAGGTCCAGTGGCGAGGCCAGGCCCGTGTTAAAACCGAGGTTTCCCGCCACGAGATCGAGCCGGCCGTCCCCGTCGAAATCGCCCGCCGTCACGCTTTGCCAGAAGCCGGTGAGATCATTGAGCGTCGTCAACCGGACATTGCCCCGCGACTTGAGCTGCGGGTTCCACGCCGCGAGTTTCCCGTGATCGTTGCGGAAGATTTTCAGCGATCCCCACTCGCAGGCCAGCACCAGTTCAGGCCAGCCATCGCCATTCAGATCGCTCCACACCGCGCCGGCGACGAGGCCGACGTTCTCAAGCAAACGGCTGTTCTCCACATCGACAGTTGGATTGCCGTCGCGATTCCTGAACAGGCGCGAAGTCGCCGGTTCCGGATAACGGCCTGCGTTCACACGGCCGCCTACGAAAACATCCAACGCGCCATCGCCGTCGTAATCCGCGACTGCCACCGGGCCATTCGCGGAGGGAAAACTCTTGCCGTCGAGTTCGGTCAACGCCGTCGCGCTGGCGGACAGCAACGCCGCCGCTCCAGCCTCGTAGCCGGCCCGCGCCACCAACAACGCGCGGTGGCCGCCACGCCCAATCCACCCTGCGAGGCCGGTCAGATCATCCATCGCGGCCTCACCGATTTCTGTCCGCTCGAAGCCGCCTTTGCCATCGAAGCGCAGCATGGCCAGGCGTCCGCCGCGTCCGGCTCCGATGAACAACTCCTCGCGTCCGTCGCCGTCGATGTCGAACCAGGCCACGCCCGGCCCGAGTTGGCTCAATTTCCTTTGCAGCAGCGGTTGCCGCGCAAAATCGTCGTAGTCCGCCTCCACGTGTCGATGCCCAAGCGCGCTGGTCGCATCCATGAACAGCGGCGGGACCAGGACCGGCGCGGGCACCTTCTTCGGCGGCTGGGCCGCGGCCTCGTCGATCTCGATAATGGTGTCCGGTTCGATGTCGCTCAACGCGCTCACGCGCCCGCCCCGCCAGGTAACCTCGATGGAAAGCCGGTTTCCCTGCGCGCCGGCGGCGAACGTCCGTACCGGCTCGTCGCTGGAAAGATAGCGCCCGCCGCAAATGACCTCCTGCGACTGCACCGGCACCGCGCCGCCGGTCACCTTGATCCGCGCGCCGATGCCTTTCGTGTTCGCCCCCGCGCCCTTCAAACGCACCGCGACGCGCGGCGCGGGCGAATCGTTGCGACAGAACACCGGAGGCGCGTTGAGCGAACTGAGCACCACGTCAAGGTCGCCGTCGTTGTCGAGATCGGCGAACACCAGGCCGTGGCAGACCTGCTTTGAGTTGAAGCCCCATGTCGCGCCCGTCTCCTCGAAGGTGAGATCACCGCGATTGCGGAAAGCGTAGTTCGGCGTCTCCAGCGCGGGATACTGCTGCAATTGCTCCACGGCGGCGGTGGCCGCGTTCTTCGCGCGGAACGGCCGTTCGTTCACATCCAAATCCTGCGTGTCGAAGGCGTGCCCGTTGCTGACCAGCAGATCCTCGAAACCGTCCAGATCCACGTCGAGAAACGCCGGCGTCCAAGTCCAGTCGCTGGCGGCGGTCCCGGCCAGATTGGCCATCTCGGTGTAGGTGCC
>CAYQWK010000446.1:0-5195 GCA_964420805.1 uncultured Bifidobacteriaceae bacterium | reverse complement strand
CCTTGATACTGGTGCGAGTTGAATCCCATCGCGCTGGTTTGCGAGGCCTTCTTTTTCGTCGCGCCAATGCCCTTGATGTTCGCGACACACAACGCCTTGCGCCGGCCGTCGAAGGCGATCGCGCCGGGAAACCAGCCCGCAGGGATGAGTCCGAGCAACCTGGATTCGCCAGGATCGAAATCGATGACGGCGACGGCGTTCTGGGTGCCGTTGCAGACGTAGAGTTTCCTGCCTGAGCCGTCGAAGACCAGCGCGTTGGGCTGCGCGCCGAACAAGTCAGCCGGCGTCTGCCGCGTCCAGATGATCTCGGTGGTTTCATCCTTGCGCGTGTCGATGACGTTCAACGTGTCGCTGCCGGCATTCGCCACGACAATGAAACGCTCGTCCGGCGAAACCGCGAGCGCGGAGGCATGAAGGCCGGCGGGGATCTCGCGCTCAGCGGGCTGCCCGACGGGGCGGGATTCTCCGGCAGGCGGCGGCGCATTCAAGTCGATGACACTCACCGAGCCTTCGCTGGCAATGTGCCGCGTGGCATCGACGCGCACGCGGATGCCGCGTCCAGCGGGACCGGTGAGGTCGTTGGTGCCGGGGCGGCGGCCGCCCCAGTTGCTGACGTAGGCCTTGCCGTTGGCAAGCGCGACATCAAAAGGCGCGGTGCCCACGGCCCACCAACGCAGCACCTTTCCCGTGGCCGCATCAAGTTCCGCAAGGCGGTTCGAGAGGTTCAGCACCACATAGAGCCTCCGGCCATCACGCGAGACGGCCAGTCCCGAGGGGATGTCGCCCATGCGCTTCCATGCGGTGAATGTTGGCAGCCGCATGGTGAACAGTCCGCTTACTTTGTGCGCGGCATCGACGGCAAAGACCTTGATGCTGCCCGCCGAGTTCGCGAGGTAGATGCGTTTCCCGTCCGGCGAGAATACCAGTCCGGTGAAACTCAACTGTCCTTCCTTGTCCGGCGCGAGAATGTGGGTCGAGACCGCGTCCGGCTCTGGGTCATCGCTCTTTTCTGATGGCAGCGGCACTCGCTGGAGAATCTTCCCGGTGGCCGGATCAAGCACGACGAGTTCGTGGGTCTTGCCGGAGGTGACGAGAAGTTTGCCATCCGGACTGAGTGCAATGGCCTGCGGCCTCAAACCAGGCAACTCAACAGTGATACCGGCTGGCGAGATGATCTGGTTCGCTGGCGTGTAATAACGCGTGGTGTTGGTGCTCGAACGCCCGACCTTTTCCTTTGTGGCCGCAGCGCGACCATCCGCGCCGACCAGCGCCGCCGCGGCGACCAGCACGGCAACACGCGCGCCGACAAACTCATGGGAAATCATGCGCGCAGGATGGAGGCGTGTACTGCGGCGTGGCAATGCTGCAATGCCCAATGCGGCCGCCAAGGGTGTTATTTGCCGCCGCGAATCCGCTCGATCGCCTGGAGCGCCGGCGGGAAGCCGGGACGGCGCCGCAACACCTCGTTGAACTGCGCCATCGCGTCGTTAGTCCGGCCAAGCGCGGAGAACGCGGTGCCGAGGTTGAATTGCGCCTCGATGTTCTGCGGGTCGAGGCGGATCGCGCTTTGGAAATGCGGCAACGCCTCTCGCGCCCGGCCGAGTTCCGCGAGCGCGCGGCCAAGGTTGTTGTGCGCGGACCCGAACTCCGCGTTGGCCTTCAGCGCCGCGTTGAAGGAGGCGATGGCATCGTCGTGGCGCTTCTGCCGGAGGTAAAGGTTGCCCAGGTTGTTGTGCGCCTCGGCGTATTCCGGAAAAATTTCGAGCGCCTTCTTGTATTCGGCGACGGCCGCGTCCACCGCGTTCCCGCGCGCGTAGGCGTAGGCGAGGTTGAAATGCGCTTCCTCGTCGTCAGGCTTCAACTCCACCGCGCGGCGCAAGCAGATCACGCCCTCGCGCAACGCGCCGCGCCCGATCAGGTCCGTGCCCGCGTTGAGGAGCGTGACGGCGTCGGTCTGGTTCGTCACCCAGACAAGGAAACCTGCCGGGTCCGCCGGGATGGTATTGGTTGCAGGCACGACAGCGAGGTTGGAAGGCCCGTTCGTTACCGCAACCGGCGTGACTGCGGGCGTCGAAATAGGCGCAGGCGGGGTCGGCTCCTTTCCACAGCCTGCTCCGAGTGCCAAAAACACCGCGGCGGCAAACAGCACGGCAGGGCGGCACATGAGGGACGGTTCGGATTGCACGGCCACAGAGTGGCGGGTGAAGCGGCCGCCTTCAAGAGTCCGCGTGAAAGCACACGCCGCCGGGTGGCGAAATTATTTTGCTCTCGCGGCGCGTTTCTGTGGCAATTGCAGCGTGAAAGTCGCGCTCGCGCAGATCAACACCACCGTCGGCGACATGGCCGGAAATGAGGCGAAGATTCTCGCCGCGTACCAGCGTGGCGTGGCGGCCGGCTTAGACCTTGTGGTATTTCCCGAACTCGCCGTGACCGGCTATCCACCGCGCGATCTTCTTCAACGGCGCGGCTTCGTAGAGCGAAGCGTGGCGGCCTTGCACCGGCTCGCCGTGGCCACCGGCCCAACCGCGATGTTGGTGGGATTCGTCGGGAAAAATGAACGCCGTCCGGGCCGCGAAGCAACGAATGGCGTTGCACTGTTGCAGCATGGCAGGATCGCCGCCACGCGAACGAAGATGTTGCTGCCGACTTACGACGTCTTCGACGAGGACCGTTACTTCGAGCCGGGAACGGAGAACACGCCCATCGCATTCCACAGCGGCTCCATCGGTTGCACCGTGTGCGAGGACATGTGGAACGACGAGGATTTCTGGGACGACCGTCGTTACCGGCGCAATCCGCCGGCGGAACTGGTCGCGGCCGGAGCCACGGCGCTGTTCAACTGCTCTGCCTCACCGTGGCATGCAGGCAAGGGCAGAACGCGCTTCGCGATGCTTTCACAACTTGCCGCCAAAACCGGCCGGCCGGTCGTTTATTGCAACCTGGTGGGCGGCAACGACGAACTGGTGTTCGACGGCGCGAGCATGGCGTTCAATGCCTCGGGCGAATTGATCGCGGCGGGGCGACTCTTCGAGGAGGATTTCGTGGTCTTCGACCTCGCAACTGCGGCGCCCATTGAGGTGCCGGAACCGTGCGTGGAGGAGATGATCTACCGCGCGCTGGTGTTGGGTTTGCGGGATTACCTGCACAAATGCGGCTTCAAGTCGGCCGTGCTGGGACTGAGCGGCGGCATCGACTCCGCGTTGACGGCGGCGCTGGCTGTGGAGGCGCTGGGCGCGGAGAACGTGCGTGGGGTGTCGTTGCCATCGCAGTTCTCGTCGCAGGGATCGCTGGATGACGCGCGCGTTCTGGCGGCGAACCTGGGGATTCGTTACGACGTAATTCCAATTCAGCGCGCGTTCGAGTCGGTGAAAGCGGAGTTGGGCGGCGTTTTCGCCGGATTGAAGGAGGACACCACTGAGGAGAACATCCAGGCGCGTCTGCGCGGCGTGATGCTGATGGGGTTGTCGAACAAATTCGGTTCGCTGCTGCTGACCACGGGCAACAAAAGCGAAATGGCCGTGGGCTACTGCACGCTTTACGGCGACATGTCCGGCGGGCTGGCGGTGATCAGCGATGTGCCGAAGACGATGGTTTACCGCGTCGCACGCTGGATCAATCGCGGGCGGGAGATCATCCCTGCGGCGTCAATCACCAAGGCGCCTTCGGCGGAATTGCGTCCCAACCAGACCGATCAAGACTCGTTGCCGCCGTACGAAATCCTGGATGCGATCCTCGACGAGTATGTGGTGAACCTGCGCTCTCCGTCCGAAATAACGGCGATGGGTTTCGAGGAAAACACGGTAAAGCGAGTGGTCCGGTTGATCGATTTCTCGGAATACAAACGACGCCAGGCGGCCCCAGGCTTGAAGGTCACCACCAAGGCATTCGGCGTGGGCCGCAGGATTCCCATCGCCCAGCGTTACCGCGACGAATAGGCGACGAACACGGTCGCGCGCGGCGTCGCCTGAAATGCAACACGGCCGGGGATCCTTCCAGACCCCCGGCCATGTTCACACGGATGCTGGTTCAGTAGCGCTCGCGCCGCTCGCCGCGGTCGCCGCGCCATCCACCACCGCCACCACCGCCGCCGCCGCCACCGGCGCGCGGAGGACGATCCTCGCGCGGACGGGCAATGTTGACGGTGAGTTGGCGTCCGCCGAGTTCCTTGTTGTGGAACATTTCGACGGCCTTCTTCGCCTCCTCAGCAGAGGAGTATTCGACGAACGCGAATCCACGGGATTTGCCGGTGAACTTGTCGAGCATCAGGTTGACGGAACTGACCACGCCAGCCTGGGAGAAAAACTCCTGAAGCTCTTTTTCCATCGTTTGGTAGGACAAATTGCCCACGAAAAGACGGTTCTCGTTGTTGCTCATAGGGTCGCTTGTCGCTCAAGCAGCCAACCGTGCGGTGAACTCTTGCACTGGCGAGATTTCGGAATGTCTGGGTTGCGACATCTGTCTGACTGACACCGGCACTGTTGTACTTATTGTGCTGACGGGCGGAAGTCTTGAACCGGCCAAAAAGGCCCGTCAACACTCGTTTTTCAATTATTCAGCGCGTTACCGCGCCTCCATTTCCTGCCACGCGAAGCACCGTGTCTCGATCGCAACCTGCCTCGGCCGACTGTTTCATGCCAGGGCAGGCAGGAAACCCATCAGCGATTCAACAACCCGCCGCCGCCCCGCCGGGCCACTCGCCCTTCCAACGCGGAGGTTCACGCCCGTAAACCCGCGCGCGACCTCAAAACGCCGCCCTCTCATTTCTCAAACTCCTTCTTGCCAATTGAAAGTCCATTCGTAGTCTAGGCCGCTCTTAACCTGGAACTGAATGAACTATTGGTACGAATTGCTGGCCCTTTCTCCGCCGGCGCAACCTGGAACGCAGCAAAATCCGCAAGCCGAGATGCTCAAGCTCTTCGGCATGATCGCGATGATGGGCTTCCTGATGTATTTCATTGTCATCCGCCCGCAGCGCACCCGCCAGAAACAACTGGAGAACCTGCTGTCCAAGCTCAAATCCGGCGACAAGGTTCTCACCGCCTCCGGCATCGTCGCCACCGTCATCTCGGTCAAGGAAAAGACCGTCACCATCCGCTCCGCCGACACCAAGCTCGAAGTGCTCAAGTCCACCATTTCGGAAATCACCGAAAAAGCCGGCGACGGCAGCGTTGTTCCCTCCCCCATCCAATTCGCCG
>CAYQWK010000445.1:988-5214 GCA_964420805.1 uncultured Bifidobacteriaceae bacterium | reverse complement strand
CGTCTTCGCCCTGCGCTGGAATGGAACGAACGTGAGCGATTTCCGCCAGTTGTTCCAGGACCCCGACATCGTTGCCTTCGGACGCGATCCGCGGAATGGAGACGTACTGGTGTGCGATTTCTCCGGCGGCGTGCGACGGCTCACCTACAGCACGAATCTCCAGGCAGCCGCGTCGTTCCCCGCCACGCTGGCCGACACCGGCGCGTTCACGAACCTCGTCGCGCTGACCAACCAGACGCAGGCTCTCACGCCCAACTCCGGCGTGATGCCCTACGACATCAACACGCATTTCTGGTCCGACGGCGCGCGCAAGACCCGATGGTTCTTCATGGCCACCAACGGAGCGAAGATCGGCTTCGCTCCCGAGGGTAACTGGACTTTGCCCGCCGGCATGGCGTGGGTGAAACATTTTGATCTTGAACTCACCAACGGCGTCGCCTCCTCAGCCCGGCGCATCGAGACGCGCATCCTCGTGCGCAACTCGAACGGCACCTACGGCGTAACCTACCGCTGGGGCAACTCGCTCACCAACGCCACGCTCATCGGCGACCTGGGCTTCGACGAGAACTTTGTCATCAACGAGGGAGGTTCGCTGCGCACGCAGGCGTGGCATTACCCGACGCGCTCCGAATGCCAGGCCTGCCATACGCCGGTGGCCGGTTATGCGGCCGGATTCAACACGCTCCAGTTGAACCGCGATTTCAACTACGGCGGTTCAAATGCAAACCAGATCGCCGTGGCTAGCGCCGCCGGATTCTTCACCGCCCCGGTCACGAACCTCCACGCTCTGCGCGCGTTCGCCGCCGGCACCAACCAAGCCGCCAGCATCGAATGGCGTGTGCGCTCCTACCTCGCCGCCAACTGCGCGCACTGCCATCAACCAGGCGGCCCCGCGGTTGGCAACTGGACGGCCGCCGCCTCCAACTCCACCACCGCCGCCGGGATCATTGACGGTTCACTGGCCAGCAACGGCGGCAACACCAACGCCCGCGTCATCGTGCCCGGCTCGCTCACCAACTCGATGCTCCTGAGCCGAATCTCGATCCGCGGCCCCGGCCAGATGCCGCCGGTGGGTTCCTCGGTGCTCGACACGCAGGCCGTTCAGTTGGTCACCGCATGGATCACCAACGGCCTTGCGGGCGGATTCTCGACCAACATCCCGCCGGTCGCGTTGACCGCCACCACGACCACCAACAGCGCAAGCATCCGGTTCACCCAACCCGCCAACCGTGCGTTTCATCTCGAAGGCGCGACCAACCTCACCATACCCGTGGCCTGGAGCCTGGTGAACATCCCGGAGAACCGCCCGTGGTATCCGGCCTCGAACACGCCGGTGACACTCGGTGAAGGCCCGACCAACCAGACGCAGAAATTCTACCGCCTGCGCCTGACCACGCCGTGACGCGGAAATCATCCAGTTCGCGAGCGTTCGGCAAAACAGCCCGGTTCGCAGCACAGGCATGGTTCACGCGCACTAAATTGCCGGTCACCCAAATGAAGTATGACGGTCAGTCATTCGCGTGCATTGGCGTCCATTCGCGGTTCAACTTCGGATCCGCGTTCAACCGCGCGCACGCCCGGTCAATTGCCGGACGGATCCACGCACACCAGGTCGCCCTTGGAGTTGCGCGCGTAGATTTTTCCATTGGCCAGCACGGGCACGGTCCAGATCTTCCCGCCTAGCACCTGCGACCGCGCCAGCGGCTTGAAGCCCGCCGGTGACGCCTCGGCAATGACCAGTTCACCCTTCTCCGAGATGATGATGAGTTTGCCGTCGGCGGCGGTGACGCCGCCGGAACCGAGGCTTGGCTCACGCCATTTCGAGGTGCCAGTGGCCAGTTCCACGCAGGCAACTCCGCTGTCCTTCCGGCCCGCGTCGCCGTCGATGCCGTAAAGGTGCCCGTCGATGAGCAACGAGGCGTTGAAGTGGTTGCGCATGGATTTGTTCTCCCAGAGCTTCGTGATTTCGCCGCCCTTCAATTCCAGCAATGCGGCACCATGGTTGTAGCCCGCGGCGATCACCACACGATCCTTGCCGGCGATCACCGGGTCTGCGGCGTTCACGTCGTAGCTGGTTTTCCAGGGAAACTGCCCGCGCACCTTGCCGCTCTTCGGGTCCACCACGGCGAGGGCTTTCGTGCCGAATACGAGCACATCATCACCGAACGGCAGCGGCGTGGCGTAGCCGCCCTCGCCGGCTGAGGACCAAACCACCTTGCCGGTGTTCTTCTCCACGGCGGTCCCGGTCGCGCCCACGGTCAGCACCAGCATTTCCCCCAGCACGAACGGCGCGCCGGTGAGCCCCCAGGTCGGCTGCTTGGTGCCGGTCTCCTTCGCGATGTTCTTTTCCCACACGATCTTTCCGGTGGCCGCCTCGAAGCAGAACAACTCGCCCATCTGGCCGAGGTGAAACACGCGGTCGCCATCAACCGTCGGCGTGCCGCTGGATCCGCCTTCGTAATACTCCGGCACGAACGCCGTGGGGAACGTGTGCTTCCAGACAACTGCGCCAGATTTCTCATCGAGACAAAACACCGTCTCCTTCTTCTCCGATGTGCCCGTCGTGAAAACTCGGCCCTTGGCGACCGAGACCGTGGAGAAGCCGGGCTGCACGTTGACCTTCCAAACCGTTTTCGGCCCGGAGGCCGGCCACGGCTTGAACCAGCCGGTTTCCTTGGAAATGCCGTTCAAGTCCGGCCCGCGCCAGCGAGGCCAGTCTTCGGCGGACATTTGAACAGCCGGGACCAGCGCGAGCAGCGCGACCAACGAACGGGTGACAATTTTCATGGCCTTCTCGTTACTTGAGCGCGGGAGGGCTGTCAATGAAGCCAGCGATCCGTCCGCCGGCACCGCCTACCTTGACGCCGCGACAACGCCGTCTGCAAATCAACATTGGGCAGCAATGGGCAGAATCCTGTTCCGGCAATTCTCTCTCCCCTCAAGGCAAGATGGAAAGACGGCGAGGGGGAGAAACACGCTTGAGATTCATGTTGCGGCAGGCCAAATCCGGCCGAGTACAACCGGATTTTTGGCAATGAAGGCGGCGTTTGGAACGGCCATGACGGGATTTTTGGCGTCCAAAACGCGGTTTGGGACGAGTACAACCGGATCTTTGGCGCCAAAAACGAATCGGGGGCCGCCATGACGGCGTTTTTGGCGAGTATGATGGAAAATTTGCCGCCAATAATCTCGTCGTACCCGCCAAATCTCCCGTTGCACTCACCAATAATCCCGCTGCGCTCGCACTCTGGCGAGGCTCCAACGGCCTTTCCACGCAAAAACACGGTCTTTTTGGCGTTTCTTCCCAGTTCCCAGCATCAATATCCCTCTTGCCAAATCCCGCCGGCCGGGCCGACTGCGCAGAGATTGGCCGGAGCGGTCAGGGAATTACCGTCATTGCCTGGCACCTTATTCCACGGCGCACTCCGCCGCCGCGAATCTCCATCCGGGCTTGCACGGAGCCAAATCAGCCGGGGAAAAGAGCTTTACACCCCCTTGCACGGTCCATACATTCGCCCGCTCATTAAGAAAGAAAAAAGACGTTTAGCCGTTTATGGAGAAAGTGAAAGTGATTGAAGGCGTGCGTTTGCACGAAAAAGACACCGGTTCGGCCGATGTCCAAGTTGCCCTGTTGACCGAGCGGATCAACTCGCTCACCGAGCACCTGCAGAAGAACAAGAAGGACCACAGCTCCCGCCGTGGCCTGCTCATGATGGTCGGCCAGCGCCGCCGCCTGCTTGATTACCTCCATAAGAAGGACTCAGCCCGTTATCAGGCTGTCACCAAGAAGCTGAAACTGCGCAAATAAATGAATTTCGTGACGCGCGCCCGGCCCTGCCGCGGCGCGCGTTGCGCTTTCACCGACCCGTGAAACGCGGCGGGATGGTGACTTCAACAAGACAACACAGCGTATGAACCCGGCCGCCTCTGGGAAATTTCATTCAGCCCCGCACCTTGTCCGGGCCTGAATGAAGTTCCTCATGAGGCGGCGGTTCACAGGAGAAAACAAATGCCTCACAAGGTCACAGCCACCATCAGTGGCAAACAAATCCACATCGAATCCGGCCGCCTCGCCAAACAGGCCGACGGCGCCGTCACAGTCCAACTCGGTGAGACGATCATCATCGTCGCCGCCGTCGCCGCCACCAAGGCCAAGCCCGGCCAAGATTTCTTCCCACTCACGGTCGATTACCGCGAGAAGGCAGCCGCGGCGGGCAAGTTCCCCG
>CAYQWK010000445.1:0-978 GCA_964420805.1 uncultured Bifidobacteriaceae bacterium | reverse complement strand
GTTACTTCAAGCGCGAAGGCCGGCCGACGGAGAAGGAAATCCTCACCTGCCGCCTGACCGACCGCCCGATCCGCCCCCTCTTTCCAAAGGGCTGGTACAATGAAGTCCAGGTTCAGACCGTGGTCCTCAGCGCCGACGGCGAGAATGACCCGGACATCCTGAGCATCATCGGCGCTAGCGCCGCGTTGATGGTCAGCGACATTCCCTGGGATGGACCACTTGGCGCCGTTCGTGTCGGCCGCATCAACGGCGAGTTCATCGCCAGCCCGACGCACGCCGAAATGGCGGAAAGCGACCTCGACCTCGTCTATGTCGGCAACGCCCGAGGCGAAGTCGTCATGTATGAAGGCTCGGCCAAGGAAATCTCGGAAGCCGACTTCATCGCCGCGCTCGCCTTCGCCCAAGACGCCTGCGGTCCGATCATCGCCGCGCAAAAGGAACTTGCCGCCGCAGTCGGAAAACCCAAGCGCCAGATCACCGTAAACATTGTCCCGGAGGAGATCCTCACCGAGGCCAAGAACCTCGCTGGCGATAAGATCGTCACCGCGCTCCTCACCGTCGGCAAACTCGCCCGCGAGGCCGCCGTCAAGGCCGTAACCGACGAAATCGGCGCGAAACTGGTTGAAAAGTTCGGCGCGGAGAAAGTCACCGAATTCGTGCTCAAGGACGCCTTCTACTACATCCAGAAGGAAGCCGTCCGGAAGCTCATCATGAAGGACGACCGGCGGCTCGACGGTCGCGCGCTGGACGCCGTCCGCTCGATTTCCGGCGAGGTTGGTGTTCTGCCCCGCGCCCACGGCTCCGCGATCTTCCAGCGCGGCGAGACCCAGGCGGTCACGCTGGCCACGCTCGGCACCGGCGAGGACGTGCAGGAATTCGATTCCTACACCGGCGGCGAGACGAACAAGAAGTTCATCCTCCATTACAACTTCCCGAACTTCTCGGTCGGCGAGACCGGCCGCATCAGCGGTCCCGGCC
>CAYQWK010000444.1:0-5273 GCA_964420805.1 uncultured Bifidobacteriaceae bacterium | reverse complement strand
AGGACATGGTGCGCAAGGTTCTCGTCGAGAGCGGCATCAATTTCGTCGAAGTCGCGAATGAAGCCGCGTTCTACGGCCCGAAGATCGACGTGCAGGTGTGGAGCGCCATCGGCCGCGAGTTCACCATCGCCACCAACCAGGTGGACTTCGCCGTGCCTGCGCGCTTCGGCCTGACCTATCGCGACAAGGATAACTCGAACAAGACGCCGTTGTGCATCCATCGCGCGCCGCTCGGCACGCACGAGCGGTTCATCGGCTTTCTCATCGAACATTACGCCGGCAACTTCCCGCTCTGGCTCGCGCCGGATCAGGTGCGCGTGATTACGCTCAACGACGACGCGGCGCTGATTGACTACGCCCAACCCATCGTGAACGAACTGCGCGCCAACCAAGTCCGCGTGGATGCGGATTTCAGCGCGACGCCATTCAAAGCCAAGATCGCCGACGCGGAAAAGCTCCGTGTCCACACCATGCTCATCATCGGCGGCAAGGACATGGAAGCGGGCAACGTCTCCGTCCGCCTCCACCACGGCGGCCCGCAAGGCGCGAAGCCCAAGGCCGAAGTCGTTGCCAACATTCTGGCGGACATCAAAGAGCGGAAGGCTTGAGCTAAGTTTAAGCTTTCCGTTCCCAACGAAATTTCCGCTCGCTCTCCGTGATGGGTTGATCATTGATGCTGGCGTAGCGGAATTTCATGTAGCCGAGTTCGTCGAACTCCCAATTCTCGTTGCCATGGGCGCGCCACCATTGGCCGCTGTCGTCGTGAAACTCATACTCGAAGCGCACAGCAATGCGATCGCCGGTGAAGGCCCATAACGTTTTCTTCAGGCGATAATCATGTTCCTTCGCCCACTTGCGGCGGAGAAATTCCACGACTTGGGCGCGTCCCTTGAGGAACTCGGCACGGTTGCGCCATTCGGTGTCCTCGGTGTAGGCGAGCGAGACGCGTTCGGGGTCGCGGGAATTCCAGGCGTCTTCGGCGGCTTGGACTTTCTGGCGGGCGGTTTCTTCGGTGAAGGGAGGTAAGGGTGGGCGTGGGTTCATTTCAATGTTTGGTATTGAGTTGAGCTTCCAGTTCGGCGATGCGCGCGCGCAACGGCGCGACGGCTTCCTCGACTTCGGCAGCAGTGTAGCGCGGCGTGATGTATTTCGGACAGTTCCAATCGTAGGAAATCACTTCGATGAGAAAAATCCGTTCAACGATGCCGCGCGTGTCCGGCTCAGTGAACTGCGCGACCAGTTCGGGATGTTCACGCGCATCCACAACCCGCGCGCGGCCGAGAATCTTCAGCCGCGTGCGCTGGGGATAATCCATGAGGAACAGGCACACGCGGTCGTTCGCGGCGAGATTGCCAGTCGAAAGCATCTGGCGATTACCCTTGTAATCTGCGAACGCCAGTTGCGTCGGGCTGACAACGCGCAGAAAGCCCGCCTGGCCGCCGCGATGTTGCATATACGGCCAACCCGTTTCGTTCACGGTCGCCATGTAGAACGAATCGCGCGACTGGATGAATTGCGCTTCGTCGGCCGTGAGCGCGTCGCGTTCCGGTTGCGGCGGCAAATGTTGCGCGCGAGCAAAATATTTCTGCTGCGCTGCCAGCACGTTGGGCGTGAAGGTGAGTTCGAGGAATTTCCCGGCCATGATTGGTTGAGAGTTGATGGTTCGTGGGAGCGCCCTCACCCCGTCCCTCTCCCCATCGGATGGGGAGAGGGTGGCCGAAGGCCGGGTGAGTGGTTGTCGTTCAAAACACCAGCGTCTGCCAGCCGTCTGCGAGATAGCGGCGGATGCTTGCGAGGCCGGGCGTGCCGGGCAGCGCGTGGTCTTTAATTTCCGGCAGGCCGCACGCGGCGACTTCCTTCGTCGCGCCGAACACGGCGGAGCAGCCACACGATGCGCCAGTGATGACCGGGCGCACGGCGTTGTAAAGCCCGTTGGCCGGATGCGAGAGCTTCGTGAATTCGGCGGGCCAGCGCGTGCCCGCGCCGGCGAAGACCACGTTGACTTCGTCGTTCTTCGCCTGCGCCTCGGCGGCGAGGGCGAGGGCGTTGAAGGCGCGACCGAGCGCTTCTTCGCCGTTCTTGGGATCGGAGGTAATGATGATTGCGAGTTTCATGATGTTGTTTTGTTTGTTTATTGTTTTGTTGTTCGAACCGAAAAATTGTTGGGCGAGCGCGTTAGAATTGTGACATGCCGCCGTCCACGACCATTTCCTGACCGGTCATAAATGCCGCGTCGTCCGAGGCAAGGAAGGCCACACTGCGGGAGATTTCTTCCACCGTGCCGAACCGTTTGACCGGCAAACCGGCAAGCAAACCAGCGGCGACCTGATCCAACGCGGCCTTGTCCATTCCCAGCTTGTCGAAGATCGGCGTGGTGATCGGGCCGGGGCTGATGACGTTGACGCGGATACGGCGACCCGCGAGTTCTATGGCGAGAGTTTTGGCGAGGCTGTTGAGCGCGGCCTTGCCTGCGGCGTAAATGCTCGCACCCGGCAGGCCAAAATAAACGGCCACTGTCGAAGTCAGCACAATCGCTGCGCCATCCGGCATCAGCGGCAGCGCGCGATGAATGGTGAAGTATGCGCCTTTGAAATTGATGTCGGTGATTTCGTCGAACACCGCCTCGGTGGCGTCGGACACGGGCAGGAATTTTCCGATGCCGGCGTTGGCGAACAGGATGTCCACGCGGCCCACCCGCTCGCGAATCTCGGCAAAGGCACGATCCAGATCCGCCACGCGGCTCACATCTGCGGTAACGCCGAGCGTGTCGTCGCCAATTTCAGTGGCGGCCTTGGCGACCGCGTCCCGATTGCGCCCGATGATGACGACGCGTGCGCCTAGCTGCTTGAATTCCTTGGCGGTGGCCAGACCGATGCCGCTGTTGCCGCCAGTGATGACGGCGATTTTGTTTTTGAGTTTCATCCCGATGAGTAGTTGTCAGACGATTTCAGTTTGCTTGGGCAGCGGCCAAAGCCTGCGCCAGAGCCGACTTCGATTGAACGCCTTGCAAGGCTTTCACGGGCTGGCCGCCCTTGAAGACGATGAGCGTCGGGATGGACGTGATGCCGAAACGCGCGGCGAGTTCTGGCGCGTCGTCAATGTTGACCTTCGCGACAACGGCCTTGCCGTTCTGCTCGGTCGCGAGTTCGTCGAGCACGGGCGCAATCATTTTGCACGGACCGCACCACTCGGCCCAGAAGTCCACGAGGACAGGCTGGGTGCTGGCGGTAATGGCGGCGTTGAACGTTTCTTGAGTGAGTGTCTGTGTTTTCATGGTCGGGAATTGAGTTGAGTTCGTTTGTGGCGGACGACGCCCGTTGCGTCGTCCGCCGTTTGGTTCAGTTCAGTGACCGCAGCCGCAGCCGGTGGCGCACGCTTCCGCCGGCGCGGCGATTTCGCCGGGCTTCACTTCCGGGAAATCCACCACCGTGCGGGCGACGTGGTTCACGTAGTTGGTGAAGATGTTCACCGCCACGTTGGCGACGGTCTCGACGATCTCGCCGTCGGTCAGCCCGGACGCGCGGGCGGACTTGAGTGCGCCGTCACTGATTTCGCCGCGCTGCACGAGGATGCTCAACGCGAGCTTCAGAATGGCGTCGGCCTTGTCCGAAGCGGCGTTGGTCTGGCGCGCGTCGGCGATGTCTTTCTCGCTGAGGCCGACTTTGCCGCCGATGAACGTGTGCGCGCTCAGGCAGTAGCTGCACAAGTTGCCTTCGGCGACGGCGAGCGCGACGAGCTCGCGCACGCTGGCGTCGAGAGCGCAACTCTCGAGCGCGCCGGAAAAGTTCAGGTAGCCTTCGAGCGCGGCTGGCGAATTGCCGAGCACGCGGAAGAGGTTCGGCACGATGCCCAGTTTGGCCTGCACGCCGTCGAAGAGTTGCTTGGTCTTGCCGGTGGCGGTGGCGGGGTCGAGTTGAGTGATGCGGTTCATGGTTGTTCTTTCGTTTTCTGGTTTTTGTTTCGTTTGTTTGTCCGCTTTGTGCGGTTCTGCCACTCCTTAATCACTCGCCGTGCCAAGGGGTGATATTTGCAAAAAACCCAACAAACACTGGGCAATTCACAATTCGACGCCTTTCTGACGTGCTACGAGTATTCGTTATCTACGACATGTCGTTGCATCATATGGCGAATTCTCGTAGTCTGCTGCCGTGCGTGGTCGGCCTGGAAAATTTGTCACTGAGATTGAAGCCTTGCGAAACCTTGGGCCGCAAAGGGCAGCTTGGCTCGCAGAGGTCGGCATCCACACGCGTGCGGAACTGGCCGCCGTCGGCGCGTTGGAAGCCTGTTGTCGCATGAGGCGCGCGGGGCGACCCGTGACGACGGTCATGGCCTACGCCATCGAGGGTGCATTGATGGACTGTGACTGGCAGGCACTGCCGTTTGAATTCCGCAAACATCTCGCGATGGAGTTCCAGAAACTTAAGCGTGAATCCAAGAAATCATGAACTGCGCGAACCTTCCTCAAGTCATGGTGTCCATGGCGCAAAACCGCTCGCTCAACGAAGTGTTGAACGCGGTGGTCCGCGGCATCGCCGAGTGCAGGAACGTCGTGCTCGCGCGTATCTGGCTCATTGAGCCGGGCGATATTTGCGAGACGTGCCGCTTCCGCGCCGAGTGTCCCGACCAGACGCGCTGTCTGCATCTCGTCGCGAGCGCAGGAAATCCCGGCGACCCAAAGCAGAATTACTCTCGGCTCGACGGCGCGTTCCGGCGCTTTCCTCTGGGCGTGCGGAAAATCGGGCGCGTGGGAAAAACCGGCGAGCTGTTGCTCCTGCCTGACGTGCGCGGCGACGAGGAATGGATTGCCGACCCGCAATGGATGAAGCGCGAGGGTGTGAAGACCTTCGCTGCGCAACCGCTCGTCTTTCGCGGCGAAGTGCTCGGTGTGCTCGCGATTTTCGACACGGGCGTTTTAGGCCAGCCTGACTTCGACTGGTTGCGCGTGTTCGCCGACCACGCAGCAGTGAGCATCGCCAACGCGCGGGCGTTTGAAGAAATTGAATTTCTCAAGGCGCGGCTCGAAGAGGAGAACACGTATCTGCGCGAGGAAGTCACGTCCGCGCTCGGTGTCGGCGATTTCGTAGGCGAAAGTCCCGGCCTGCGGAAAGTGATGCAGCAAATCAAACTCGTCGCACCAACGGACGCCGCCGTGCTCGTCACCGGCGAGAGCGGCACGGGCAAGGAACTCGTCGCCCGCGCCATCCACGAGAACAGTCCGCGCAAAGACCGCGTGCTCATCAAGGTGAATTGCAGCGCCGTGCCGGAGACGCTGT
>CAYQWK010000443.1:0-5326 GCA_964420805.1 uncultured Bifidobacteriaceae bacterium | reverse complement strand
AGGGCAAAATCGCTCAAGGGCGGCACACACCTTATTTGAAGGTCGGTTCGGTTCGCGTCGTGGGAAAGCAGCCTTTGCCTGAAGCGCGTTCGGCTACTCTGGCGGAAGCCAATTCAGGTGGCTTGGATGCTCAACGGGTCGTGTTGTCGGGCGTTGTTCGCCGATCCTCCGTGTCCGATGGTCACGCAAAGCTGGAGCTTACCGATGGCTTTCATTCGGTTGTCGCAAGGGTCTT
This sequence comes from uncultured Bifidobacteriaceae bacterium, assembly GCA_964420805.1. Taxonomy (GTDB): domain Bacteria; phylum Verrucomicrobiota; class Verrucomicrobiia; order Limisphaerales; family SIBH01; genus JANNGC01. Next base: position 5,091 of record CAYQWK010000443.1, on the reverse strand, counting down.
GGACTACACCAACTCAGCCGCTCTGCCGTTGGATGATTGCTCCGTCGAAGTAACGGGGATTGTCGTCTCCCAACCCGATTCCTCCGGGCGCATCAAGGGGTTTTCCTGCGCGGTCAACGACCTGCGCGGCCTGAAGATCATCGATGAATCGCGCCGTGATCCGTGGGGCCAGCCGCCCGTTCCGATCGGAGAACTTCATTCCTACCGTGCGCGGCGGGGCTTCCCTCATCGGGTCCGGGCGCAAGGGACTGTAACCTTGTTCCAGCCCGGGCGATTGCTGTTCGTGCAGGATGATTCCGGTGCTGTCGAGGTGCTTACGCGGTTCGACGGTTCACTGCGCCCCGGAGACCGCGTAGATGTAGCGGGATTTGTCTGCCCGGATCGAAGCCGGTTCTGCCTGGAAGAGGCCGCAGTTCGACGGATCGAGCCTGGCAAGCCGGTCCTGGCGCGTTCAGTCACTATGGATGAGGCGCTCAACCCGACCAACAGCAACCGCTTGATCGAAATCGAGGCGACCTTTCTGCGCGCCGTGCGACACGCGTCATGGGGGCAGTCTTTGTTGCTGGAGCGCGCTGGCCGCGCGGTCGTGGCAACATGTTCTGGTGATCCGCTGCCGGAATTTCAGAATGGCGCGTTGTTGCGCTTGAAGGGCGTGGCGAGGCGCGAAGGCATGGCTGGTGACGGCATGGACGGACTTCGCATCTGGGTTGAATCTCCCGCCGGAATTGCAGTCGTCGCGCTCCCTCCGTCTGGCCGATCCGCCGCGTGGCGATGGACGGTTATCTTCGTATCACCTGCCTTGGCAGGGCTGGCGGCTGCCATGTTCTGGCTTCGCAGGCGGCATGCGCGGGAGTTGGGCCGCATGCGGGATCAACGGCAGACCCTCGAATCCGAAATGCAGGCGACCGAAGCCCAGTTGCGCCGGTCCGCAAGCGAACGAGAACGCTTGGGCCAGGATTTACACGACGATATCATCCAGTCGGTCTATGCGATTGGCTTGGTCCTCGAATCGGCCCGTCGGCAGGCCGGTCCGCTCCCGGCTCAGGTGGATTCCAGACTTGGCACGGCGATCGATTCACTGAACCAGGTAATCCGCAGCATTCGGAATTTCATCTCAGGTCTCGAACCCAAGTTGCTGGATGGCCGCGAATTCAAGACTGCCCTCAAATCAATCGCGGTGATCAACAGCGACTCGGCGTGCCAGTTCGCCATCGAGATCGACCCCGCCGCGGCCAGCCAACTTTGCTCCAAAGAGGCGACCCAGTTGTTGCATGTGGCAAAGGAAGCGATCAGCAACAGCCTTCGTCATGCCCATGCCACGCGTGTGACAGTTGGTTTGCGGCTTGTACCCACAGGTGTGTGCCTCGAAATCAAGGATGACGGCATCGGCTTCGACCGGTGTTCGGTCAAGGAGGGCGGGCGCGGATTGCGCAACATCGCATCGCGCGCGGCTCTGTTGAATGCCGACGTGGAATTTCTCTCGGCACCAGACAAGGGTTGCTGTATCTCCGTCCGCATCCCAAAGGTCCAGCGCCATGACAGCCACTGAAACAAAGCCGGTTCGAATTCTGATCGTTGATGACCATCTGGTCACGCGAATGGGCCTGCGGGTTCTGCTGGCGGAGGTGCCTGCCTTCCAAGTCGTGGGTGAGGCTGATTCCGGCGCAGAAGCCATCGACCGCGTCGAGGAATTGACCCCGGATCTTTTGCTGCTTGATATGCGCCTGCGGGACGGCGACGGAACCGCCGTTTGCCGCCGCCTTCGAGAGCTTGGGGTGCCGGCCAAGATACTGATTCTTTCCTCTTATTCGGACGAGCAGACGGTCATGAACGCGCTCGAGGCGGGAGCCGATGGTTACCTCCTTAAGGAGATCGACGGCGACGCCTTGGTGCGGGCCATCCAGAGTGTGATGGAAGGCAAGTCCGTCCTCGACCCGGCGGTGACCGGACGGGTTCTCATGCGCATCAAATCGGGCCTGCCAGCACCGGCGAATCCGCCAGGCAAACTCGATCTCCTTTCCGCACAGGAAATGCGGGTCATCGAGAAGGTCTCCGAAGGCAAGACCAACAAGCAAATTGGCCAGGAACTGGGTTTGAGCGACAAGACCGTGAAGAACTATCTCTCCAACGCGTTGGAGAAACTCGAAATGAGTACGCGAACCGAAGCGGCCGCGTATTACATCACGCATCAGCACGCTTCCATGAAATAGGTCTTTCCGGCCCTGCCGCCCGCTTCCTGCCCCAGCCATCATCGGCTTCCACCCGCATTCTCACTGTTGTTCCGTGTCCTGTTGTGAAGCAACCGCGTGGTTGGCCATGACCGTGCGAAATTAAGATTCTCAAGTCCGCCGAACATCCCTCGCGGCTCCATCCGAAAATCCGACGTCGGTCCTCAAGCCGTTTTCTCTCTGTCATTCGAGTCATCGGCGTGAAAGCGACAGGAAGAATCTCGTCGCCCCAAACCAAAGCCGCCGCCGATGGCAAACCCATTGCTAAACGCTGGTGGCGTTAATTCGCCGAATCAGAAATCAGGAATATGAAGCTATGTTCGATAGAGCGTTTTGGCCGTAGTCACCGTGCCGGGTTTGGAATGGTGGACGCCATCTTCGCGATGGCCGTCGCGGGCGTTCTCTTTGGGGCGCTCTACAGCGGCATCGCCTTCGGATTCACGACGATCAAGTTCGCGCGTGAGAACACCCGGGCCACCCAGATTCTCCTCCAGCAGATGGAGACGGTCCGCCTGCTTACTTGGAGCCAGTTGACCAATACCAATCCGAGTTTCATTGCCACGGGAAAGACCAACATTCCTTACTACGCCATCGGCACCAACTCCGGTGGCATCTTCTACACCCAGCGTATAACCGTGGTTCCGTGCAGCCTGGCGACTTCCTACGCGTCTGACATGCGCAAGGTGAACGTGCAACTCACCTGGTCCACCGGCAAGACCCTCCGCAAGCGCTCCATCAGCACCTACGTCTCGCGCCTCGGCATGCAAAGCTATGTTTATTGATCTTCCTTCGCGCGGTGAACGCGCCACCAGCCTCACCGAGATGTTGTTCACCGTGGCCATCGGGTCGCTGGTGCTTGCCGCTTTGCTTTCCTTCACCCTCTACGCCGGCAAAAGCTTCGCTGCCATTACCAACTACGTGGAACTCGAGCAACGCAGCCAGAACTCGCTCGACACGCTCACGCGCGAAATCCGCCAGGCCAAGTGCCTGACCAACTTCGGCACCCGCGTCATTCAAGGCCAGACCGTCACCAACTCCCTCACCTTCCTCGATTCCGACGATCAGTTCCTGACCTTCATCTACACCAATGATGTTTTGTTGCGCATCAAGGGCGGGCAAACCTCCATGCTTCTGACCAACTGCGACTACCTTTGCTTCCAGATCTACCAGCGCAACACCATTCCCAACCAATACGACCAGTACAACGCCGGCAGCATCGCCACCTGCAAACAAATCTCGGTCAACTGGATCTGCTCCCGCTCCATTCTCGGCACCAAGATGAACACCGAAAGCGTGCAAACCGCCAAAGTGGTCATTCGCAACCAATAGGTAATCCATGAAAATCAACCTTGCCTCATCTCAACGCGGTCTCACCTACCTTGTCGTCGTCATCAGCGCCATTCTGGTCGGCCTGGTCCTCGCGACCTACCTCACCCTCGTCTCCAGCCAGAACCAGATGACCATGCGCTCGCAGGCCTGGAACCGCAGCATGGCCGTCATTGAGGCTGGCATCGAGGAAGCCCTCGCCCATCTCAACAAGAACGCCACCTTCGACCCCTCCTCCGGCACCCTCTTTTGGAATTTGTGGGCGGACGGTTGGAGCCTGACCGCCAGCGGATGGCGCAAGACCGGGTGGCTCGACGAGGACTACTACGTCGTCACCATCTCCTTCTTCAGCTTCCCCGGCAATTCACCCACCATCAGTTCCGAGGGCTACGTCAAACAGGCCGGCACCTTCTCCCGTGTCGGCAAAGCGGGCCCCATGCTGGCCCAGGCCAATGAAGCGATCCCGAACACCTACGTGAAGCGCGCCGTATTCTGCACCACCACCAACCGCCCCATGTTCACCAAGGCCCTCGTCGCCAAGCACACCATTGACCTCAACGGCAACAACGTCCGCACCGACAGCTTCAACTCACAAGTCGCCGGCCAGCACGATGGCAACGGACGCTATGCCGTCGCCATCGCGCGCGACCACGGTGACATCGCCACCAACCAGGGCATCACCAACAGCGGCCAGGCCACCATTACCGTCGGCAACGCCAACGTCTTCGGCCGCGCCGCCACCGGTCCCAACCTCGCCAATCCCGGCGTGGGCGCCGTCACCACCGGTCCCAACGGCAAGGTCGGCGACTTCGCGTGGCATTCCTCCTCCAGCACGGGAATCAAACCCGGCTGGTCCACCGACGACATGAACATGGAATTTCCCGATGTGGTCCCGCCCTTCAGCTCCGGTCTCTCGGCTGGAAGTTCCGTGACCTGGACCAACGGCAAGACCTACGCCACGGTTTTTGACGGCGGCAACGACTACGTGGTCAGCAGTCTGAGCGGCAAGATTCTGGTGCGTGGCTCCGGTGTCGCCCGCGTGCGTTGCAACGGCAACCTGACCATGACCGGCCAGGACGAACTTCGCATCGCTCCCGGCGCCCGGCTCATCCTCTTCATGAACGGTGCCAGCGCCAAGCTCACCGGCAACGGCATGGAGAACCCCGGCGTTTGCACCAACTTCTATTTGCTCGGCACCCCGGTGAACACCTCCATCACCCTGGCCGGCAATGACGAATTCACCGGTGTCATCTACGCCCCCAATGCCGCCATGACCGGCAATGGCGGCGGCAATGACACCATGGACTTCAGCGGCAGTGCCACCATCAAGAGCTTCGTCTTCAATGGCCACTACAACTTCCACTACGACGAGGCTCTCCCTCAGATCTCGATGTACCGTGGATGGGTCATCACCTCGTGGAACGAACGGTGATCTGGCAAAGACCCGTCATCTAATCCGAAACGAGGCGGTACTACTCCGGGTGGAACGGCCAACCTGGCCGTTCTCGGCGGCAACTTGCCGCCGAGCCGAACGCAC
>CAYQWK010000442.1:0-5341 GCA_964420805.1 uncultured Bifidobacteriaceae bacterium | reverse complement strand
GGTAATGCATCTCGACCACTTCCACCCCGGCCGCCTTCTCATCCAGCCGGGTCAGGTGGGGATTGTGCTCCCACAGCGCCGGGAAGGGGGTCCGCACATCGGTGAGGAACCGGCCCGGATGCGCCCGGTGCAAATCACGCACCGCGGCGGTGAGCGTCACCACGTCGCCGGGACAAAGGGAGTTCTTGAGCAGAAGCTTTTGCATAAAAAAATCCGGGCCGGCGGTCAGTTGGTGGCGGTGTTGAATCTCAGCGGTCCGAAAGGAACCCATTCCGTGCTCCGGCCGGGCGAGATCAGTTGCACGATCCCACCGACGACATGGTCCTCATGGGCCGCAAGCTGAAAATACATGGTCAGTGGAATCCGGAATGAATTGGTATCGCCGGGCCTCAGCGTTTCGATGCCGTGACTTCCTGAACTGACCATGAGACCAAGCCAGCGGCGTTCCTGGTCCAAATCCTCTTTGGTCGGAGGCCGCGATCCGCTCAACCGGGGAGGCTGCGGCCACCGATCCAGCCCAATTAGCGTCTGCGGCGTGGGCCACGCCGAGTCCACACGCTGGCAATAGACCACTGCGTTAGGCTCGGATTTCCACCGCGCCCACCGGTAAAGCTCGAACGTCGTTGAGCTGGTATTCTTCAAGTCCACCACCAGATCCCACGAATTGCTGCGGGAGTCATACTGCACCCTGGCATGGGTGCGCACCGGTGGTTTTGGAGCATGGGAGAAAACTCCTGAACGCGGAACGACCGTGGAGATCACAAGATACGCGCCGGAAACCAGCCCAAGCAGGAACACCAGAAAACCGATGACGACCCGTTTCATCACCAATCATCGAGCGTTCGTGGTTCCCATTCGGCACACGGGAGGTTCAACGGGCACTTCCCGCTGGTCAAATCGGTTTGATCTGCATCACCTGCTGCGGTCCATAGCGGGTGTTCGCTCGTATCGACGGCCGCATAGGCTTCGCTTCCAAATTTCGCGCTTAATGTCTCGTTTTCAACGCAACCCCACGCTCGCCATTTGACATATTTTATTGGAACCCATTTTCCGCCTGGAGGCTTGAACATCAGGTATGTCCTGAATCGCCGGGATCCCCTGCTAAACGCGATCTTCGTATCAGATTGGGTCTTCTGCAAGACCACCACTGCGGGTGAGTCACCGTTCTGCAATTCGACGCCAGTTTTACCCGCCGGGTTTATCGGGAGACTATCCAACGCGATGTTCCCTTTGGTAGTCGCCAACAAACACTCCTCGTTTAGAACATCATCTTTATCTTTAAGCCGCACCAGAAGGTCGTCATCGATAATCTGAATATATCCGATATCGCCTTTTGGTGGCTTCGCAACAAATCCCTTGAAGGCAATACCGGCTGCTGCTGGCAGGGTTAAATTAGCAAGAACAAGAACACCGCCCTTAAGCGTCAAGGTAGGCGCTAGGTAGGTGACTGAAAGGTAACTCGTGAGTTTTTCAACGTAAATTGAAGCCCGGGCCGAGCATTCCTCTCCATTTATCTTGAAACTCACGCTGATCTTCTTCTCCCCGGAATCCGCCCAATGGAATACTGGAGGCGTTTGTTGGTGTATGTCGCTGTCACTAAGAAAGGTGATGCTGTTTTGCGGTGCCGACAGCGTATAGTTGCGAAAGCTCTTGTCCGGGATGGACCATTCAATATCGGTTGGCGTTCCGTCGCATTTGAGGCTCAAACTGATTGCCGCACCGGGAAGTGCAGCTTCATTTTTACCCGCTATCTTTTTCCCATTACGCAAGATCTCACAACCGCAGCACATCCGGGAGCTGCTGGAGTCCATATCACCACCGCCATCGTCAGCGGGCGTGTCAAGTGTAGAATCGCTTTGGCTGCGTGGGCTGAGGTTTAGAAGCATAATGATGGGGGGTTATCCTTTCAGAGGTCTGTTTGGCGGCAACTGGAACTCGCGGCGCTCGGCCGCGTTGGCGGGGTCGCCGTGGGGCCATTCGGCGTCGGCGGCCAGTTGGATGGCAATGCGCACGTTGGTGATCTCGCGGACCATGGTCTTGAGGTCGCTGCGGCTGTCGGTGGCGTCGTTTCGAAGGAGATGTCGGTGGCGCGGTGGGGGAAAGAACTGAATCTCGGTTTGTAAGCGACCGCGGGTGTGGCGTGTTTCGGAACGCCATAGCAAGGGTCCACGATTACTTAACGTGAGAAAGTCGGTGAGAATCTGGCGCGCAGGTAGGTTTGTTGCGGAGACATTCACAACTGTAAGGGTATCGTCCCAAAGATCCGCAGAAAGGCCGGAGCGCTTTGGACCCACTGATTGCAGTTGCATCCCGATCACGCTCGCTAGGCCCGTTCCTTCTCGCACGCCGTGTCCGGCACCAAGGCGTCCACGATAGATTACGGTTATGGGTGAGCCGAGTTCATATTCTCGAATGTGAAGAAGCGGTTTCGCGATGACGTGATAGACGTTAGTTAAATATGGGGAGCGGAGTAAGGTCATTTCAGGGAACATCTCCTCGACAATGGGCACAGGGTTTGTAATCACCTGCGGGATGTTGTCAAGACGGGCCGCCGGGCGTGTCGGAAGGGAGTCGGGGCGGGTGTGGTACTCGACGGTGAAGTAACACTGATTATTTGTAGCGAGAAGGCGCAGCAGGCGCTCCAAACTAACAGTGGTGGAAATTGAGGAATCGCTGCCAGCGAACAAGATGGGGACGCACCCGAGCGTGAGTAAGAGGGCGAATACAGAGCTTGAGCGCATAATTTCACCAAAAAATCTGAAGCCGGGCTTGAGACGGTGAGTTCGCAACGGCTTTTGTGGATATGAAACGTTCCGGAATGCCGGTAAGAACATGTTCGTCGATTGAAACATCCGGTGTTCTGGTCTCGATCGTATCGTCTGGTGGTACACATGGGGCGGTTGGCCAGTTTGTCGCAGCGTTGCTTGAGTTATCGACGACGGAAGGGCCGGGGGTTTTATAATAGGCGCGCCCGATTGGATCAAAGTACTTCCCATCCATGACACACGCATTGGTGGGTCTCCAATCATCACCTGGATCACGTTCTTGCACGCGGGCCCCGTTGTAGACGGAATCCAATGTGTTGCCGAACTGATCCAAGACAGTGACGGTAATTATTGCGCCATAGAACGTCCACAAAACGCATTGATAGGGTGTTAGTGGATCCCAACATGCTGGCAGAGTTTCAGCATCCGCGAGGATATTCGATCCATCCACGATTTCATCAAATGGAATTGGGGAGCGCGTGCCGATTGATTTTGGTATCACTACCACCACTGGAATGGAATTGACCACGTTGTCCTCGTTGGCCAGCGCTTGAAGTGATGTGTCACCGTCAGGATACTCTACGGGAGTCGCGGAGACTCCCTCTAATTTCAGGGTGACACTGACAGTTCCTGAATCATCGTTGGTAGTTCTGGATTCCTCAGTGACGAGAGCCCGATCGTGATTAGATGTGTCAAATGTAACCTTCGACGCCTCGGCAGCAGGGCTGATCGTTGCGATTACAGTGCCTCGGGATTCCAAGGCTGAACTGGATACACCGCAAATGACCTTGTCCTTATTGAAGGTGACGCTGATCGGATCTGGACTCAGGCTGGAGGCTGTGCCGTCGGTAGCTTTCGCGAGCGTAGATTTTGTCGATGCGCGTGGGCTGAAGATTGTGGGCACGGAATTAAGTAGGGGTTAGCCCTTTAGGGGCCGGTTGGGCGGCAACTGAAACTCGCGGCGCTCGGCGGCGTTGGCGGGGTCGCCATGGGGCCATTCGGCGTCGGCGGCCAGTTGGATGGCAATGCGCACGTTGGTGATCTCGCGGACCATGGTCTTGAGGTCGCTGCGGCTGTCGGTGGCGTCGCTCTGGGCGTCGCTCTGCGCGGTTTCGATGTTCTTGTATTCCGCCAGGATGGTGGCGGCCTGGCCCAGTTTGAGCGGGGTGATGCCGGGAAGATCGGCGGTGCCGGCCTTGGCGAGAACCTGGCCGGCCAGTTGCACCAACCGGGCGCGGCTTTCGTCCAGGCGCACGCCCACAAAGTAGTCATCCAGGTTGAGGGGCGTGAGGCGGGCCTTTTGTTTGGCCGCCTTCTGGATTTCGTTCAGGCGCTTGAGCAGGTCTTTTCGCAGGTTTTCCTCGCTCTGCGTGACGGTCTGACGGCCGGTGGTGGCCTGGGTGCCCAGGGCGGCCACGGCGCGGGCCTGCTGAATCTTGGTGAGGGTGGCGGTGAGCAGGGCTGCGGAGATGTCCCGGGCGGCAAGGGGGCCGGAATATTCGGCCTTTTGCGCCTTGAGGCAGAGGGTCTCGGCCTTGTTCATTTCATCCAGCGCGGCCTGGTTGGGCTGGGGCACGCGATGGCTGCCGGTGGAGACCGGCTGGCTGGAGGATGGCGAGGGTGACACGCCCGGGCTGGCGGGCGTCTCCGAGGACGAAGATGAATCGGACATGGTTGATCCTTTCCCTATGAGCCGCGGGAGGAGTCCATCTTCCGCTGGGTGATTTTCCGTGGTGGAAATGGTTCCTCGGCACGGCTCGCATTTTTCGGCTGACGGGGACGCTTGTACCCCCCCCGTCAAGAAAGCAACGTAAATCTGTCGTGTAGGTTTCGAAACCCCAATCCTTAGCGACTTGTTTGGCGGCGGGGTGAGCGGTGCGTGAATGGGGACTGGGCAAAATTGTGCGAGCGCCTCAGCTCCTTGCGCCGGGTTTTGGGCGGCGCTTTTGTTCAGACTCCTTTGGGGGGGTGCTTTCCCGGCGTTCGGCGGCCTGTGGTGACGTGTTTCGGGCGTGAGGCTTCGTTCGCGGTGGTGTTTTCACGCCTCGCGCCATGGGGAACGATCTTCTCCGCCGCCGCCGTTCTCAGCCAGACCCTCCCGCCAACACACCCTCCGCCACCCGGCAGCGGGGCGGCAACTCCTTCAACAACCCGCGCCACCACGCCACCCACCCCGCCGGCGCATACAGGCACGCCTTCATGCTGCGCGCATGCCGCTTCAGTTCCACAGGCACCAGCAGGAGATGCCGCAGGAGCGTCCGCATCCGCCGGGGCGCCTCGCTCTGCGGCAGGTGCAGGAGCTTGAGCGCCTGCAGGAGGTTCCACGCCAGCACCGCCAGCGTGTAGAAGCTCCGGTTCGCGCCGAGGTTCGCGCACGGCGGATGGTGCAGGTCCAGGTCGCTCAACAGTTCACTCAACACCCGCTCCTTGTCCCCCTTCAACCGGTGCCGCTCGAACGCCATCTGCGCCGCGCCCTCCTGCTCGTGCCCGGTCAGAAAGGCGTGACGCCAGAACATCTCCCCGTCAGGCCGGTGCCGCACCACGGCAAAACGCTGCGGGCTTTCACAACCGCCGGG
>CAYQWK010000441.1:0-5355 GCA_964420805.1 uncultured Bifidobacteriaceae bacterium | reverse complement strand
GCGCAAGTCCGTGCCGCGCCGGTCCACGATGCGGTTGTGGTAGTCCACGAACCGCTGCCGCGCCTCCGACTCGGGGTTGATGACGTGGCGCACGCCGGGCAGGCGGTACTCGCCGAGCAAGTCCGAAAGAAGCGTGGCCCAGCGAGAACAGGCACCCTCGGAAAGAACCTCCGGCTCGCCCTCGATGCGCTGCGGCGCGGCGTGGCTGTGGCAAATCAGCAGACGGGGCAGAAAGCCGGACGTGCTCAAGGATTCATGCGAGAGCATGGATTCCACAAGGTCGGGCTGACCGAACCAGAGCAGCCCGAGGCAGGGGCGACGCAGATTGACCGCCGGACGGCTGCCGCGATCCACGCGAACATGGTCGCCACTATAGCCGGCGAGGTAAAACGATTCGTCGGTCTGCTCGCCTTTGGTGTAGAGGCCGAGAAGATTGGAGACGACCTTGCGGCAATCCGAACTGGCCGAGAACAGCACTTCGCCCTGTTCCTCCATCATCGCCGTGAGCCGCTCCGTGGTCGCATCCTGGGCGAGCAGGAGCGGCTGGATGTTGCGAGCGGCGAGTTGGTTCTTCTCGGCGGTCTTGAATTCGTGCTCGCCACGCAACCGCTCACGCTCCGCCGGGTCGGCGGCGCGTGCCGCCTTCTTTTCCAGGTTCGCCAGCTCGCGTTCGAGAATTTTGAGGTCGGACTGCACGCGCGGCGCGGATTCCTTGCGCCACCGCTCTTGCAGGCGTTCCTGATAGTCAAGCATCGGCGCGGCAATCAGCTCGAACGTGCGGCTTTTCCCGGCGCCAGTTTCCGCCGAAACGAGCAGGAACACGTTGCCGCGCGTGGTGCGTTGCGTGTCTGACTGGACTTCGAGGCCCGCGCCGAGGGCAGCGCTGACCAAGCCGAGCGTGCAGACGCCGCTCAGGCGCTCCGGCACGCGCGCCGAGCGGGCGACGCCAGCGGCGAGCAACGCCATTGTCGGCGGCAGGCAATTCATCGGGAACGGTGCCCGTGCTGGTTCGTCGGGTTCGTCGGGGAAAGTGATGAGGGGTTTTGAAACAGGTCGCGCCGGGGTGGCGTGGAGATCGGGGGTGTTCAGACGTTTGGAGTTGGATGGCAAGGGAACGAGTTGGGCAGCCAGTATTTGCGCCGCGACTTCCGCAATCCCCGCCAGTTGATGCAGGTCGTTGAAATCGGTCGGCTTCGTCGTAACAGCTTGGAACTGAGGCACGGCGAGTTTGGCGCCGACGAGTTTTGCCGCTTCGGCTGCTTTCGTGAGTCCGGGGTTGTCGTTGGTGAAACGGTCGTCATCGGCAGCGATGATGATTTCGCGGTCTGAGTGCAAATTGCGCAGAGCTTCGGCGACGGCTTTCAGGTTTCCCGCGTGCAGCGCGCATACCACGGCGAGACCAGTCGCTTCATGGATGCTGGCACCTGTGGCGTAGCCCTCGCACACTACCAGCGCACCGTCCGGTTTGTTGGCGATGTCGAATAGACATCCCGCGATGCGTCCACCCTTGAGAAAATTCTTTGAGCCGTCCTCACGAATGAACTGAAGGCTGTGAAGTTCACCTTGGGCGTCGCGCAACGGCAGCACCAGTGCGTCACGCCACTCGCGGAGATCGCCGAACATTTTGACACCTTTCCTGAACAAGTAGCGGTGCAGAGACCTGGCGGGGCGCGAACGACTTAGAATCCAAGCCGCCAACTTTCGGGCCTTCTCGTGACACGCTTGTTCCGACTGCTCACGTTCGCGCCCGGCCTGTTTCCATTGTTCGCGAACTCGATCCCATTCCTCCTGTGACAACTGGCCGTTGCGGTCGCACCAGCTTTCGTTGAGGCCGCGTTTCCAGCAGCCGAATGCGCCAGCGGCGGGAGGGCCAGCGTGAAGGACGAGCCATGAATTTCGTTCCTTGTCCCCTTCGGCCTTGAAACGGTGAAGTTTCCCATCGGCCGGAATTGGCCCCGCGTAATCCAGGCCGGCAGCGCACATGGCCGCGCGAAAGTTATCCTCGGCGCTCATGGTTTATGCTGGCTCCCTTGCTTAAGCGGCGCGGCGCTGACGTTCTGGCCGCTCATACGTTCGAGGAACGCGACGAACTCAGACTCGCGGACGAAGCACTTTGCGCCGACCCCGATGGCGGGCAACCCCGCCTTGCGATAGCGCCAGAGGGTGGTGCGGCTGACGTTGTATTTGCGCTCGAAGTAATCCAAGGGCAGCGGTGTGTCGCGGTGGTCGAATGTGGTCATACGAATCGCTCCGGTGGTGGGTTACTGGACGCCGACAGTGCGGCGTGCCATCGCGTCGAGGACGGCCTGCCGGGGGAAGCGGATGCACCGCTTCGACAAACGGATGTGGGGGAGTTCGCCCGCCGCCAGCATCTTGGCGATGGTGCGGGGGCTGAGGGAGAGAAGCGCGGCCACGCCGCGCTTGTCGAGCAGTTCGGCCTGCCCGGGGCCATTCTTGTCGTGTTGCATAATCGTTCATCTGTTTCTGAGCGCATTCATTGCGCTTCGATGCACGACTCTGCTCAGGTCTGGAGCGGGCCTGGCCGGAAGTTTTGCGAAGGGCTTCGCCTTCCGACAAAATGGCTACTTGGAGTTCTTTCTCTTGTGCGGTGGCCGGGCTGTGAGTTCTTCCAAGTTCAGGCTGGGAAAAGTGGCGGCGCTTAGTTCGTGGATGAATCTTACGCGGGTCTTCACCGGGCTTCTGTAGGTTCGATCTAATTCGCGAAGGATCGGGTTAACGAAAGTCTTGATACTTTGCCACTCATCACGTTCACGCCGTCGCTCCTTCGGAGGCGCGGGCAACAAGGCTCCATTCCTGAACCATCGCTTGAGCCTTTCGGGGTCGCCACGAAATTTCGCATGTACCGCGGAACGTCCCCACTTCTGCTGGACGTACCTGCCAATTGCGGCTGTGGTATCGCAGCCCATTTTCGCCTCCATCGATTCGACGCCAATGACGGTTTCCCAGAAGCTCTTTGTTCCCAGCAAGTCACCGTCATCAGGGAGTTGCGCCACTAGTTGCTCGCTAAACGCTTCGACAATCCGCGCCGCGTCTTTTCGCCGCAGGACATGCGGCACGACGAAGACACGGTTTCGCGCAAGGTCGTCGAATTGAACCGTCTGGGCCTGGTCTGCCTCTGATGGAGAAAAGGCAAACTGCGGTATTGTCCGCATGGAATTGCCACCCTTGGTGGGGACAGAGGGGCAGACGGTCTCCGGTTCTCCTCGCCGAACTCGGTCCAGGTCATGCACAAGTTTGCGGATGCACTCATTGGCGGCCTTCAGAATCTTCGTGGCGTCGATAAGCGAAGCGGCGGGATTTGGCCCTTTGAAGTAGTTTGTTTCGTAAACTCCAAAACTGTTGCCGAGCATCGAAGACCACAGGCCCGTGAAGCTGCGCCGAAAATGCGGCGGAGCTGCTTCCCAAGGTGTATCCACGTCGAACTTCCGGCATGTAAAGTAAGCCCGCCACTCTGCAATTTCGTCGCGGCACGAATTCTTGAGCAGGGGTTCGTCGGTCACGACTTTCGTAATTTCTGGTCCCCACCGAATGGGCCAGCCCTTGATGTTTGCAACCCGATTTGCATTAAAGCGGCCTTTGGCATCAAACCACTTCCAGTTGGAACCATCGTCGTGTTCCGGGAGCAGGTTCAATCCGAGCCGGACGACATAAGGTGCGACTAAAGCCTTGGACTTATCAAAGTCGGGTGGGAGCACAATGGTTCGGTGGATGAACGAAGGGTTCGGGACGAGCCAACGGAGAGCCAATGCAGCAAATGCGTTGGGGGAATCAAAGTCCCGCACCAGGTTGAAACCCTGCCATCGCGCTCCCTCGGCAGTCCTCTCGGCCTGGGCTTTGGCGGCCAACTCCGCCAACTGGGCGGTTGTCCTGCGGAACTCCGGGTTTCGGCGGAGCAACTCCCAGAGCTTCGCTTCAGGGGTGATGGGGACAGTGCTCATACCCTCACGCAGCCGCGATGGCGGCATTGATGGGAACGATCTTGGCCGATTGTTCCGGCGGCAGGACGGCGAACCACGCCTTGCCTTCCGTCTCGGTCGCGAGCGCGCGGTAGTTCGAGAAGATCACGTTTGGTGAGTTACCGCATTCGAGGGCCACGGCAGGCACGTCCTTGAGCGTGGCAACGCGATACGTGATGTAGGAGTGGCGGAAGCCGTTGCGCTTCCAAGTCACTTTGGCGCGGGCGGCGGCACGCTCGAAGCGGTTGCCGAGAGCATTACCGACGTTGTGGGCTTCTTCGGTGCAGGGGTTGACCGGGCCAAAGCGTTTGACGTGCGGCGCGAGCCATGCGGCGAGGTTGTCACTGATCGGAACGAGCCGGCGAGCGGCGGTCTTGGCGTTGCCCGCCTCGATTACGATGAGCCTTTCCGCAAGCCGAACATCGCGCCAGTCGAGCCGGGAAACTTCCGCGAGGCGCAGGCCGGCGAAGGCGGCGATGGCGAGCGCGGGCGTGGTGTCTGCATCAGCCTTGCCGAGCATCAGAGCGATCTCGTCCGGTGTGTAGATGCCGATGGGAGCGTGTTGCTTCTTGGGTGTCGGAATCTCCGCGATTTCAAGGGCAAGATCCGTCGTCACGTATTTCATGCGGCGGGCGAAATTGAACAGGGCGACAACCTGGCGAAGCATGTTCTCCTTGGTGCGCGCGGTGGCGGGCTTCCGGGTCTTGGTGTGTGTGAGTCCGTAAATCCATTGCTGCACCGTGGCGGATGCCATGTTGGTGATCGGAATCTGAAAAGCGGTGGCGAATTGTCTCCCGAGCCTGATTTCAAGGTCGCGGAGATGAATTTCGGAGCAGCCCGCGCTGCGGCGGTCGGCAATGAACTCGTCCACGGCTTCGGCCACGGTGCGGCGGGGCGCGTTGGCCGGATGCCGCTTGGCGAAATACTCAGCGGCTTCGGCGAGGGTCGCGCCAGCAGGAAGGCTCTTGGTGGCGGCAATGTAGTCGCGCACGATCTCGATCAGGCGCGGCACGGTGGCGTTGCCGGTGCCGACGTTGGCGGCAAGCTCGACCAACGCTTCTTCGAGGGCAACGCGGTTTGCGGCTGAGATGGCGCCAACACCCAGCGCGCCCTGGGCTTTCTGCTCGGCGACCTGCTTTGCCGCGCGGATGGCTTCGGCGAAATCCGCGAAGCGACGACGCTGGCGTTTGCCGTTGGCGAAGTAGGAGATGAGGTAGCTGTGATAGGTGGTGCCGCGAATCGCATTCGACTCACGGTAGATTTTCACCACGGAATCTCCTTCTGACACGACGTGTGGCCATTTCTTGGGAAGGCGAACGGATTCGGGCGATGAATCTATGGGGTTGGCATGAAATTTATATTTATTGCTGTTTAGTGT
>CAYQWK010000440.1:0-5359 GCA_964420805.1 uncultured Bifidobacteriaceae bacterium | reverse complement strand
CTCGAGATCATTGAGTGGTCGGCGGACGAGTCACGAGTAGGGGGACAGTCGCCGAGCCTGCCTTTTCCCTGTCCATTCGAACTCCACGCCCACTATGGCAGCGACGACATCAAGGCTGGTCTCGGCAAGGCGACGATGCAGACGTCCGGCGAACGTGGTGTCGGCATCTTTCACTTTGCCGACATCAAGGCTTACGTGTTGCTGGTGACTTTCCAGAAGAGCGAGCGCGATTTCTCCCCGAGCACAATGTATGCGGACTACCCCATCAGCCGCGAGTTGATGCACTGGGAATCCCAGGCCAACACACCGCAGAACACGGAGACCGGCCAGAACCTGATTCACCACGCCGAGCGCGGCTACACGATTCTCATCTTCGCTCGCGACGTGCGGAAGCGGAACGGGATTGCCGTGCCGTTCACCTTTCTCGGTCCGGCAACGCGGGTCAGCTACCAGAACGAGCGCCCCATCCAGATGGTGTGGCGGTTGACCCATGCCATGCCGGCGGAGATGCTCGAAGAAAACAGAAGGGGCGCATAAGGGGCACCGACATTCGCGCCTTCCCGCCCTTCAATCCACTCAGCCGGCTCAGCTATCGTTACCACCCCGCCGCTCACCCCCTGCCAGAACGCCGCCGCGCCAGCTCCTCACCAATTATGATGTCGGCATGGACATCAGCGGCGAGGGGCTGCAACTCGGCCTCAACTTCGCCCAGCAGCCGCCCGAACTCTTTGCCGGCTGCGAAATGGGCGAGGATGCCCTGCGGGTCTTCCAGTCCTGTCTCACACTGCGCGATCGCATTTGCGCTGACGTAGCCACCGAACTTCCTCGCGTCCGTGCCGCCTGCACTTGGGCCTCCGCCATCCGCTCCGCTAAGTCACGCCCAATCAGATGAACCGAACTCGACAAACTTTGTCGTGCCGATCCATTTCAGTCCGTATCAGGCACGCGCGCCAACTTCTTTGCGAAATACAACAATCCGGTTCGTGTTTGTCCCCTTGAAATTGTTGTCGACGCCCCAGCAGTTCGCCGTCTTGGTGAATTTCTGATCGTTGATGACCACCAGCAATGGCTCCAGCCCCGCTTCAACGCCACAGGGCAGGACCGCCTCTTCGAGTTTCACCTTTCCACCCCGGACCTCGCCGACCTCGAAAGCCACGTGCCCGCCCGGACGCAAGACTCGGTGGAGTTCGCGGAAAACCGCAGCCATCGCCTCCTGCCACGCCGCGAGTTTCTTCGGCACCGTGAGACTCACGCTTTCGGCATCGACCCCGATGAACCAGCAGCGCAGCCAGTTGTCGCTCGCGTAGTCAACCACGTCCAGGAATGGCGGTGACGTCACGACCAACGACACCGTTCCCGAGGGGATTTCAGGCGTGGAGGACGAGACGCCTGTTACGAGATTTGCCCTCGGCTTCACGCTCGCCAAGACCCGATTCAAGCCTTCATCGACATCCGCCAGCAGTTGCTGACTCTTGCGATAGATGATCTCAGGAACCACCCTCCGCGGCGGAACCTGGCCTCGCTTCTCATTGATCTTCCTCTGCGCCTTTACGGAGACAGCCTGATTTGGAGGAAGCGTATAGACCGAGAAAAAACCGGTGGAGTGCCCTGTCAGCCGGTTCAACGCGACCATCCAGATCCACCGGTCCACATCGTCAAGTTGCGCGCTCTGTCGCCTTGCCAGCAAGTAACTCTTCAAGGCGCAGATTTCCTTCAGAGTTTCCGGATGGTAGAAGACGAGAAGGTCTTCTGGCACCTCCTGACTCCAGGCAAAGTCAATTTCCCGAAGGCGGCGCGACAACTCATCCAGGCTGGGGGGCGCAAGTCGGGGGCCTGTCAGCAGGCTGCTCACAGGGTTGACATCACAGCCCGCTGGGACTCGTCCGTGCAGCGCAGCCTCAATCAGAGTGGTGCCTCGCCCCATGAACGGATCGTAAACGATGTCTCCTACTTCGGGCAGACGCTCGACGAAGAAGCGGGGTAGTTGCGGTTTGAAACAGGCCCGGTAGGAGACCTCATGCAGGCTGTTCGCAGCCCTTTGTTTCGACGTCCAGAACTCATTCACGTACGTCGGGACAGTCAGAGGTTCACCGGAAAAGAGCGTTGCGCGCGTCTCGACAACGCGCGTGTCCTTTCCAAAGGCGCGAAACACAGCAAGTTGTTCGGCGAGCGGCGACTTCAGGTGCTCCTCGTCGCGAACTGCGGAGGCAAACCCGAATTCCAAATTCTTCTCAACAACGGTCACGGGAGGGATTGAATCAGTTGAAGTGCCCTCTCGCGAGAAATCTTGGTGCCTGCGCCCAGTCGGTTTTCCCGCCACCAGCCCTCGACCACGGCTCGGGGCAGCACCCAGTAAGGAACCGATGGGAACAGCTCGATGTCGGTAACAATGTAGCCGGCAATTCCCTCAAGCTTGCGCAAGAAGCCCGCCGTGTCGAACGTGCGCCCCGATCCGACCATGTAGCTCGGGCAAAAATATATCCCGCTCTTGGTGATGTTGCGGGCCTCTCAATTCGCTCCCTGGCTGTCCACCAGATCGAACGCCGCGCCCTCGCTGGACGCCAATCGGTAACCTTCCTCCCGCGCGATCCGGCGCTCGATCAAAAACGCCACTCGGCGGCCGTCCGTGAAATATTCCCGTACGCTCTGTACATCGAGTCGAAGTGCCGCGGCCACTTGCTCGATGTCCCAGTTCAGAATGCGCGTTGGGCTCATGGTTAAGTCTCAGAAAACAAAATTCGGGTGCCCGCCGCGTGAAAGGATCCGCTGACTGACGGAAGCTTCAAGTCGCACGTTGACTGCTGTTTCAGGCTGTAGGAAGTCGAGGCGGAGGTTTCCAATGCAGATCTGCTGGCCCTGCTGGGAGTAGCAGGCCGTGGCCAGCAGATGGCAAATAGGCGGTGAGAAGTAGCGCCTCAATTTCTCCGAAGATGAGGTTAGCACAATGCGATTCGAGTCGTTCGGGTCGAACTGGCTCGTGGCTTTCAGTTCGAAAGCGTAAACTTTTCGATCGCTTAGGCGTGTCAACCTTTTGTCCGGATAACCCGCCCCACTGCAGTTTTCCACTCTCAGGTTCTGAAGCTGCTGGTTGACTGCCTTTGTGAAAAACTCGGCAACCTTGTTCCCAATCGATTGATTCGAAACTCCTGCCGAAACCGTCAATTGGTTGCTGCCAAAATCCGCTCTACCAAAAGCAGTCCTGAAATCATCGGCAATCGTGGTGACTTCGTCGGGCACCCAGGCGGCGACCAGTTCGATTACCGGCTTCTCCTCCCATTCAGAAAGATTGCTGTAGTAAGTAGTGAAATCGCTCATCGCGATTGGTATTCAGCCTGCCGAGTTCCTGTCACGCAAGCCCCGTAAACTTGTGCTGGTCACCACGGCCCATCCACACGCTGCTCCAACCGCTCCTTGCTTCGCGCGAATCGACGTGGAATCCGGCGTCACCAGTATCGCGCCTTCGCCGGAATCACCCACCGCACCCCGCCGCGCGGATCGGCCACGTCGCCGCTCCGGCGTGGGATGACGTGAAAATGAAACTGCGGCATCGTCTGTCCGGCCGCCGGCCCGTCGTTCACTCCCAGGTTGAATCCCTCTGGTGCCGGCACGAGCGCCGCCAGATTTCGCTGCGCCCACTCCACCAGTTCCAGCAGCCGCACTCGCTCCGCCGCGTTCAACTCCGCGAACCGCAAGACCACCCGCCGCGGAATGATCAACGTGTGCCCCGTCGTCACCGGGAACTTGTCCTTCACCACCGCGAACAACTCATCCACCGCCAGCACCCGCTCCCGCTCAATCACCCCAAACGCCGGCAACTCCAGTTCTACGTTGTCGTTCGCCAGCGGCATGGTCAGTAGGTTGTCGTCAGGTCTTCCTCGCGCCAACGCAGACTCTCCACTGCCGGGTAAAACTTCTCCTCGCTCGGCGGTATTACCGGTTTCTTGGACAACGCCACCAGATCGCGCTGCCCTTCGATGCGGTCATCAAGCCGTTCCTCGTTCACTTGCCAGATGCCCGCCCGACGCTTGCTGTCGGGGCACGGCGCAATCAAATGCCGGTCCATCGCCCAGTGGTGATTCGGACACAGCGCCATCCCGTTCGTCGGCTTGTCGTTGCGGCTCTCGCCGAAAGGAATCAGGTGCGCCGCCTCCACCAGCGACATGACATGGTCAAGCAGCACGCGGATGCCGCAGGCAGCGCAGCGGTAGTCGTACACCTCCAGAATCGTCCGCCGGAACGCTGCATCCCGTCCCGGCGGCAGTTCCTCGCGCATTGCCCTCTCCGCATCCGCTGGGGAGATGCCCCTCGCCCATCCGATGGGAGAGGGTGGCCCCTGGCCTGGTGAGGGCGGCACTCCAGGGCGGGCGAGGTGTGCGCCGACCACCAAAGCCGCCAGTTCCTCGCGCTGTTCGGGAAAGTAACGGGCAATCAGCGCCTCGCGCAGTTGATGCCGCGCCACCGCATCACTCATCAACGCCCATAGTCCCGCATCGAAGTGTCCGACAGCGTTTTGTTTCCGCAGTTGCGCGACACTCGGTGCGCCGGACGCGTAACCCTCTCGATACATCGGCTCCTGGCCTCCTTGCGGAGTGACCCGCCAGAATTTGTCCCCGGACAGGAAGTAGAACGGATTCTCGATGGTGGGCTTGTCATCCCGCTCCTTCACCACGGCGAAGTAGCGTTTGAACGTGGCGATCAACTCATCGCTCAACGGTACCGCGTTCTCCCGGACGATGCCTCGCTCCAACAGATCGATGATGCTCAATAGCAACACCGGTTTGTGCGGACGCTCATGGTCGCCCCGCTTGTCCCGCCGCAGGCTGTAAAGCCGCTCCAACCAGGATTGCCACTCGATTGAGTTCATTTACTGTCCGCCATTGGGGAATCGCCGGCCACAGCTCGGCTCCGATTTCAGGAGTCGAACCACTTCCTGCCGGAAAAAGTCGATGGCAAATGGCTTGGTCAGAAACGATGCATTCAACGCCCGGCCGGCAACATGTCGTGCCCTCGCCTCCTCGCCAGACATCAGGAAACTGCCGGACACGATCAACACCGGATAACTCGCCTTCCGATCCACCAGCCGCGGCAGCAGTTCCCAACCGCTGTTGTTCATGTCCGTGATCAACAAGTCTGGCTCCATTCCCTGCAACACCCGCCACGCTGCGTTCCAGCCTTCAAACCCGAGCAGTGTCATCGCCGGGAGTGTGCCTCGCAGGGCGTCTTCGACCAGTTGCGCAAGGTCCGATTTTTCGAGCAGCACGTCAAAGATCTCGATTCCGGTGCGATAGCCCCCGCTGCCGGGCGTGATATGGATCACCTGACCGAACAGACTTCCCTCCGAAAAGTCTACCCTCACAAC
>CAYQWK010000439.1:0-5368 GCA_964420805.1 uncultured Bifidobacteriaceae bacterium | reverse complement strand
AACCGGATCTGGCGAAGCCCGCGCAAGTCGAGGAGGAAAAGCCGTTTCAACCGGTGGAAGTCAAAGACCGGCCGAAAGGCATCGTCGAAGCCATCAAGGTGGTGGCGACGAACCTCGTGAAGAAGGTCCAGCGCCTGATCCGGCCGGAGAAGAAGATCCACAAGGAAGTCATCATCAATGCCGAGACGCTCGAAACGCGCGTCGGCGTGCTGGAAGATGGCAAGTTGGAGGAATTCAACATCGAGCGCACGACCGAGGAACGCCTCGTTGGCAGCATCTTCAAGGGCAAGGTGCGCAATCTCGAAGACGGCTTGAAGGCGGCGTTCGTGGACATCGGTTTCGAGAAGAACGCCTTTCTGCATTACTGGGACATTGTGCCGAACCAGTTCGACAGCGGTGTTGAAATCGTCGAGCGCGAGGTCAACAAACGCCGGCCCGAGAAACCCAAGATCACCCAGAAGGACATCCCGCGCGTTTATCCGCCGGGCAGCGACATCATCGTGCAGGTCACCAAGGGCCCGATCGGCACCAAGGGCCCGCGCGTGACTACCAACCTCGTCCTGCCGGGCCGGTACCTTGTCCTGCTGCCGAACTCCGACAAGAGCGGCATTTCGCGCAAGATCGAAAACCCGGAGGAACGCCAGCGCCTCAAGCGTATCCTGCGCGAACTCGCCATCCCGGATGGCATGGGCGTGATCATGCGCACCGTGGGCGAGGGCCAGCAGAAACGCTATTTCGTGCGCGACCTTGCGCTGCTGCTCGATGAATGGAAGCAGGTGCAGGAGAAGATTCAGAACGGCCCCTCGCCGAGTTGCGTCTTCCAGGAACCGGACCTCATCGAACGCACCGTGCGTGACTTCCTCACCGAGGAGGTCGAGCGCATCGTGGTGGACAACGCCGCCGCCGAGACCCGCATCAAGGACATCATCGGCCGCATCTCGCGGCGTTCGCTCGCCAAGGTGAAGCTCTACTCCGAGCACCAGCCCATCTTCGACCGCTTCAGCATCACGCGGCAGTTGGAGACCACCTTCAGCCGGCAGGTCATGCTCAAGGGTGGCGGATACATCGTCATTGACGAGACCGAGGCGCTCGTGGCCATCGACGTCAACACCGGCCGGCACAAGGGCGGCAAGGACCAGGAACAGACCATCTACAAGGTCAACATGGAGGCCGCCGAGGAAATCGCCCGGCAGCTCCGCCTCCGCAACATGGGCGGCCTGATCTTGATCGACTTCATCGACATGAAGTCGCGCCGCGACCAGCAGGCGGTCTATCAGAAAATCAAGGAGGGCCTCCGGCGCGACAAGGCCAAGACCCATGTCCTGCCCATCTCCCAATTGGGGCTGTTGGAAATGACCCGGCAGCGCCACAGCGAGAGCGTCCATTCCGCCGTGTATGACGACTGCCCCTATTGCAAGGGCCGCGGCAAGGTGAAGAGCGTCCTGACCATGAGCGTGGAAATCCAGCGCAAGCTCGGTGAACTCCTCAAGAAGCGCACCCGCGACGAGTCCGACTTCCAGCTCAAGATCGTGGTGCATCCCACCGTGCTCGAACGCCTGCGCACCGAGGACGAGAAGCTCATCACCGAGATGGAGAAGCGCTACTACGGCAAGCTCCTCTTCCGCTCTGACTCGACCTTGCACGCGGAGGAATTCCGCATCTTCAACGGCATCACCAACGAGGAACTGGCGCGGGCCTGAGCGGCCAACAGGAATCGGAAATCACGAAACGCCCTGTGCAAGCAGGGCGTTTCCATTTTCGGCGCCGGTTCCAAAGCGCGTGGCGATTCTGCTCGGCAGCCGGTTGCGGCTGAGAACGGTCGGTTGGCCATTCCATCCGGATCAACACCGAGTTCCGGCGACCAGCTTCAACCTGTCTTGCCACCGGCCGGTTGGGAGGGCCGGGTCACGAGATTGGCGCGGAGGCGTTTCTCAGTTCCTCCCGCCTGCGGCCAGGCGAGAACACGGGTGCCGGGTTCCGCCTGGACCAACCGGAACAACGAGGCAACCCGGCGATGAGCGTAGCGATGAGTCATGGGCGATTTTCGGAGATGCGCAGAACAGTTTCCGCGCCAAACGGCGGATGCGATGGCGTCGGCCTTGGGCGCGCTGGTTTCGGCGGTGGATGAACGTTTTGAGCGTCCTACCTTGGAACAGAGGCTGGTCGGTTCGAGGACATGGGAAGCCTTCACGGTTTGGAACCCGCCCCGGGGGACCGGGAACTCGCTGCATTGGGTGTGCGCATCCATGCCTTCCGTTTCCAGGGCGGAGAATGCGTCCGATTTGCGTGGGAACATCCTGAAATTGTTGGTGGGACTCGTCGCGCTGCGACGAGTGGCGCCGCGTTCAGCGGCGCGACGGACAGCCTCACGTCCTCCGTTCCGTCCGCTTTGCGCGGACGGGGTTGTCGCAGCGCGACAACCACTACCTGCAGGAAAGTGAGATGCGTCCGGTTTGCATCGCGGGCTGAGTTGAACATTGCCACGGGCAGGGGCAGCCCATACCGTCCGCGGCCTGATTTTGAAATTACAGTTCCAGACCAAACCATGAGTGTCCTTGTCGTCGGCTCCACCGCCCTTGATTCCATCAAAACCCCGTCCGCCGAGAACCCGCGCCTTCTCGGCGGTTCGGCCAGCCATGCCTCGGTGGCGGCGAGTTTCTTTTCGCCCGTGAAGATGGTCGGCGTGGTGGGCCGGGATTTTCCGAAGCGCTACGTGTCGCTCTACAAGCGGCACAAGATCGACCTCGAAGGGTTGCAGATCGTGGACGGGAAGACGTTTCATTGGTCCGGCGAGTACGAGGTGAACATGAACAACCGGCGCACGTTGCTGACGGAGCTGGGGGTGTTCGAGACGTTCACGCCGCATCTGCCGGCGGCCTACAAGTCGTCGCCGTTTGTGTTGCTGGCGAACATCGCGCCGGCCCTGCAGCACCACGTGCTCGACCAGATGCAGAAGCCGAAGTTCGTGGTGGCGGACACCATGGACCTCTGGCTGAACATCGCGTTCGACGACCTGGTGAAGTTGATCCGGCGCGTGGACGGGTTCGTGTTGAACGACAGCGAGGCGCACCAGCTCACGAAGTGCGACAACGTGTTCACGGCGCTGCGGCAGATTCACCGGATGGGGCCGAAGTATGTGATCATCAAGAAGGGGTCGCATGGTTCGATCTTGTCCGGGCCGCAGGGCTACTTCCTCTGCCCGGCCTATCCGCTGCACAAGGTTTCTGATCCGACCGGTGCGGGCGACAGCTTCGTGGGCGGCATGATGGGGTACCTCGCCACGGCCCGAGGCGGCATCGACGCGAACATCCGCCGGGCCATGATCCACGGCAGCGTGACGGCGAGTTTTTGCTGCGAGGGGTTCGGGTTGAAGCGCACCACGCGCGTGACCCGGGCGCACATCGATCAGCGCGTGAAGGAGCTGGAGGCGCTGACCAGGTTCTGAGGTTTGCGCGGTTATCCGGCGTCCGTTAAGATCCAACTCCTGTTTATGCAGCAGACCCAAGACTTGCGCATCCTCGGCATGAGGCGTCTCCAGACGCCGCAGGCCATGAAGGATCATTTGCCAATGACCGAGGCCGCCAACCGCGCGGTGGTCGAAGGCCGTGCCGCCGTGAACGCCATCCTCGCGCAACGCGACCCGCGCCTGCTGGTCGTTGTCGGCCCGTGTTCAATCCACGATCCGGCGGGCGCGATGGAATACGCGCGCAAGTTGGCGGCATTGAATCGCGAGGTGCAGGATCGGTTCTTCATCGTCATGCGCGTCTATTTCGAGAAGCCGCGCACGACAATTGGTTGGAAGGGTTTGATCAACGACCCGCACATGGATGGCTCGTGCGACATTGAGACAGGCCTGCGCATGGCGCGGAAATTGTTGCTGGAAATCAACGAACTTGGCTTGTCCGCCGCCACGGAGTTCCTCGACCCCATTGTGCCGCAATACATTGCCGACTTGATCACCTGGGCGGCCATTGGCGCGCGGACGACTGAAAGCCAGACCCATCGCGAGATGGCCAGCGGGCTGTCCATGCCCGTGGGTTTCAAGAACGGCACCGATGGCAGCCTGCAAATCGCCATTGACGCCATGACCTCGGCGCGGACTCCGCACAGTTTTCTTGGCATTGATCAGGACGGTTCCACCAGCCTGGTGCGTACTGCGGGTAATCCGTTCGGGCATGTCGTTTTGCGCGGCGGCCGGGCACGCCCGAATTACGATCCCGAGAGTATTGCCGATGCTTCCGCGCAACTGACCCGGCACAAGTTGCCCAATGTGCTGATGGTGGATTGCAGCCACGCCAACTCGCTGAAGCAGTACGCGCGACAGGAGGATGTGTGGAAGTCGCTCATCGAACAGCGAGCGGCAGGCAACAAGGCGATCATCGGGGCGATGGTCGAAAGTTACTTGAAGGAGGGAAACCAACCGGTGCCCGAGAGTCCGAAGGAAATCCAATACGGCATCTCCGTCACGGATGCGTGCATCAACTGGGAAACCACGGAGCGGATGCTCCGGCAGGGCCGGGCAACGCTGGCCGCCTGATCAAGAAGCGAGCCAGGCGAAGACCTTTTGCGCCACGATCAGCACGGCCAGAAGCAGCGTGCCGGGCACAAGACTGAGCGGACTGGGAACAAAGGCCTTGTTCACGGCTGGATTATCGGCGTGGAGTGGGGATGCCTTGAGGGATTCTTCCTCACGTTCTGACAGGGGTCAAAGGAACAAGGCGGACGGGAAGGTGCCGACAAACGGGACAGGATGGCTGGTTGGGACAAGGTGGTAAGTTGGCGTCCCCTCCAGCACAGCGGCTTACCACATGCGATTGCTCAAGGGAATGGCCGGGCGAAGGCGGAGCAATCGTGGTGCGGCGGAATCCACGATGCGGGGAGAGCGGACAATGGGAGTGATTCTCACGCTTGGCGCGTGGAAAAAACGCACGGGGAGTTTGCGGGGTGTCTTCATAATCTCTGGTTCCGGCTTTGTTCCAACGTTCACGGCTGTCCTTAGCAATGGGTTTGCCACGCGCGCGGACGGGTTTTTGACTTTGCTGTTTCCTTCTTCTAGCGTCGCCGCGCATGAAGTTCATCCGCCATACGGACGCCGGGTTCGCCGGAAAGATTGATGCCTTGACCGCGGCCTCCAGCTTGTTCGACCGCACCATCGAGGAGCGCACCCGCGCCATCCTTGAGGGGGTTTACAGCAACGGAGATGCGGCGGTGCTCGAATTTACCGAGCGGTTCGATGGCGCGAAACTCAGGGCCGATCAGCTCGCCCTGACGCAGGCGGAACTGATGGCGGCTTCCTTGCGGGCTGACGAGTCGTTGCGGGAGGCGGTGGAGGCGGCGCGGAAGAACATCGCGGCCTTCAGCCGCAAGT
>CAYQWK010000438.1:0-5381 GCA_964420805.1 uncultured Bifidobacteriaceae bacterium | reverse complement strand
GGTGTGATCAAGAGTGAGGGGCAGTTGGGACGCAGGGTGGGACTGACCGCACCGCGAACAGTAGCGCCGCGCCCATCGGCGCAATGACCGTGCGGAAGATTTCTACTTTTCGCACGTCGCAGCCGGATCGCCCGCTGAACGCGGGCAGGTTGTCGCAGCGCGACAATTTCCACCATTTCTCGCTCCCTGCCACACTCCAGCACGCCGCCGAGATGCCCGCGCGCCTTTCCATGCACTGCCGTCACTCGGTCGCGATGACACGGAAGAACGAGCCTGGCGCGACGGTCAGGGGAACGGGTTTCGAGCTGATGGAGCTGGTCGCGATCACGTCGCCGGGAAGGTCGGTCCATTTGGAATCAGCGAGACTGCCCTTGGTTTGAACGCGGTAGGTTGTACCGGGTTGCGAGCGCCATTCGATCATCGCGCCGCCGCCGGCGCGCTTGAGGCCCACCAGCAACGGCGGCAGAGGGACGACCGCCCCGAGCGTCACCCAGTCGGTGCGGCACTTTTTGTATTCGCGCACGGTCAGGTGCTTCGCCTCGATGTCGTCGCCGTAATAAACCGTGACGCCGTTGTCGCTGAGGATTTGCACCTGCGAATTGGCGGTCCACGGGAGCGGCGGCGGCGCCACGATGCCTTCGGGATTGAGACCGGTGAGGTCCGCTGCGAGCTGGCGCGGCGTGTCCGCCGGGGAACCGGTCCACGTGAAAAGTTTGAAGTCCAGCGGCGGCGCGTTGCTGGCGGGGCCGGGCGGTCCGGTCACGAGCAGGAAATTCGTGCCGCTCCCCTCAATGCTGCGGACACCACGCCCGCCGAGGTCGAGTTCAATGGGTGTTCCAAATCGCGCCGCGCCGGGGGCCGCGCCGCTGATGGCGAGCGTGGTGAAATTCGTCACCGGCACGATCAACGCGCGGGTGCGCGCGCCGGGCGGCACGAGTGGCGCGCGGAAGCAGAGGAACGCGGTGTTGGTGTCGTTCGGCGCCATGACGAGTCCCTCGATGTTGAAGCCGGAGCCGTCGGGCGATTTCGGGTCGATGCCCGGTTCGCTGCTGGCCACCAGGCCATAGTAATCGGCGCCCAGGCCGTGCGCGCCCGCGGTGTCCCAGGCCAGCAGATCGTGCTTCAGGAAGTCGTAATGTCCGACGAACGCCAGCGTGGTGTTCGTGCCGGCCAGCGCGATGTCGGTCGCGAAGATGCGCGCGCGATTAGTCCGCACCTCGGCGTCGCCCGCGTGCGAGTGGGAGCCTGTCCAGAAGATGCGGTTGCCCACCACGGTCGATCCCTCGATATCCACTTCCTTGGGGCGGCCGTCGTCGTAGAAATCAGTGAGGTCGAGGAACGGGTTCAGGTCGAACACCTTCACCGCCGGACCGGAGTTACTGCGCGAGTAAAGGCGGATGACCTGATTCTCGTCGTCGCCCATGAGCATCCACTCCGAATTGATGGCAAAGGCCGTCGAGCCATCGCTTGCCCCGCTGTGAAAACGGCCAACGCCGCGCGTGTCCTCCGAGACGGCAATCTCGAATGACCGTTCACCGGTCAACCGCCCGTCGCTTACGCGCACGGTGATGGTGGCGTAGCCGACGCCGTGCGGATGCACCGCGAGCGTGCGCGCCGCACCGGTGCCGGAAAGCAGGAGGTTCGTATCAGCCACGACCGCCTGGTTGCTGCTCACGACGCTCACCGCGAGGGCGGCAATGGGCGATTCGGCATCCGAGATAGTGAAAGCGATCAACGGCGTGGTGGGATCTCCGATGGAGGCCGTGAATGCAGCGAGCGCGGAAATCTGCGGCGCGGAATTATTGGTCACCCCCGGCGAAAGAGCGGTGCCAAGCGGGAAGTTCGTCGAAACGTGCTTTGGATCGTAGAGCAGCGACGCGCCGTTGGTGCCGTCGAGATTTCCGCCAAACCAGGCCGACGCTGAATTTGGCGTGTCGTCGTTCTGGAACCGCGTGGCCGCGTCGGGCGTGCGGTGGGCGACAACCAACTCCGCCTCAGTGTAAATGATCCCCGCACCATCGCCATCACGCCAGGCCAGCGAGTCCACGATGATGGCGTCATCGGGCAACCCCTCCGGCCGTCCGTTGTCGCCCGCGTCGAGGTCTGCCCCCTCTGGAATGTCGTTGGTGGTGCTGAC
This sequence comes from uncultured Bifidobacteriaceae bacterium, assembly GCA_964420805.1. Classification (GTDB taxonomy): domain Bacteria; phylum Verrucomicrobiota; class Verrucomicrobiia; order Limisphaerales; family SIBH01; genus JANNGC01. Next base: position 3,244 of record CAYQWK010000438.1, on the reverse strand, counting down.
GAGCATGAAGGTCGCACTGCCGTTGCGAAGGCCGCCGTCGCTGGCGCGCAGGAACTGCGGCACCGGCAACACGGTGGTGCCGGGCAATGTCGCGTACGGGTTCCCCGTCGCGGCGAGCAACAAGAGTCCGTTTGTACCGATGCGGACACCGGCCAGATCCACCGCCGTGGCCACGGTTCCGGGGCCGGGAAGGGCGTTTCCGTCGATGACAATGAAATGCATGTTTGTAAGGACTGCGGCGGGAGTGCCGCGCAGTTCCACATACTCGAACGGCGCATCGTCCGGTCCCGGCGGGTTCACCTTCAACTCGCTCATCAACACACGGCTCGTGTCGGTAACGCGGGCTATGAGGGGTGGGAAAACCGTGCTGGCGGGATAAGCCGCCGCGTCGCCAGTACGGATGACAGTGTGCGTGATGGCGGCGGGCCGGCTTTGCGCGCTGGCAAAGCCGTCCTGCAGCGCGCGCACCTGCACGGCGACGGGCCTGGTTCCGGCCAACTTGACCAGCCGTGACGCGCCGTAAGTCCGGCCGCCATCGACGCTCACTTCGACGTTGGGGGGCGCGGTGATTTGCACTGTCAGGCCGCCGCCCCTGGCCTTCGCGTTGAGCGCCAGTGTGTAAACGTCCGCGGCGCCGCCCTCGACGAGATCGGTCGAGCCGGCGGATTCGCGCATGAGAATTCCCGGCAGCGCGACCGCGCCAAAGTTGGGGGCACCCACGTGATTCAAGAGCTTGCGCGCGTAAGACGCAGGGCGGGTCACGCGCGAGGCCAGGGTCCAGCCGCGCGCAGTGAGCGTCATCTCGTCCGCCGCGAGCCAGGCGGTGGCGGTCCAGTTCGTCGAGTTCTTCAACCGCGCGACGTATGCCGGGGTAAAGGCCAGCGCGATGTTGGTGCCGGTGGTGGCGGGCGGGCCGCCTTCCGGCGCGTCCAGACGCCGGAAATTGATGCGGCCATAAACGCGGTCACCCGCGCCGCTGCTGTCGAGCACGCCCACGGAATCGAACACCGTCCAGCCCGCAAACTCGTCGCCGTCCGGCACGCCATCGTCGTTCCCGTCGATGTCGTCGCCGGGCCTGGGCTGTTTGGCGGCGCGGACAAGCATGAAGGTGATGGACGCGCTCTCGAAATCCGTGCGGCCGTCCTTGCCGTGATGATGCGTGCCGCTGCTTCCGCCATCACCGAAGCCGGGGCCGTTGGTGTTGATGAGCGCGACGGCGTTGGAGTGGATGAGGAAACTGTTCGAGTTTTGCGCGAGGACCAGCAGGCCGTTGCCGCCCATGCGCACGCCGTCGAGATCGAACACGTTGAGGACCGTGCCGGGATTCCCATCCGCGTCGCCCTCGATGGCGAGGAAGTAGATGTTCGTCAGCACGCGGTTGGCGGGACCGCGCAGTTCGACGAACTCGTGGGGCCGATCGTCCGGGCCGGGTGGATTGAAGAAAACCTCGTTGATCCAGAACTGCGCGCGGGCCCCCGTGGCAACAGCCATCCACGCGAACACCAGAACCGATGTCCAGCGACATGCACGGCATGAAATGGCGGCACACATTTTTCGGGCGCACGCATCGGTACGCGAAAGCGGGTGAGATGTCAAAAGGCGGGAGGGGCCGGGGACGAAAGGTTTGCGTGCGCCGTCACGTTTCTGTCCAATCGCCCGCCGGTGAACCTCATTGCAAAGCTCAGGCAGGTCTTTGGCGCGAGGGCGGAGCCGGAGCACTTGCGCCGGGGCCGGCTGGGCGAGCGCGCGGCCCGGCGGCATTTGCAGAAGCAGGGCCTGAAGTTTCTCACCGCCAATTTCCGTTCCCCGCGCGGCGAGATCGACCTGGTTTTCCGGGAAAGGAACCGCGGTGGAAAGGCGGGCGGATGGTTTTCGGACGCCGACGACTGCCTGGTTTTTGTGGAAGTGAAGACGCGTTCCTCCGAGGAATGGACACGGCCGGCCGCGGCAGTGGACGCGCGGAAACGGCGGCTATTGTCCCAGTGCGCGCTCGACTACTTGAAGCTGTGCAAGAACCCGCGGGTGAAGTTCCGGTTCGACATCGTGGAGGTGCTGCTGCGTGACGGCGAAGTGCGCGAAGTGCGGCATCTGCCGAACGCGTTCGCCCTCACCGCGCCGTACCGGTACGGGTGATCACGGCTTCAGCTTCCTGCCCAAAGCGCCGCCGGGCAAGGCGCGGATGGCGGCGGCCACGATGGCCGCGTTCAACTGCGCGCCTTCGGGACTGGTGTGCGTGTGGTCGCCGAAGAAGAGCGGCTTCACCTTCTCCTCACCCATCGACTCGTAGCGTGCGGCGATCAATTCATTCAGATCGATGAACGGCGCCTTCTCTTCCGCGGCTACATCGGCGGCCCATTTGCCGTAATCGTTCTTTGCACGGGCCACGGTGCCGTTTCTCCAGATGTTGCGGGGCACGGGAGAGCAGACGATGGCGGTGGCGCCCTTTGCCTTCGCACCGGCGATGTATTTGCGGAGATACCAGCCGTAGGTGTGGACGACCTCGGGCTTGCCGGTTTGGGGATGGATGATCTCGCGGGATTCCTCGCCGGTCCCGCGCAACGAGCCGCGCGGACGCTGCGGATCGTCGGGCTTGTTCGAGTCGTTGTGGCCGAACTGCATGATGACGAAATCGCCGGGCCGGAGCGCGTCCATCACCTTGTCCCAGCGGCCCTCGGTCAGGAACGTGCGGCTGCTGCGCCCGCCGATGGCGTGGTTGGCGACGTTGATCTGCGCGGAGTCGAACAGCCCGCCGATGACCTCGCCCCAGCCCTTCTGGCCCTTGGTGCCGTTTTTGACCGTGGAATCGCCGATGATGAACAACGTCGGCCTGGCCGGGGCGGGCGCGTCGGCAGCGTGGGCCGTCGAGAAGCCCGCGCAAACCCGCACGAGGAGCGGGCAGAGAGTCCGTGGGGAAAACATGCGGCGAAGAAAGCGCGAACGGACCGGGAAAGCCAGCCTGAGTTCAGGCGGACCAAAGCGCGTCATCCTGCCGCAGGCGTTCAAGCAGGCGCGCATCGGCCGCCGGGAACTGGTAGCTGCCAAGTTCGTCGCGAGTAATCCAAGCGAACGCGGGGCAGCCGAGGGTCTGCGGTTCGTTGGCCCGCCATGCACAGCGGAAGAATTCCAGATGGACCGACTTCTCAGGGTAGTCGTGCGTAATGGCCTCGATGCGCGCGCCAACCTCGACTTCAACGCCCAGTTCCTCGCGCAGTTCGCGGACGAGGCATTGGGCGAAGGTCTCGCC
>CAYQWK010000437.1:0-5385 GCA_964420805.1 uncultured Bifidobacteriaceae bacterium | reverse complement strand
GTCCAGAGCATCGGGTAATCGAACTCGACGACTTCGAGCCAGCTTCGCTGCGCGCGAGGGTTGTATTGCTCTGTGGAATTGTCGTGGTAGGTCGTGAGCGCCACGCCGGTCGGGACACCTGCATTGTTTGAGTCGAAGAGCGTGTAATTCCAGAAGTTGTTTGTGCCGTCGCTCCAACTGTTCGAGTAGGAGCCGGTGCCTTCCTTGCGCGGCCAGCCGCCCATCACATAGACCGTTGAGTTGGTGTCGTACTTTTTCGCCGTGGTGTGGGCGTGAATTTTCACGTCCTCGAAGAACGGCACGTCCAACCCGCCCACCAGATTCATCCAGCCGGCCACGGATGGATAAGCGTTCGAGTAGTCGTTGAAGTAAGCGCCCACGACCGGCGTGAAGGCGTAGTTGTTCGTGCCCGAGCCGGTGATGTAGGCCGGCGCGGGAAGGGCCAGCCGCGAATCGAGGCCGGGCAAAGTTCCGTCGTTCGGGATGATCGTCCCGTTCGCTCGGAACCCGAGCGAGCCGTAGAGCGCGTTGGTGACCGGCCCGGCCCAAGCCTCGACGCCGAGCACGAGAAACGCGGAGCTTGGATCGCAGGTCGAACCCGCCGTCTCGAAGGAAATCGCCAGAGTGCTGAACTCGCCGCCCCAATAGTTCAGCTTGTTGGTGGACGTGCTGTCCGGAACGGTCGCCTGATCCAATCCGCCGGGACAGGTGAACGTCAGCCGATCGAACGCCTGCGTGAATGCGCTGGGGTACGGCACGTAGAGGTTCCCCTTCGTGCGCGAGTCCTGGTTCTGGCTGTCGAGGTAGGAGAGTCCGTAGTTGGTGATGACGAAGTTGTAGCCGTAGATGGTCGAGTTCGACGGAAACGTCCCAAACACCGCCTCGTGGATGCCGCTCACGCCGGCGTGTCGGACGTAATACTTGCTGCGGCTCGTCGGCGTCCACGGGCCGGCGGGCACGGTGGCGAGCTTGCTTGTCGCGGTCATGCTCGCGGAGCCGACGGAGAAGTTTAGCCCCGCGTAATCCGCAAAGCCTGACAGGTAGCGCGTGTAATTCGTCGTGCCGCTGAGGTCGTAACGCTCGACGTAGTTCAAGTTCGTGGCCGTCATGCCCGAGTAGAGCAGCGCCGCCGCGCGATGATCGCCATTCAACGTCACCTGGTCGCCGCGCAGCGAAATGCCTGGCATGTGAAAGCGCCCCGTGGTGAACACCGACACCGCCTGCGCGAAGCCCGTCGTTACGCCGCTGCTGAAGTAACCCCAGTGCAACGCGGCGTTCGTCGTTGCCGGGCCTTGGCCCACGAGACCGCCATCCGGCGTGAAGGTGAGCAGCGATCCGTTCGGCGAGATCGCCGGCGAGATGCTGCCCGCGCCTGTGCCGCAACCGTCGCAATCGCGGCTGTAGGGTACCGTTACGGTGGCCACACCGTTCATCGGGCTGTTGGTAAAGACCTGGTCGTTGGTGATGTTCAACGCGCCGCCGGCGAAGCTCAGGTCCGCGCCGTACGGGAAGTGCGGCGTGAATTTGCCGGGGAACAAACCGACATTCGCCGTCAACCGCGCGCTGCCGTCGCCGGCCGTGGCCACGGTGGGGTTGCCGACGATGCCATTGGTGTTGAGATGAAGGTGGTAGCGGTCATTCGACTTCTTGTCGCCCCACGCGGGATTCGCGAGCAGACCGGCTGTGGCGGCATTTGAAAGCGACATGTATTCCGAACCGCGCACGTAGCTGACACGGCCCAGCGAGTTGAGGACAAAACTTCCGTTCGTGGTCAGCCACGTGAACCCGCTGCACTCGAAGCGCAGCGGCTTGGATTCCTCCGTCACGAAGATGGTGCCCGGCGAATAAACGAAGGTGCCCGCGTTCGGATCAAGCGACTGGTTCAACACCGCCGAGTTGAAAGGGAACGTGCCTGTGAGGATGTGGTTTTCAAATCCGCCCGAGTTGTAGCCGAGACCGGTGGGCAACCACACGTTCAGGTTCGCGCGTCCGCCGGTCGTGTCGAGCACCACGGACGAACGGGAAAAGCGCACGCCGTTCAATGTGTCCACGTCCGGCACAGGACCGGTCAATGTCACGGAACCGGAGTTCAACTCCGCCGTTCCGTTGGGAAGCAGGCGGACATCGAGCGCCGCGCCACTGCCGTAGCTAAAGCCGGGCGTTCCGTTCACCGTGCCGGACTGGCCGGAGACGGCGAGGTTCATGCGCAGATGGGTCGGTTGAACCAAAACCAGCGCCGGGTCGCTGGCGAGATTCGTGAACGTGGTCTGGATGACCGGAGCCGCACCGAAGTTCAGCGCGCCGTTGAAGTGCGCCAGCCTTTGCGCGGCGGTGGCCACCGAGTTTCCCGCGACAGCGGCCGCGCCCGTCTGGTTCGTCCACGACACGGTGGCGAACACGCGGAACGTGTTGCTCACCGAGTCCAACTGCCCGGATGGCCTGATGCGGAGCGTCTGAATGGATGTCACCGTGGACGGCGTGCGCGGCGAACCCGCTGTGTAGCTGGGGATGGACACCGTGATGTTCGTCCGGCTCGAAACCAGCGGGATGAACGTGTTCGAGGTCACGTTGAGCAATTGGAAGTCGATTACCACCGATACGTTCGTCGAGTCCGGGGAGGCGTTGGTGAAGCCGTCATAGCGCTTAAGCGTGAACGTGGCGTCCGCCGAGAAATAATCGCGGCCCGAAACCGTCACCACCGCCGAAGTGCGGACGAAAGAGACGGAATCCATCGTGGCGAGCGCGTTGAACGAGGCATCCGAGTTCACCGTGTTCGTAAAATGCCAATAGGTGCGCGAGAGGTCGTTGGTGGACACGCCGAGATTCGTCGAGCCGCGATACAGCGTGAGTTCAACCGCGTAGGAGTTCGAGGGATCGAGCCGCACGGCGGGTTGGATGGAGGCGACGTTCGTGCGCGTCACGACGCTGTTCCCAGGAATGGAGATGCCGGAGTTTGTGATGTTCAACGTGGTGCCCGTGCCGCCGCCGGAGAGCGTGAGCGACTGCGCGGTGCCGTTGGTGTCTAGCAACCGGTAGCTCAGATAATAATCGTAGCCCGATACCACGCTGGCCGTGGTGTTCGACGAACGCACGATGGACTGCGCGTAAATCGCCTCGCGATCGTAGCCCGAGTTGGTGTTCGCCGCGTCGGAAACGATGAGGTAGCCGTTGTAATTGGTGATCCCCATCGTCTGGATGGAGTTTGTCACCTGGCCGGAGACGAACGCGGGCCACAACAGCAGTGCCGCGATGATGAGCTGGAACGGTTTCATGGGATTTCAGCGTCGTGCGAAATTTTCGGTCGTGAGCAGGCGGGATGCCGCGAATCTCGATGCGTTGCCGCGCACCCGTGCGTGTTCGCGGCGTGCTTTCAGGCGAAATTGTATCAGCAAGAATACCCGCATGAGTGTCATCTGGTTGAATGCGTGAAGCGATTGATGCATTAGCTGATTCGGCAGCCTGCCTCAATTGCCTTAACACTTTGCTTACAAAAATCCGGTGGAACGAACGACGGCTGCACGCTGTTGGGTTGATCGCATCTCATTTTCTTGCCCGGTAAGGCAGCAATAATGGTTGAACTCGTCGCGCTGCGACGAGTGGAAGCAGGTTCAGTTACGCTGCAGCTGGTCCCATAACCGCCATTTCGTCCCTGCACGGACGGACGAGGGGCGTGCATGATGCCTTTTCTTTGATGTTCTTTCCCGCGCGACTTTCTGCCAGTCTCGCGCCGTGTTCACCCACGGCCTCAACGCATCGCGTCGCGAATTCCTGGTTCGCGCGGGCGCGGGTTTCGGGGCGCTGGCGTTTCACGCGCTGACGTTGCTGGAGGGCCGTGCCGCGCCATCGAAGCACCGCGTCATCGACCCGTTGAACCCGTTCGCGCCGCGGCAGCCGGACATTCGCCCGACCGCGAAGTCCGTCATCTTCCTCTTCCTCGTTGGCGGGCCGTCGCCGGTTGATACATTCGACTACAAGCCGGAGTTGCAAAAGCTCGGCGGCAAGCCGGTGCCGGATTCCATCCGCAAGCGCGTCGAGGCGACGAAGTTCGCGAACGTCTTTCACGGCTGCAAAGACGAGTTGCTGGCCAGCCCCTACAAATTCGCGCGGCACGGGGCCGGCGGCATGTGGGTGAGCGAGCTGTTCCCCAACGTCGCGCGGCATGTCGATGACCTCTGCTTCATCCATTCTCTTCAGGCCGACAGCAACAATCACGCGCCCGCGAGCTACCAGTTTCACACCGGCGATATCCGGCCCGGCAAGGCCAGCCTTGGTTCTTGGGTCACCTACGGCCTCGGCACGGTGAACCAGGATTTGCCCGGCTACGTTTCGCTGTTTGATGCCGGACCGCTTGGCGGTTCGGCAAATTACTCGAACGGCTTTCTGCCCGCCGCCTTCCAGCCCACGCGCCTCCGCGACCAGGGCACGCCCGTCCTTGATCTGTTTCCGCCCAAGGAGTTCGCAGATGGGCAGCGCGCCTCGCTGGATTTGATCAACACGCTTAACCGCCGGCATCGCGACGCGCGGCCGGGCTTCACCGAGCTTGATGCCCGCATCGCCACCTACGAGCTGGCCTACCGGATGCAATCCTCCGCGGTCGAGGTCGGCGATTTCGAGAAGGAGTCGGCGCAACTTCGCGCCAGCTACGGCTTCGAGCACAAGGACCGGCGCACGCAGAGCTTCGCGCGAAAATGTCTCCTCGCTCGTCGCCTCGTCGAGCGCGGCGTCCGCTTCGTGCAGGTCTATGACATGCCGGACAAGGACGGCTGGGACGCGCACGCCAAACTCACCGACAACCATACGCCGCGCGCCCGCTGGACCGACCAGCCGATGGCGGCGCTGCTGGCCGATCTCAAGCAACGCGGACTGCTCGACTCGACGCTTGTGATTTGCGGCAGCGAGTTTGGGCGCACGCCGATGATGCAGGGCGACAACGGCCGCCAGCACAACGCGGCGGGATTCACCGTCTGGCTGGCCGGGGGCGGCGTGAAGCCCGGCACGCGCATCGGCGCGACGGACGAGATCGGGCTGATGGCCGTCGAGCGGCCGCACGCGATCAAGGATTTGCACGCCACCGTTCTTCGAGCCCTCGGTTTAGAACATGAAGACCTCGGCTTTGAAACCAGTGGTCGCACGGAACGGCTGACCGGCGTGGCTGGCAGCGCCAAGGTGATCCAGGGCGTGTTGGGGTGAAGACCTGCGCGGGCGGAGACTCGTGCGCGTGCGTGTCAACCGCGCCCCCGCCGATCATTCGCTTTCCCCGCCGCCTCCGGGTGCGGACCGGTGCATCCCGAAGTTTGTGGTGCAACTCGTTCGCCCCGCCTGGCGCGACACAGATCGCCCGCTGAACGCGGGCTTGTTTTGTCGCAGCGCGACAAAACCCACCAC
>CAYQWK010000436.1:0-5409 GCA_964420805.1 uncultured Bifidobacteriaceae bacterium | reverse complement strand
AATGGTCGGAGCGACAGGATTCGAACCTGCGACGTCTTGCTCCCAAAGCAAGTGCTCTAGCCAGGCTGAGCTACGCTCCGGACCACCGCGGATGTAATCAGGCACGGGCGGTCGGCCGCGAGGTTTTTCTTTGGTCCGCAGCGAGAAACCAAGGACGACGACTGCGGGATTCAGTGGTGTGCCTCGCGGTAGTGTTTGCGCAGCAGGTCTTCGCCGAAGTCGTTGTTGAAATCGCGCCAGACGGCGTGGACGTGGTTGGCGTCGTTCTGGGTGTTGTCGTACTCGAGCAGGAAGGTCGGGCCCTGCACGCGGTAATAGTGCCGGTCGCCTTTCTCCGGGCCTCCAGCCCACGCGAATCGCACAGTGTCCCAGCCGGCCTTCTCGATGGATGCCAGGTCGCCCGAGGCGAGTTCACCGCGCAACCGGTTCACGTACGCCGCCACCACGGATTTCAACTTCGCCTTCTGGTCCGCATTCAGCTTGGCGCAGGTGATCCCTTCGTCGGGCAGCGGCGTAACCTTGCGTTTGTTTCCGGTCAGCACGTCTGCCGGTGCCTTGGTGTCGATAACGGCAAGCTTCAGTTGCTCCGCGTCGAGCGACTTGAGCAGGGAGCGCCCGGTGTCCTCCTCTTCGGCGAGGACGCGCAGTCCCTTGCGCGGACCCTGGCGGACCTCTGCCGGATTCGTGCCCATGAAAATCGGTGTGCCGGAAAAAAGCTCACCATTCACAATCGTGAAATTGGCGGAAAGATGATGGCCTTCGACGCGCCATCCCCAGGTGCCTTTCGCGGCGGGCGTGCCGAAGATCGAGACGTAATACAGCTCAGGGTCGCGGACCATCGTGCCCTTGGGGCCTTCGAGTTCCTTCAGGATCGATTCGAGACTGATGATGTTGGTGGCCTTGGTGAAGCCGTGGTCGCTCAGGCCGCTGTGCAACAGCGCGAGGGCAAGCAAGCGCTGCTCCCGGTTCATCTTCTGGAGGGTTAGTCCCTGACGGACCTTTGGAATGAAAAACCAGTTCGGGCGCTCGTCACTTTTGAACTCAAAGGTCGCAGCCTTGCGCTGATCCGCGTCCAGCGCGGCGAGGAGCTTGCCGGCCGCCGCGGCCATTTCCTCGCCGACAACATGCGCGCGCGCGCTCAGGACTGCGGCGGCAAGGCAGAGGGTGATGAAGATTTTCGGTGTCATGCGCGGAACGTCGCGGAAGGCCCGCCGGCAAGGCAAACGGAAAATTCGTCTGTCCGCGACTTGCCGAGCCGCGCGAGAATTCAATGGACGGCGGACGGATTTCGCCAACCATCGGGACATCGTGAGCAAGACGGAAGATTCCATCGAGCGGCACATGCGCGCCGCTCTCGCCCTGGCGCGACGGGCCTTCGGTTGCACTTCGCCAAACCCGATGGTCGGCGCGGTGGTCGTGAAGCGCGGGGAGGTCATCGGCCGCGGCTGGCATCGCCGCGCCGGGGATCCCCACGCGGAGGTGGAGGCGCTGCGCGATTGCGAGCGCCGCGGGCACGACTCGCGTGGGGCGACGGTGTTTGTGACGCTGGAGCCTTGCTGTACGCACGGGCGCACTCCGCCTTGCACGGACGCGATCATCGCCGCCGGCATCCGTCGCGTCGTGGTGGGCGCGACGGATCCGAATCCGCTCCATTGCGGTCGGGGCATCACCTTGTTGCGCCGGGCGGGCATCAAGGTGACGAGCGGCGTGCTTGCTGCGCAGGCAACGGCGTTGAACGAGGCGTTCAATTATTGGATCGTGCATCGCACACCGTTCGTGACCGTGAAGGCGGCGATGACATTGGACGGCAAAATCGCCACGCGGAGCGGGGAATCGAAGTGGATCACCGGCGAGTTGTCGCGCGCCTATGCGATGAAACTGCGGCAGGGCAGTGACGCCATTCTCGTTGGCATCAACACGGCGCTGGCGGATGACCCGGCCTTGACCGTGCGCCGGCCCGGGACTGGCGAGCCGCGGGCGGGCCGGCAGCCGCGACGAATTATTCTCGATGCGCGGGCGCGCACCCCGCTGACGGCGAAGGTTGTTTGCGATGCGCATTCCGCGTTGACGACGGTGGTCGTCGGAAGGAGCGCGCCGGCCCGCAGGGTGAAGGAACTCGCGTCTCGGGTGAAGGTGCTCGAAGCGCCATCGAATGCGAGTGGGCAGATCAACCTCCGGTGGCTGATGCGCCGGTTGGGCTCGGAGAATGTCACGAGCCTGCTTGTCGAGGGCGGAGGCGAGGTGAATGCCTCGTTCCTGCTGGGCGGGTTCGCGCATCGGGTGGCGTTCTTCTACGCGCCGAAGATTCTGGGCGGGCGCGATGCACGCAAGGGCGTGGCAGGGAACGGGATTTCGAGCCTCGCGGAGGCGGTGCGTTTGCAGAATGTCGCCTGGCGCAGGCTGGGGGTGGACCTGCTTCTGGAGGCGCTGGTGGAGGCGAAGTGATTTTGGAAGGGCTGTAAGCCGAATTCTGTCTGCGCCCTTGCGGGCGGAGAGAATCATTTGTCTGAGCGGCCGATACCCGGAACCCGTCCGCTTGCGCGGAACTGAAGCGGGCCGCTTCGAGGTTCCCTATTTGGCCTTGCACCCGACGGGGTTTGCCTTGCCGCGTTGCTTGCGCTTCGCGCGGTGCGCTCTTACCGCACCTTTTCACCCTTACCCGCATGTTGCCACGCGGGCGGTTTGTTCTCTGTGGCACTGTCCGTCGGGAAGCCTCGCGGCTTCCGCGCCCGCGTGTATCTCCGCCGAAACGGAGTTACGTGGCGTCGCGCCCTGTGGTGTTCGGACTTTCCTCCCCGGGACTCGCGCCCCGGAGCGATCCTCCGCCCTTCCAAAATCGTGGGCACGTTACGGGACGCGGTGGCGATGCGCAACCGGCGAAAACGGCGGAAGGGCGAGCGTGGGCGCATCTCACCTTCTTGCCGGTGGTGATTGCCGCACTGCGACAACCCCGTCCGCGCAGAGCGGACGGAATGAAGAGCGTGAGGCCATCCGTTGCGCCGCTGGAAGCGGCGCCACTCGTCGCAGCGCGACAAGTTTCACCACCAACTTTGTGACGGAACGGGGTGCGCGCACTCTGCCATTCAGGCTTCGGCCTTCGGCTTGGCCAGAGGCAGTTCGATCCAGAACGTGCTCCCCTTGCCGGGCGCGGACGTGAAATCTGCTGTTCCGCCCATTCTCTCCGCGGCCCGGCGAACCATCGCCAGCCCCACGCCCGTGCCCGGATATTGCGTGTGTGAGTGCAGCCGGTGAAAGACCTGAAACAACCTCGCACGGTGTTCCGGGGCGATGCCGATGCCGTTGTCCTGCACGCACAGGCGCAAGTGGCCGGGTACGGCCTGTGCGAAAATCCGCACGCTTGGCGTGGTGCTCGGCGCGACGAACTTGAGGGCGTTGAGGATCAGGTTGGCCAGTGCCTGCCCGAGCAGCGTGCGGTTGGCGGTCAGGCGGCCCAGCGGACGATCCACCGTGACGGTCGCGGCGCGCTGAGTGATTTCGGGTGCATATTCCGCCAGCAGTTCGTCCACAAGCGAATCCAGGTCATGTTCCAATGGCGTCCCATCGTTGGCGCCCAGGCGGCCGTAAGCCAGCAAGTCGGTGATCAGTGTGTCCATCCGCTGCGTCGCGCGGAGGATGCGGTGCGTGTAATCGGTCGCCGCCGGGTCGAGCCTTCCGCCAAACTCATCCACGAGCGCCTTCGAGAATCCGTGCATTGACCGCAACGGCGCGCGCAGATCATGGGCAATGGTGTAGCAAAGCTGTTCCTGCTCCTTGAGGGCATGTTCCAGTTGCGTGGTCCGCTGGCGCACGGCTTCCTCGAGTTGGGCGGCGTGCGCCTTGAGTTGTTCTTGCGCCTCGATACGAAGCGCCTCGGCGGCGATGCGGTCAGTCATGTCGCGGGTGACGACGAGCACGCCTTCGACTTCCCCGCCTTGGTTCAGAACTGGCACCGTCACGGTGCCGCCCCAGCGTGACGGAAATCCAGGAAGCCGGCTGATGAATTCACCGGCGCGTTTCTCGATCGCGGCGTCGAAGGCGGCGCGGGCATGAACCAACGCTTCCCCGGACCAGGCTTCGAACCACGGGCGTTGCCGGGGATCACTGTTGGTCCAGCCGAGCATCTCCACGCCGCTGCGGTTCACGAGCCGCGCGCGGCCCGTAGTGTCGAGCAACTGGATGCCGTCGTGGCTGCTCTCGATGATGCTCCGGCTGATGCTTTCGCTGCGCCGCAGTTCCTCCTCGCCCCGCCGCAATTGCCGTGTGACCAGCAGCACGAGCGAAGCAAAGACGGCCATGACGCCAAGGGTGATCAACATGTCGCCGGTGGCCTGGCTGAATAACCCTGTGAATTCGCCCCAGCGATGCACCGCGCCAAAAACCAGCGGCACTCCGATGGCGGCGACGATGAGGCGCCTGGCCAGTTGCCCGGCCCAGCCCTCATCGCTCAGCCAGCGCACCACATCATGCCTGGGCGTTGTGCCAAGCAACGCCACGCCAAGCACCACAAATAACAGCGCGGTGGGAAGAGCCGCGGTGTTGCCGGTGGGCCAGGCATACAACCATTGGTGCCCGAAGAGATATTCGAGAGCCGCCGATGTTCCAGTCAGGGTCAATACTATCGCCAGCGTGCTGGTGACGGCACCGCCCTTTCCAGCCAGGATCAGCCAGATGGCCGCGCTGGCGAGCAGGAAGTTCACGCAGGAAAACATCGACATTCGGCCAGGCGGCAGGTCTGGCGCGGAGATGGAGTCCCGGAACAACAACTGGTCGATTCCAAGGTCGATGTTTGAGGCGTATTCGAAAAGCGTGGCAATGGCGACGATCGCCGTTAGCAATGCGGTCGCCTGGCCAGTCCGGCGCGCGCCAGGTTTGGCGACGGGCGCGGCGGCTTGCCACACGCCGACGGCGACGGCCAGGAAGCACAGGGCGGTGTTGACGTGCGCTGGGGGCAGCCCCGGCAGCACGCTGGTGAGCGCGGGCAGGTTGAGAAACCAACCGGCGAGTATGACGCACGCGTGGAGGAATACCGCCACGCACAAGAAGCGTGCGCTGAGACGGGCGAGCCTGGTCCAACGGTTTTCCATGCTAGACATCGCGCGCCACGGGCACGACGCGATGACAGACAGTAGGAGACGGCGCGAAAACTCCAAACCTCAAAATGCGAGGGGTGCTGAGCCCTTTTGCGAGCGCATCTCAGTTTCTTGCACGATGTGTTTTTCTGGGTGGTGGGACTCGTCGCGCTGCAGCGGACGGCATCGCGCCCTCGGTTTCGCCCGCTCCGCGCGGACGGGGTTTTCGCAGCGCGACATGCACTACCTGCAAGAAAGTAAGATGCGCCGCCTGTTGGCCTTTTGCGGGCGCATCTCAATTTCTAGACAGGTCAGTTGGGGCGGAGTGAGGGAATAGGGC
>CAYQWK010000435.1:0-5420 GCA_964420805.1 uncultured Bifidobacteriaceae bacterium | reverse complement strand
GCGGCGAATGGAGCACGCTGCGGACCGGTGCGCCGTCGAAGGCCGACTGGCTCGATGCGTCGAGCGGCACCGGCGCGACGAGCCGCATCGTTCCCGGCTTCGCGCGGCCGCACGGCGTGCCGAGGCCGAAGAAGGGCGAAGCCGATGCGAACGCCAGCGGTCGCCAGGAATATCTCGAAAACCTCATCAACGAATTCATTTAACACCTTTAACCGCTAATCCCCGCTGATTGGCGCTAATCCGATTCCATCAGCGAAGATTGGCGTGGATCAGCGTTCTATTTCGGAGTCCGGATTGAACGGTAGCGATCCGAAGAAATGGCGAACTCGCGAGAACAAGGAGTCCGATCCGGTTCAACGTCCCGGCTGGGTTCCGTCCTGATTGCCGCCCTCCGGCGCGTCATTCTCACGGACGTTGCCAAAGGATTCGTGGAGGAGTTCGGCCTGTTCGGCGCGGGCTTTGCGGCGGGTGACGCGCATGTCGAGGAGCGCCACGAACATGGCAGCCACGGTGAAGAAGAAACATGCGCCCCAATACAGAAGGAACGTGGCCTTGCCCCGATTGATCAGCGCGTCTTTGAGGACGAACTGCCCCACCACCAGGAGTCCGGCGGCCAGGGCAAGAAACACCACCCCACACCACCTGCGTACGGTGTCGGTCGATTTGGGCATGCCCGGTTTCTAAAGGCAGCAGGAGCGGAAAGGAAACGAAAATGTCGCCAAACCGTAACCGACCGCGCCGATTCTCGCGATAGCCGTATCAACCACACAGTCAGTCGCCAAACAGCGCGGTCACGCGTGGATGGCGCCGCACCACCGGCCATTCGCCGACCACGGCCACGCGCCCGGCTGCGAGGAAGAGGCCGTGCGTGATGCAACGCGGGAGATCATTGAGATGGTGCGTCACGATCAGCAACTGCGTGCCTCGTGCAACGGTCCTTTCCAACGCCCGCGCGAAATCGCGTCGCGC
This sequence comes from uncultured Bifidobacteriaceae bacterium, assembly GCA_964420805.1. GTDB lineage: Bacteria > Verrucomicrobiota > Verrucomicrobiia > Limisphaerales > SIBH01 > JANNGC01. The sequence goes on along the minus strand of CAYQWK010000435.1, from coordinate 4,451 downwards.
CCGCGGGTCCAGCCCGTCGAACGGTTCATCGAAGATCAGCAGTTTCGGTTCATGCACCAGCGCGCGTAGGGTCAGCACCTTGCGCCTTTCGCCAAAGGAGAGTTGCTCGAACTGTTTCCCGCGCAACCGGGTGATGCCGAATCCAGAGAAGAGCTTACTCACCCGCGACCATTGCGCGGGAGTCACCTCATCCATCAGCCCCACGCTGGAGAAGAAGCCGGAGGCCACGACCTGTTCCGCGGTCAACGGCTCGCAGTAGTGCGTTTGCAAGAGCGGCGAAACGCAACCGATGAGCCGGCGCAAATCCCAGATCGTGTCCCGCGCCGTGAGGCCGAACCGCGCCACCCGAGCGCCGACGGCGGGCCAAATCTGGCCGGAGACCAGTTTCAGGAAAGTGGTCTTGCCCGCGCCATTCCCGCCCAGCACCACCCAGTTTTCACCCGCCCGAAGCTGCCATTCGATGTCATGCAACACCTTCTTCCGTTCGAGAAAAACATTCGCACGCCGGAGGTCGATGAGGGTGGCGGATTCGCTCCGCGCGTTTGAGTTGATGCCCTGCCGGTGAACCCGGCGGGAGGCCGGAGGCACGGTTGAAGAGGCGCTCCTTGCCGCCGGTCCGGCGCGAACGATGCGACCGGATTCAAACACCACTTCGTGCGTGATCGCCGGCAACGCCTCGTCCGCGCGGTGCGTCGTGTACACGATCTGCGTCCCGGCCCGCGCGATGGCGTCGATGCAGCCAAGCATCTCGCGCCGGAAAGCCGCGTCCAGGCCGTCGCAAACCTCGTCGAGCAGCAGAATCCTCGGATGCCCGACCAGCGCGCGGGCGATGAGCACCTTGCGCAGTTCGCCGGTCGAGAGCGTCTGCACGTCGCGGCGCAGCAACGGCGCAATGTGCAACCGTTCCGCAGCGGCCTCGGCCCGGGCCTTTTGCTCGCGCGAAAGTTTCTCGTAGAGCAGATCGCTCTGCGCGAAGCCGGTGTGGATGGCGTCGCGAGCGGTCAGTTGCCATTCCTGGCGGAGGTATCGCTCCTGTGCCTCCGGCGAGACCAGGGCCACGGCCTCCTTCACTCCCACGGCGGTGACCTGCGGCGGCCCGTGCAGGCGGAAGACTCGTTCGCCGCGTCGCGGTGCGGGCCAGACCTCGCCACGGAGCAGGCGCAGGAAGGTGCTCTTGCCCGAGCCATTCCCGCCGCGCACCGCCCAATGTTCGCCCACGCGCAACCGCCACGACAGGTCGCGCAGAATGGTCTTCCCATTCAGCGCCACGTCCACGTTGCGCAATTCTATCAATGGCTCGGTCATCTCAGGACGCGGCGCGGAAGTTCTTTCCTTCATCCACCGGTGTGGAATCTTGGCCGCGGAAAACGCGCACCTTGTAAGCGACCGCCGTGGAGACTCCAAAGGAAAACACGCCCTGCCCCGCCGACGCGCCCGCAGCCGAGACCTTCCCGGCGGGCGTCGGCAACGCCTACATCTTCGCCTGCTTCAACGCGCTCTCGTTCCAGATCATCCTCAACAGCCCGATGGTGCTTTACGCGAAGACGCTCGGCGCCACAGCCACGGTGCTGGGCATCATCGTGGGGATGTGGCCGTTGCTGGTGATCTTCCAAATCCCGGCGGCGCAATACGTCAACCGCGTGGGCTACAAGCGGTTCGTTTATGCCGGCTGGGGAACGCGCGTTTGCTTCATCTTCGGCATGGCGCTGGTTCCGCTGACCGGCGGGTTTCTGGACCGCACCACGCAAATGGCGCTGCTGTTGATGCTGTTGTTCGGCTTCAACCTGTCGCGCGGCATTTCGAGCGCGGGCTGGCTGCCGTGGATTGCCTCGCTGATCCCGGAAACGATCCGCGGCCGTTATCTCGCGCGCGATGCGGCATGCGTGAACGTGGCGAGCTTCGTCACCTTCCTGCTCGCCGCGGCGTGCCTCGGCGGTGAACCGAGGCCGTGGCAGTTCGCCGCTTTGTTCGCCTTCAGCGCGCTGATGGGCAGCGTGAGCCTGACTTTCCTCAAGCGCATTCCCGACGCGAAGCCGCCGGAGGAAACACAGCCGCGCCCGGCCGGCCGGGTGCCGTGGCTGGAGATGCTGCGCTTCCCGCCGTTCGCCCGGCTGCTGGTCGCCGTGATCGCGTGGTCCATCGCCTACGGGGGCATGGTGGCGTTCACCGTCGCGTTCCTGAAGACCGAGTTGAAATTCGGCGAAGGCAACATCCTCGCCCTGAACTCAGTCTCGTTCGTCGGCGGACTGAGCAGCTTGTGGCTGCTCGGATCGCGGCTGGACCATCTGGGCAGCAAACCCGTGCTGACGTTCGCGGTGGCGATGTGGCTGCTGATCTCGCTGGGCTGGGGGGCGGTGGCAGGCGAGGCGTTGCGGGCGGGGGTGGGACTGGTTCTGGTGCTGCAATTCCTGATGGGTCTTTGCAATGCCCTGGCAGGCATGGCCATTGCGCGGCTGGTCATGGCCATAGTGCCGCCCATGGGCCGGAACCACTTCTTCGCGCTCTATTCGGTGCTGGGCAGCCTCGCGCTGGGTCTCGCCCCGATTGTCTGGGGCTTGATGATCGACGCAGTGGGGACACGGCATTTCGGCAGCCGCTTCGACTGGAATCGATACAGCCTCTTCTTTTGTGCGGCGGCGGCGGCGTTCGCAGTCACGCTGGCCCTGGTGCGGCGGATCGAGGAACCGAAGGCGGCCAGCATGGACGCATTGCTGCGCGAACTTCTGGTGCAAACGCCGCAACGCGCCTGGGCAAGGCTCTGGACGCGGGAGTGACTGGCAATGATGCGCCGCCTTGAATTGTCTTGCTGGCTGCGGGCATTTCCCCAAGCTACATTTCTGTAACCCGCGCGGTGCAACAAGCCGCCGGATTTTTTGTTTGCACAGAGCAGTATGAAGAACAACACGAATTCATTTCCGTTTCCGGGCATTCCGACCACGTCCGACGGCGCCGGTGCCGTGACCTGGGTTGAGACCCACATCACCCACGGCGCCTGCGCCTACCCGATCACGTCCTCGACCACGATGGGCACGGGATTCCAGGTGGAGGTCGCGAACGGGAAGAAGAACCTCTGGGGCGACATCCTCTCCTTCGTCCAGCCCGAATCGGAGCACTCCGCAGCCTCGACGTGCGAAGGGTTCGCGCTGGCCGGCGGCCGCGTGACGAATTTCACCTCCGGCCAGGGCCTCGTGCTGATGAAGGAGGTTCTCTACACCATTTCCGGCAAACGCCTGCCCGTCGTCTTCCACATCGGCGCGCGCGCGCTGACCAGTCATTCGCTGAATGTCCACGCCGGCCACGACGACGTGATGGCGGTGGCGGATTGCGGCTGGGGAATGCTGTTCGCGCGCAACGCGCAGGAAGCCGGCGACCTCGCCCTGATCGCGCGGCGCGCGGCGGAAAATTCCGACACTCCGTTCATGAACATCCAGGACGGTTTCCTGACCACGCACACCATCGAGAACGTGCGTCTGCCCGAGCTGGATTTCATGAAGGAATTCGTCGGCGACCCGAACGCGAAGTTGCGCAATCTCATGGACCCGCGCTTCCCGATCATGTCCGGCGTGGTGCAGAACCAGGATTCCTACATGAAGGGAAAAATCGCCCAACGCGCCTATTACGACAAAGTGCCCGGCGCGGTGCTGGAAGCCATGGACACGTTCTACTGCCAGACCGGACGCCGCTATCGCATGGTGGATTGCTACCGGATGGAGGACGCCGAGTACGCGCTGGTGGGAATGGGCGGCATGATGGAGACGGCGCAGGCCGCAGCCGACCGCATCCGCGAGACGCGCGGCATCAAGGTGGGCGTGGTGCATGTGACGTGCTTCGCGCCGTTTCCGGCGGTGCAATTGGTAAACGCGCTCAAGAACGTCAAGGCGCTCACGGTGCTCGAACGCATGGACAATCCGCTCGCGCAGTCGAACCCGCTCGTGCAGGCGATTCGTGCCGCGTTCTGCGACGCCGCAACGGGCATTCCGTACGGCTCCAAGGGCGAATTGAGCTACCCGAAGATTGACCGCATTCCGAAGATTCTCGCCGTGTCGGCGGGTCTCGGCTCCCGCGACATCCGCGGCTCGCACTTCAGCGGCATTGTGGAAAACATGCGCGCCGAGAAGCCCAAGGCCTACGCCTGCGTCGGCATCAAGCACGAGCTGGCGCTGGCCGAAGGCGAGGATCCGGATCTTCGTCCAGGCGGCGCGTTCTCAATGCGCGGCCATTCCGTCGGCGGCTTTGGATCGGTGACGACCAACAAGCTGATCGCATCGTTCGTCGGCGAGTTGTTCAACCTGCACGTGCAGGCTTATCCGAAATACGGCTCCGAGAAGAAAGGCCTGCCCACGACGTATTATCTCACCGTGGCCGAGGAGCACATCCGCACCCACACCGAGCTGGAACACGTCGAGTTCATCCCGCTGAACGATGTGAACGCCTTCAACCTCGGCAATCCC
>CAYQWK010000434.1:0-5434 GCA_964420805.1 uncultured Bifidobacteriaceae bacterium | reverse complement strand
ATCCACCACGCGCACCAGCGCGGCGTGCTGCACCGCGATCTCAAGCCGGGGAACATCCTTCTCGACGCGCAGGGCGAGCCGCACATCACCGACTTCGGACTGGCACGGCAGCTCGGCGCGGACAGTTCCCTGACGGTCAGCGGTTCCTCACTCGGCACGCCGGCCTACATGTCGCCCGAGCAGGCGCGCGGCGACAAGACCGTCACCACCGCGTCCGACGTTTGGAGCCTCGGCGCGATTCTCTATCACCTGCTCGCGGGCCGCCCACCGTTCGAGGGCGCGACCGCGCTGGAAGTAATGCGCAAGGTGATGGAATCGGAGCCGGCGCTGCCGGGACGACGAGAGAGGGTAATCAGTAATCAGTGTTCAGTAGCCAGTGAGCCGGGCAGCACTGCTTCAGTGATTACTGGTTACTCCGTCCCCATCGACCGCGATCTGGAAACGGTCTGTCTCAAGTGCCTCGAAAAGAATCCGGCACGCCGTTATGTCTCCGCGCTGGCGCTGGCGGAGGATTTGGAACGCTGGGTTAACCATGAACCCATTCTCGCCCGCCCCAGCACGCCGGTCGAACGGCTCGCCAAATGGACAAGGCGGCGGCCTGCTGTCGCGGCGCTCACGGCGGTGGCCGCGCTGCTCCTGCTCGCCGGCGCGGCGGGCATCTTCTCGCAATGGCGGCGTGCGGAGCGCAATGCCGCGGCCGAGCGCGCTGCGACCGAAAAGGCGCGCGAGCAACTCCGGAGCTCGCTGCTGGCGCAAGCCAGCGCCGGGCGTTTGAGTGGACAGTTCGGGCGCAAGCGCGCGGGGTTGGAAGCCATCGCCGAGGCGGCGGCCATCCGGCCCTCCACGGAATTGCGCGACGAAGCCATCGCGCATCTTGCGCTGTTCGACCTGCGGCCTGATCCGCGCCCTCGTCCGTGGATCAATGGCAGGGAGATGGGCTTTATTTTCTTCGACGCCAATTTGGAGACGTATGCTGCAGAGGACAAGGAGGCCGGGGTGATCAGCGTGCGGCGCGTTTTGGACGACAGGGAGTTGTCCCGCTGGCCGGTGTTACCCGGCGACGGCAGCCCTCGTATCGGCGCCTACGGTCGTCTGGTGTTCCACTTCTGCAAGGATGCCACTTACGTGTTCGACGCGCGCACGGGAAAGGAACGGCTGCGGTTGAGCGATTCCTCGCGCGCCCGAATCTCCCCCGACGAGCGAACGCTGGCGGTGCTCGGCCATGATTTCCGCCTACGCTTTTACGACACGGCCACAGGGCGGGCGTACCCGAATGAACTGACCGTCAAGAACCGCCAGGACAACTACCTCTATTGGTCGCCCGACAGCCAGTTCATGACCGTGACCGACAATGACAAGTTGGAAATCTGGGACTGGCGTCAAAGCAATCGCGTGGAGCGCCTGCCCCACGACTGGACTCTGATCGGCTCGGTCGCCTGGGAGGGTGAATGCCTGGCCTACGGCGACATGCGTGGCGGCATCAGCCTCTGGAACACCCGCACGCGCGCCAGCCGCCAACTGCCCCGGCAGGAGGCCATGACCTACAACGTGCTCTTGGACGGGAGCGGTTCCCTGCTCGCGTCCTTCGTTCCCGACGGGGCCACGCGGTTTTGGAACACGGACACCGGCCAGTTGCTGCTCACCACGGATCGCGGCGAGGTCATGCAAGTCAGCCAGGACGGAAGGCGCGTGGCCTATCGCACGCCGACTGGCTGGGGTATCTGGCAAGTGGACGCCTCGCGCACTTACCGGCTCGTCTCGACGCGCGACCAGAAAAGCAGCCCGGCGTCCTCGGCTGACTTCAGCCCCGATGGACAATCCTTGTTGACGTCTGCGCTGTGGTCGGGCGTGCATTGGATTGACTTGAACAGCGGACGCGCGATCAAACTGGAGTCGGGCAGTCCGCGCGCCGCATGGTTCACGCCCGACGGGAAATCCGTTCTCATCAGCGGCGACAATCAGCCTGTGATGCTTCGTCCGCTGCTGTTCTCCACGAACGGCGTCGGCGAACGAATAGCCCGGCTCGGCCCCGGCCGCGCGGTGCCCGGCTTGAGTGGTCGAAGCTCCGATGTCGCCAACCTGAGCGACGATGGCCGCTGGCTGGGAGCCGCGATCAACAACGGCGACGTGGTGGTCATCGATCTGGCCGGCACCAACGCCGCCCGGCGGCTCCGCGGCCCACACGCGTCCAACCGGCCCACGTTCGGAGCGGACGGTCGCTGGGTCGTGACTAGTTCCACGGAAAACGGCCCGCTCCTTTGGGACGGTCGCACCGGCGAATTCGTGCGTGTGCTCCATCCCCACCCGGGGCACGGCCGTGCGCAATTCAGCCCGGATGGGCGCCGACTCGTGACCACGGATCCGACGGGCGTGCGCTTTTACGACACGGCCAACTGGACCGTGATCCAGCACTGGCCCGACGAGGTGGGCAGCGACCTGGGCGGCGGCGTGGCCTTCACACCCGACAGCCGCCTCGTCGCCGTGACCACCGGCAAGCGTGGCCTGCGCCTGGCCGACGCCCGCACCGGCGAACGACTCGCCACGCTCATCTCGCCCGAGCCGCGCGCCATCAACTCGCTGCGCTTCAGCCGCGACGGCCGCCAGCTCGCCGTGGCCACCACCACCGACGCCTTCGACATCTGGAATTTGGAGCACATCGAAACGGAACTGCGGAAACTCGGCCTGCCGCTCGGGGCCAATTTCTCCGATCCTCGCACCTTGCCCGTCTCGCCGCTTGTCCCCACCCCGATGACGTTTCCTCCGCGCGACCCGACCGCCACACCGCAACTAATTGATCTGAGCCGGCACTTTAATGCCCTGTTGACCGAGAGCTGGGTGGATCACGCCCGCGAGGACAACAGCCTGCGCGAATTGCCACTCGGACTTCAGCCCCTCGACGGCGTGACGTGGGACATCCGCGCCATCGTGCAACTTTCCGGCGCCAGCCTGCGCCGGAGTCACCCGTGGTTTCCCAAGGAGGAGAAAGGCATCCAAATCGGGCAAGCCTGCCGGCGGCTGCACTTCCTCCTCGCGCATGTCACTAACGAAAAAAGACGCGGCGTGGAAGCCGGACAATTCGTGTTCCACTACGCGGACGGGGGAAGCGAACAGGCCCGCCTCCGCATCGGAGAAGAGTTGGGCGACCTCTGGCATGATCCCAAACGACCCTTGGACGTGCATCAGGCCCGCGTCGCCTGGACCGGGCAGAACGAGCGCGCCCGCGGCTTCGGCTGCACCCTGCAGCTCTTCCACTGGACCTGGGAAAACCCGCGCCCCGACGCGGTGGTGACGAGCCTCGACTTCATCAGCGCCATGAACGCCCCCGCCCCCTTCCTCCTCGCCATCACGGCAGAGGAGTGAAACAGGGCACCGCAATCCCTTTGGCGCTCTGTCGGCCTGATGTCTGGATCAACACGCCGGGTCGGAGTCCAGCGTTCCGCCCGCAAAAGATTCTTTCACTTTGCTTGTCATCGCCGCGCGCGGTTGCCGTTTAGCTCTGATGAAGCCTGCCTCATTCCTTGGTTTGGGGTCGGGTCAACAACATCCAAGCTATGAAACGATTCTGGCATCATGCCGTTCAAGTGCTGGCCCTCGCACTCGGCGCGGGGCTTACCCCTGCATTCGCGCAGCTGCAGTTAGGCATCCAGCCCGGCAGCAATGGCGCGGCTTCCATCACGCTCACCGGGGCGCCGGGCTTGTATTTGATCCAGTCCGCCGACCAGTTGCCTGCGCGTCCGCCGGAGGTGCCAGACTCGGCCTGGGCCGAGATGCCGGTGGCGGCGCGCGACGCGCTGCTGCCGAACCATTGGCGGCCGCATCACCTGCGCTGGCTGGATGGCTCGAACGCCGTTCCCCCCGGCGCGGTCAATCCGGCGGGAGCGACGCGCTTCTTTCGCGCGCGTTCGCACACGGGCGAAGTGGAGCGGGTGATGTTCCTGCGGCGGGAACTGCCGCAAAGCGCGTATCAACGGTTCAACCTATCGTGGGTGTTCACCAACGACGCGCCGGGCTGGCGGCAGATCGTCCGCCTGCGTGCGCCGGGCGCGGGTTCGGTGGAGCCGGGGCTTCTCCTCGGCACCGCGCCGGCGTCGGGGACGGAATACTTTCTGACCGACAGCGGCCAGTGGTCCACCAACGAGTCCTTCATCGCGGGCTTTGGCGGTCTGTTGACCAACGGCCTGCCGCAAGCGCTCGACGGGCGCTGGCAACTGGAACTGTTGCTGCGTGATTCGGCGACCGGCTATGTGAAGGAACTGGCCGTGCTGCCGTTCCTCATCGGCGGATTGCCTTCGCTTTACCTGAACCTGAGCCGGCCCATTGCGGGCACGAACGATTTCATCAGCGCCTCGGTGGAAACAATTCCCGGTTCCGTACCACAAAACGGGCAGCTAATCGTTTGGCTGGTGCGGCCGGACGGTTCGCAAGTGGGCCTGCCCACGTTCCAGCCGGGGTTGTTCGTGTTGCACGACGGGCCGCTGACCAACGCCACGTTTGAACTCTTTCAGCGCGTGTTCACGAATCAGGGCCTCTATCGCGTCGAAGTCCGTCTGGTCAACGCTGGCGGCGACGTGCTGGGGATGGCCCAGCGCGAGTTCAGCGTGTGCGCCGGTCCGCCGGCCGCCGTCACGGGTTCGGTGTTCAATTCCACGGGCGGCCTGCTGGGTGCCGGAGCCAGCCTGGCCTCCGTTTCGGCGTTCGACCTAGATGACGGCGGCAGCGCAGGATTCAGCGAAATCGGCACCAACGGTGCCTTCAGCCTGTCGCTAGAACCGGGGAGATACCTCTTGAAAGCGGAAGTGTTCGACACGGCTGGCTTTCACGAGACCACCAACCAGCATCTCGTCACCATCGGTTGCGCAATTTCACCGGTGTCGTTGAGTTTCACCACCGCGCCGGCTTTCGGACCGCCGGCCTCACTGGCCGGGGGTGCGAAGGCCCGCTCACCCCGGCCCGCCTTGGTTGGGCCGACCTCGGATTGTTTGCCCGCGCCGCGCCTGGTTGTTTTGGATTCCAATCAAGGCATGTCCCAGAGCGTGGTCGATGTGATGCTCCGGATTTTTTGCACCAAACTGCGGCGTGGCGATCCGAACGTGGATACGATGGGACGCCACGAACTTTCGATTCAACCGCACAGTGGCGGCAGTCAAATCTTGGGATTCCTCCATGACCTCGTCACCGGCTACAACGGTCAACTGGCGGCCTTTGAGTTCGATTTGAAGCTGGAATTTTCGCTAGTGGGCGGCACCCGCTACGTCTTTGCCAGGCTCGAGCGAGGCGGGGTGTTGGTTCGGGACGCCACAGCCTCGGCCACGGATGACGCCTCGAGTTTGGAGAACGCCATCGAACAAGTCGCGCAGCAGATCCTGTATCTGTCCACGGAGCAGCCTGACCGGCGGCAGCTCTTCGACAAGCTTCGCAGCGCGCAGCCCAGGCC
>CAYQWK010000433.1:0-5439 GCA_964420805.1 uncultured Bifidobacteriaceae bacterium | reverse complement strand
GGATGGGTTATCCAGCCGGAGGCGCCGGCCCCTTCGTCCGTCACCAATCAAAACGCCTGGATTGCCATCCGCCGCGAGGCAACGCGGCGTGAAGTCCCGGGAGTGGTTGTTCCGCCAGGAACACGCCGGGTCGAGGTCCGATATGCGGGATTAAGCTTCAGCGCTCCGGACCAGGTGCGGTTCCGCTGCCGGCTGGAGGGATACGATCCAGACTGGATCGAGGCCGGCCGGGAAAGGTCCGTCAGCTACACGGCCCTGGATCCCGGGCGCTACGTGTTTCGCGTGCTGGCGGCGAACCAGGACGGCGTGTGGAGTCCCGCCGCCGCGGTGATGAACATCCAGGTCAGCCCGTTCCTCTGGCAGACCGCGTGGTTCCGCGGCGTGGTGATGGGCTTGGCGCTGCTGGTTCTTTTCGTCGCGGTACGCTGGGTATCCCAACGCCGGTTGCGCCGGCGGTTGGCAGCCCTCGAACGCCAGCAGGCCGTCAACGCGGAGCGCCAGCGCATCGCCCGCGACATGCACGACGAGGTCGGGGCCACGCTCACGCAAATCAACCTGCTGGGTGAGCTTGCCGCCGGTGATCGCGACCGGCCCGGGAAGATCGCCGCGCATCTCGCGCAGTTGAACAACCTCTCGCGCGACGTCGTGCGAAGCCTCGACGAACTGGTCTGGGCCGTGGACCCGGCGCATGACAACACCTCGGGAATGGTTGATTACCTGTGCAATGCCGCCTCCGAGATTCTGCACCCGCGCGAAATCCGGCTGCGCATGGATATTCCGCCCGTGTTCAAGGACCGGCCTGTTCCCGCCGAAATCCGCCACGGCGTTTTTCTGATCCTCAAGGAGTCCTTGAACAACACGCTGAAGTATTCCGAAGCCACCGAGGTGACCTTCTCCGCGCGCGAGGAGAAGGGCGTTTTGCGGCTGGAGATCAGGGACAACGGCCGCGGTTTCTCGCCCGCGCAAGTCGGGCGCTTCAGCAACGGCCTCGCGAACATGCGCCGCCGGGCGGATAAATTCGGCGGCCGCTGTTCCATCGAGAGCGAGCCGGGAAAAGGAACCACGGTGATCGTGACGGTGCCGCTGCCATGAAACGCGCCCCCTGCCATCATCCCGCGCCTCCTCCTTTTGGACGATGGCACCAGCCGGTTCTGTTTCGCTAGCCTTCCCCCATGTCCGCGCCATCCACCATTCCGCGCATCCGGGTCTCGATCGTCGAGGACGACGACCGGATACGGGCCAGCTTCATCGAGTTGATCGAGAGGGCCGACGGCTTGCGCTGCGTGAGCGCGTATCCGAGCGCCGAGGAGGCGCTGGAACGTCTGCCTGCCGACCAGCCCGACGTGGTCCTCATGGACATCAACCTGCCCGGCATGAACGGCATCGACTGCGTGGCCGATCTCAAGCGCGCATTGCCGCGCACACAGGTGATGATGCTCACCGTTTATGAGGACGCGGAGAAGGTGTTCGCCGCGCTCAAGGCCGGCGCGACGGGCTACCTGCTCAAGCGCTCCACGCCGGCCGAGCTGGTCGAGGCCATCCACGACGTCCACGCCGGCGGCTCCCCCATGAGCAGCCTCATTGCCCGCAAGGTGGTCGCGACCTTTCATCAGGACCGCTCGCCATCCGTTCCCGTCGCCCAGCTCACTCCGCGCGAGCGCGAGATCATCGAGAGCCTGGCCAAGGGATTTCTCTACAAGGAAATCGGCGAGCAACTCGGCATCAGCATCACCACCGTGCGCACGCACCTGCGCAGCATCTACGAAAAGCTCCAGGTGCAGAACCGCACCGAGGCCGTGGTGAAGTTTCTCGGGCGCTGATCCCGCAAGGCTTCGTCCGCCCTCCTCCTTTCATACGATGCACAAGCGCGGGTGCGGCGTGGTAATTCGTGCGGGCATGAAACGAACCTCTGTTTTACTTGTCGGGCTGGCGGCGCTGCCGCTGGCGGTCCTCGCTCAAACCACGGCGTTCACCTACCAGGGACGCCTCAACAACGCCGGCGCGCCGGCCAACGGGATCTTTGATCTCCGCTTCTCGCTGCACGACGCCGCGACCAACGGCGCGTCAATCGGGTCGCTCACCAACGCCGCGACACCGGTCAGCAACGGCCTGTTCACGGTGGCGCTTGATTTCGGCGCGGGGGCATTCCCCGGCGCGGATCGCTGGCTGGAACTGGCGGTGCGCACCAACGGAAACCCCGGCGCCTTCACCGCCCTCACCCCAAGGCAGGCTCTGGCATCGACTCCTTATGCGCTCCGGTCGCTCAAGGCCGGAAGCGCCGACGCGGTCCCAGCCACAAATATCACCGGCACGATCGCCGCCGGGCAAATCGCCCCGGCAGCGTTCACCAACATCAACGCGGTCACCCTTGGCGGGTTGACCGGCGCGTCCTTCTGGCGCACCGGCGGAAACACGAATGCGAACCCGAGCAACGGAACATTTCTTGGCACGTCGGACAACCTGCCACTGGAGATGAGAGTTAATTCCCAACGCGCCTTGCGCCTCGAACCAAGACCCGAAAGCCCGAATGTGATCGGCGGTTCCCCCGTAAACTATGTCACACCGGGACGAAATGGAGCGTTCATTGGCGGCGGCGGAACGGTCGGGGCTCAAAATGTGGTAACGGGCCACTACGCTTCGGTTGTCGGGGGTCTTTTCAATCTTGCGGGCGGAGCGTATTCAACCGCTAGCGGCTACAACGCCGAGGCCACTGGTGAAGGATCGCTGGCGATGGGCTGGTATCCGACTGCCAGCGGGCCCTATTCGATTTCGCTTGGCCAGGACACAATCGCTAGTGGCCCGGCTGCCATTGCGCTTGGATTCGATAGCGTCGCCAGTGGAACCAACGCTGTGGCTTTGGGAAGCTCTACCGCCTCAGGCTGGCATGCGTTCGCCTGCGGTGTTTCAACTGTGGCTGCTGGTACTGCGTCAGCCGGGCTGGGCCATGTTGCGAATGCTAATCATGACGGTGCTTTCGTGTGGGCTGATTTCAGCACGGCTTCACCGTTCGTCAGCTCTGGTGCAAACCAATTCCTCGTCCGTGCGACCGGAGGTGTTGGAATCAACAAAACCAATCCTGCCGCCGCGTTGGATGTGGCCGGTGGGATCATCGCCAGCGGCGACCTCGTCGGTCCGAGCCTCTCCCTGAACAACGGCACGGCGCGCGCGCTCGTTGTGAACAGCGTCCGTGCCTCGTCGTCTTACGCCTCCCATGTCGCCTTGGTGGAGAACCTGAACACCAACGGCAACTCCGGCCCGGCCCTGCGTGTGGTCGCCGCGGGCAACACACCGGCGGGCGCGTTGAACGTGTCAGCCAACGGCACGGGACTGATTGCGCAGTTCGGCAACAACACCGCCTTTGTCTCGCAGCTCACCACCAACGGAACGTGGTCGGCACTGGCGTTCAATCCCACCTCAGACCGCAATGCCAAGGAGAACTTCGAGCCGGTCAGGCCGCGGGATGTTCTGGAGAAGGTGGCCGGACTGGCCATCTCACGCTGGAATTTCAAAGCCGAAGCCGGCGCCAGCCACATCGGCCCGATGGCGCAGGATTTCTACGAGGCCTTCGGCACCGGCACCGATGACCGCCACATCACCACCGTGGACGCCGACGGCGTGGCGCTGGCCGCCATCCAGGGCTTGAACGAGGTCGTGAAAGAAAAGGACGCGCAGATTCAGGCGTTGGAGGAGAGGCTGTCTCGATTTGAATCTGCGTTGAGCAAGCTGATGGAACACAAGACCGGGGGTTCGCGATGAGACGCGGAATGATGCGTTCGAGTTGGGCCGGCTGCTTGCTGGCACTCGTCGCCACGGCCACCGCGCAGTTCAGCGTGGACTGGTCGCGGGTTTCCGGCGGCGGTGGAACAAGCGCGGGCGGCACCTTCAGCGTGAGCGGCACAATCGGACAGCCGGCGGCTGGCGCGATGAGCGGAGGGAGCTTCTCGCTCCAAGGCGGCTACTGGTCTGGCTTCGTGGCGGTGCAAACCGCTGGGGCGCCCACGCTCACGATCCGGCCGGATGGCGCGAGCATCGTTGTGTCCTGGGAAACAGGCGACGCCGGGTTCGTGCTGGAACAGACCGCAAGTCTCACCACGCCGGCATGGGCGGCCGTGCCCGCGTCGCCCGTCATGAACGGCAACCAACGCAGCGTCACGTTAACGCCGGGCGGAGGCACCGTCTTCCTCCGGCTGCGCAAATAGTCGGCTCCCGGCAAATTCCAGCCGCTGCCGCCGCAGTCTCCTCGGGCTGCGGCGGCTTTGCTTTGGTGCCCCAGGCGATGGCGCCTCCTCCTTTCATACGATTCACAAGCGCGGGTGCGGCGTGGTAATTCCTGCGGGCATGAAACGAACCATTGCTTTGCTCCTCGCCTTGGCCGCGTTGCCTCTGGCAGCCACGGCCCAAACCACGGCGTTCACCTATCAGGGACGCCTCAACGACGCCGGCGCGCCGGCCAACGGGTTCTTTGATCTCCGCTTCTCGCTGCACGACGCCGCGACCAACGGCGCGTCAATCGGGTCGCTCACCAATGCCGCGACGCCGGTCAGCAATGGCCTGTTCACGGTGGCCCTTGATTTCGGCGCGGGGGCGTTCCCCGGTGCGAACCGCTGGTTGGAACTGGCGGTACGCACCAACAGTGCTGGCGCGTTCACCGCGCTGGATCCGAGACAGCAAATCACCGCCACGCCCTACGCGATCAAGGCCGCCAGTGCCGGCGCGGTGGCGGCGGCGGGCATCACCGGCCCGCTCAGCCTCGGACAACTGCCCGGCGGCGTGGTTACCAACGGCGCAAGCGGGGTGAACATTAGCGGCACTTTCGCGGGAAATGGCGCGGCCATTACGAATGTGAATCTACTCTCAGTTTACAACGCAGGCGTCATTCAATGGTCGATAAACTGGGGACCCTTTACCCTGGCATCTTCGCCTGCGGTCGGGAACGGGCCGCACTCTGTTGCCGCAGCGGATGTCAATGGCGACGGCAAAGTGGATTTGGTCAGCGCGAATTACGGCTCCTCCAGCCTCACCGTGCTGACCAACAACGGCTCCGGGGGCTTCGTCCTGTCTTCTTCGCCGAGCGTTGGAAGCTGGCCATATTCAGTTGCCGCAGCGGATGTCAATGGCGACGGCAAGGTGGATTTGGTCAGCGCGAATAATGACTCCTCCGGCCTCACCGTGCTGACCAACAACGGCACCGGGGTCTTTGTCCTGTCTTCGTCGCCGGGCGTGGGAACCGGGCCATTTTCAGTTGCCGCAGCAGATGTCAATGGCGACGGCAAGGTGGATTTGGTCAGCGCGAATTCCAGTTCCTCCAGCCTCACCGTGCTGACCAACAACGGCGCCGGAGTCTTTGTCCTGTCTTCTTCGCCGGGCGTGGGAAGCGGGCCATTTTCAGTTGCCGCAGCGGATGTCAATGGCGACGGCAAGGTGGATTTGGTCAGCGCG
>CAYQWK010000432.1:0-5458 GCA_964420805.1 uncultured Bifidobacteriaceae bacterium | reverse complement strand
GCGTATTGCAACGCCAACGTCGGCTGCCCCGGCGGCACCGAGTCCAGCGCGGACAACAACCCGGCCACCTGCCCTTGTAACATCGCGATCTCCGCCCCCTGCGACGTGATCGTGACCGCCTGCGCGTCCCACAACGCCTTCAGCGCGTTGAACTGGTAGCGGACTCCGTTGGCGTCCAATGGCGTGTTGGCCATCGGTTTGGTGGGATCAAAGGGCATGGTCGCTCAAGGAATGCAGGTTGGGATTGGGTGGCCGCTTTGGGGACTCCGCCGCATCGGAAACCGGCTCACGGCAACGGCATTTTCCAGCTCCAATTTGCCGCAGTTCCGAACTGCAACGGGTCAGGTTCCAACTCCGAGCGTTCAGGTCCAAACATGGCGGTCCATGTTGAAAGCACCGACGGTGGACATCGCGAGACGCCGAACCGTATGCGGAGGTCGGACCACGGTGTTCCGAACACCCCCAGCCGTGCCCGGACCTCGGATGGCCGTGTCCAGACCTCGGATGCCGCAGTTCCGGGGTGCAACATCCGAGTTCCGAACTGCATCGTTTCAGTTCCGAACTGCACCATCCGACCATGCAACTGGCTTCCTGCATGTGGTTTGCGAATTTTACGGGGTGGGCGGCGTTGGGGGTGTCGTGGGGGTGTTTCCGCCGCCGCGCGGAAAGAAGCGTTTCAGGTTGTCCAGCACGGCATTGGCTCCCGGCACGTTCCGTTTCGCCGCCTGCTTCACGTTGTTGTAAAAGCTCAGGTACGCCATGTAGGCATCGACCCCGACGGCCGTCTGCGTGTCCTCGACCGATTCGCACAACGCGGCCAGTTGCTGGGCCACATCGCGCAGCATCTGGCGCAGCGCGCGGTCGCGGCCCAGTTCCGGCATGTCCACGAAGTTTGGCACCATCTCGGGGTGCGCGGCCATTTCGGCGGCGAAGGCCTCGTCCATGCCGTCCCGGAAGGAACCCATTTTCGGCAGGGCGCGCTTTTCGTCGATGGTGAGGTTGATGAGGAAAGGCAGCAGCACCTTGATCTCGTCGAGTTTGGTGATGATTGCCGTTTTGTCGGCGGGGCTGAGGGTGGCGGAAACGAGGTTGTCCATGGAGTTTTGATGTTTGATGTTTGAGTTGACCGGCATCGTCCCGTTCCAAAACAGCCCGGGCGCATTCCACACAGCACCATGCATGTTCCAGATCAACGGGGTTGCCATGCCGCGAGTGAACCAGAGCGCGCGGCCCGTGTCTGTCGGACAACCGGCCAACTGCTTGTAGGAAAATGCCTCGCTGGAGTGTAGGAGGTCACCGACTGCCCAGATCAGGTCCGATTGTCAGAATGCGCGGGAAGGAGCGTGACGGAGAGGCATGGCGGCATTGCGCGATGCAACGACCGCGAAGTTGAACCGGCTCTACTTCACCGCCGCCATCCTTTCGCCACCAGCCATGCCACCG
The DNA here is from genome assembly GCA_964420805.1 of uncultured Bifidobacteriaceae bacterium. Lineage (GTDB taxonomy): Bacteria > Verrucomicrobiota > Verrucomicrobiia > Limisphaerales > SIBH01 > JANNGC01. The sequence continues at coordinate 4,015 of CAYQWK010000432.1, read as the reverse complement.
CCCCGAGGAAAATGAACGACCAAGTGGAGGGTTCGGGGATCGGATTCGGCGAGAACGAGATGTCATCGAGCCGGATCGAATGATACTGCCCGAAAGGCACACCGGCGTCGTAAGGAACCGTGATGCGCAGTTCCTCGCTCAGATTGGCATGACCGGAGATGTCCGCGCCCCACACTGTGTAGGGGATAAAGTTGTTGGTGCCATATGACAAGGGAACCAGCGAAAGCGACGTGCCACCAAGACTCACGCTGAACGGGTCGTTAGCGACTGTCAACCGCAACGATCTGCTGCCCTCCGGAACCAAGCCAGTCTGTGCCAGCGTGGTGCTGGTCCAGACGTTTGAACCTGTAAATTGATACTGCAATCCAGAGACTAACTGAACTGAATACTGCCCGGAAAGTAACGGCCCCGGAACCGACCACAGGGTGGCGGAGGCGTAGGGAGTAAGGGTGAGGGTGTTCGATAGCACCCAGGACATTGGCCCAGCGTTGACAAGGACACTCCAGCCTGGGAGCGCCGCCGTCGAGTCGAGTCCATAACCGAAAGACGGTTCAACGGAGGGCACCAGTGAGGCCGACTCAAAGTCCAGGTTGATGAATGAGCTTTGAGGAAAAGCATCATGCGCTAAGAGTGCAATCAGGATTCCAAGTTGTATTTTCATGAGTTCGACAATTATTTCGTTACAAGTGGATCACCTGATGCTTGCATCATGACGCCTCCGGACGAATGCCAAGCGGCGATGGCAAAACAGCGGCCGCGTTGCCAATCCGTAAAGTAAAGCCGCGTCCTGTTCAATCCGAACAATCCCGGTTCGGCTACGTGAGACACTGCGCCGACGGCAGTCGCTGAGTAATTCAATCCGCCGAACACCGTGGGCCAAAACCAAAGCTGGTAGCTTGGCTGTCCCACGAACTGGTTGGCCCACCATCGTCCATTCCACGATTCGTAACTCTGGATAATGTACCAGTCGCTCTTCCCGTGGAACTGGATGAGGTTTGTCATCAGCGGCCAGTTCCATTGCCAGGCGGCATGAGTACCCCAAGAGGCAAAGGCGGCTACATCAACCGCGTTGCTGATGTGATTGGGGACGGCGAATTGCCAGCGGTTTGGATCCTGAAGGCCGTAATTATCCGAGTAGAGAACCTCGTTGGTTGCTAATCCTGATGACAGTAGCGACGCACGCGTCGTGTCCATCTCCCCTCCAGAATTGTCGTATAGCGAGTCCCGGACGTTATCCAAGACAAACGTGCTCCCCGAGTTACCTATGCGTGCCGCGCTGATGGTGACACCATTCAAAGGCAGATTCGTGCCCGTCGCCGAAATCTTGTCAATATAAGCGTAACAGTCATTGGTCGTTTCCATGTTCAAACTCGTGACGAATGGCGGGCGGTGGACCAGCGCGCCTCGGATTGCCGCTCCGCTGCTATGAAGCGCATCGTTGAAATCACTCGGCTTCGTTGTCCGGTTTGGAATTCCGAAGCAGAGCACATAGTACACCGGCCGCCTCGTGGGCCGCGCGTCCAGCCATTGGCGGATCGGCAGAATCAGGGTGTTAGTCATTTCCTCGAACGTCGCGTAATCCTCGACCACATTGGTCCTGCCCCCGATGCCGAGCACAATGGCATTCCCAAACTTGGGTCGATGGGCGAGATAGTAGTTCTTCACGTCAACACTGGCCGGGCAGTTGGTATTGTAGAGCACCATGACGTCGCGCGCCACGTCCACCGGGTAGGCGAGCTTCGCGTCGTAGGCAAGAGCCACGCTATGCGACATGCCGGCTGCGACCATGGCGGAGTGGGCCAGATGTTCGGGAATCGTGGTTTGTCCGTGGTTGTTCCGGCCCCAGGCAACGATCGAACGATCTTCCCGCAGCGCCAGGTTGTGTTCAAAACCGGCCGAGATCGCCAGGACGTTGCTGAGGCCCTCCGGAACGTCACATTGGCCGTACCCGTTCGCGCCCCATGCGACCACGGTGCCGTCGGCTTTCAACGCCAAGCTGTGCATTCCACCGCCGGCCACGGCAACGACGTTGGACAACCCAGCGGGCACATTGGTCTGCCCGTCGGCGTTGTAACCCCAGGAAACCACGGTGCCATTTGAACGAACGACCAGACTGTGCAGGGCACCGGCCGCGATGGAGGTGGCGTTGCTGATGCCGGGCGGGATTTCCAAAAGGTGCCATCCCACACCGGAACCATTCACTCCCCAAACGGTTACCGTGCCGTTGGTGTGCAGGGCGAGGTTGTGGTTCCAGCCGGAGGCAATGGCCGTGGCCGGGGCGAGGTTGGTCGGGACAAAGTTGGCGCTTCCATCCTCATCACCCCATGACACAACCGAACCGTCCTCGCGCAAAGCCAGGCTGTGGTCGAAGCCCGCGCTTACGGCGACCACATTGCTAAGCGCGGTGGGGACATTCGTCCACGGATAGCCCCATTGGAGCACCGTGCCGTTCTCGCGGAGCCCGGCGTTGTGATAAGCACCGACGGCGATGGCGACGATGTTCGTTTCTGCGGGATCGAAGTTGAGTTGCCCGAAGTTGGTGTCGCCCCATCCCGTGGCCTGCTGACGCAACTTCACTGTCACCTGCCATACGGCGCTGGTGGCGTGGCCGGCGGGGTTGGAAACGAATGCACGGTAGCTGCCGGCTTGCGCCAAGCCTTCCATCTTCAATGTCTGCACCGACGACATCCAAAGCGGAATGGTCGCGCCGTCCCTTTCCCATCGAAACGTCGGGTAGGGATAACCCTTGCTGCGGACGCCCACGCTGAACGTCAGAACTGCGTCTTGCGTGACCGTCAAACTCAGGGCCGGCGATTGATTCGTGATTTCCGGAGGCAGAATCACGGTGACAGTAACCGCTTCGCTGAAGAATGACCTTCGAGCGTTGCTGACGTGCACGCGGTACAGGCCTTCATCGGTTTCTTGAAGGTTCACAAGTTCCAGACGATTGCTCGTCGCGCCCTGAATATCCACGCCATTCTTCTGCCATTGGTAGCTCACGGGGAGCGTGCTCGTGGCCACGACACTGATGTTCGTCGTGGTGCCGACAGGTTCCCAGACATTCTTCGGTGGAATGGTAATCACCGGGCTTTCGTCGTTGATCCACACGACCAACACATGCATGGCCCCGGCGGAAAGCGCCACGATGCCGTCCCTGCCGGTGTCAGCAACGGTATTGCCCCATCCGATGACCGACGTATCATCCACCAGAGCGGTCCCGTAATGCCACCCCGCGCTGATGGCCACGATATTAGTGAGCGTGGGAAGATTGGTCACAGCCGAGTTGTTAGTCCGGCCCCACACGACCACCGAACCGCCGGCGAGCAACGCCTGATTGTGTTCCATGCCCGCGCTGATCGCGACAACATTGCTGAGGCCGGGCGGAACATTCGTGGGAAGAAAGTTGCCAAGGAAATCGTACGTGAACCCCCACGCGACCACGGTGCCGTTGCTGCGCAAGGCCAGACAATGGCGCGGCCCCGCGCTGATGGCGGTAATGTCATTCAACCCGTTTGGGACTGAGTTTGACCGGTTGAACAAGTCACCCCACGCCGCCACGGTGCCGTCGGCACGCAGTACGAGCGTATGCCAGAGTCCGGCTTTGACATCGACGGCATTGGTCAATCCGGCGGGCACATTGGTCTGTCCGAAAGAATTGTTGCCCCACAGCACCAAGGTTCCATCGCGCTTCAACGCGGCGCTGTGACGTCCGCCCACAGCAACGGCGATGACGTTTGTGAGGGCAGCCGGCAGATTGGTCTGGCCCCAAAAGTTCGCGCCCCAAGCAACCACAGTCCCGTCGGAACGCAGCGCGAGATTATGCGTGCCGGAATCGTGCAACCCAGCTGCCACGGCAATGATGTTGGTCAACCCCGCCGGAATCGCCGCCAAATCAGAACCCCATCCTTCAACGAACCCTTCGGGCAATGTTCGAGCGACGCGGTATAATTTGGCTGTGGTCGGGTAATTGGTTCCTGGCAGAAGATTCTCGGGCGGATCAAACGGCAAATTCATG
>CAYQWK010000431.1:0-5459 GCA_964420805.1 uncultured Bifidobacteriaceae bacterium | reverse complement strand
CGTCCACACCCTCACTCGTGGACAGTACGAAAGGTTGCGGCCCACGCAAGGTGCGGGGGATTGGATCCGCCAGTTGGGCGCGTTTGCGTTGGAGACGGACAGGAAGTTTGGTGCGGTCTGCCTGTTGCCCATCCTGTCGCTACCATGGGCTTGGAGGCGGCTGCGAAGTTCGCAGTGTGCCTGGCTGGTCGGACTGGCGGCCTGCTTCTGCTGCCTCGGTCCGGTGTTGATTGCTGTTTTGAATCCAGCGATGGGCCGCGCGGATCGAGACCTAACCGGGGTCTTCAGCTCTCTGTCCTACGTCGTTCTTGCGCTCGGGGTTGGCTACGGCATCAATGCGGTGATCGCGCTTTTCTCCCAAGCCACCCCACCAGTCCGCTCCTCGCCGACTGGGTGATCGACCTTGGCCCCGAGGGCGGCGAGGGCGGCAGGCGGATCGTGGCGCAAGGCACATCCGAGATGGTGGGCCGTTGCGAAGTGAGCCATACCGGACGGTTCTTCCGACGGTTGCTTCGGGCATAGGTGCAGCCGGGGTGACGCGGGAAGTTTGGGCATCACCTGTCTTGCGGAACATCCGGGCGACGCTACGCTCCGCGCCTTTGACTGGATCATGAACTACTTTGTCTCCTCTCGTTTCACGCCAATCATCCTGCTGCTGGTGTCGAATGTCTTCATGACGTTCGCCTGGTACGGGCATTTGAAATACAGCCACACCAAGGGCGGAATGCTGCCATTGTGGGCGGTCATTCTCACCAGTTGGGGCATCGCGTTCTTCGAGTATGTGCTGATGGTTCCGGCGAATCGCTGGGGCATCAACTATTTCACGGCGACCGAGTTGAAGGTCATTCAGGAGATCATCACGCTGGTGGTGTTCTCGGGCTTTGCAGTCGCGTATCTCGGCGAGAGATTGAAGTGGAACCACGCCGCGGCATTTCTCTGCATTCTGGCGGCGGTGGCTTTCACATTCCTGCCGGGAAAGGAAAAGCGTGACGGAACAGCGGATGGTACGACGCAGAAACCAATCGCCAAGCAAGACACGCAAACCTAAATTCCGCGCCACATGAGTTTCTACGACAAGCTGAAGTTCGACGCGAACGGCCTCATCCCGGCGATCATCCAGGAGCAGTCCACCGGCCGGGTGTTGATGATGGCGTGGATGAACCGCGCCTCGATCGAGAGCACGATCCAGACCGGCAAGACGCATTTCTGGAGCCGGTCACGGCAAAAATACTGGATGAAGGGCGAGTCGAGCGGCCACACGCAGCAGGTGAAGGACATCGCGTTCGATTGCGATGGCGACACATTGCTCATCCAGGTCGAGCAGATCGGCGCGGCGTGCCATGAGGGGTATCAGAGCTGCTTCTTCCGCTCGATCGAAGGCGACGGCGCGAGTTTCAAGGTGACCGAGCGGCAGTTGGAGACACCGGAGCAGATTTACGGGAAGAAGGCGTAGGCCACTTACACGCTGCCTGCCATTGCGGCCGGCGTCATTCTCCCGTCCGTTCCAACTTCTCGATTTCCCGGCGGTCTTTTTTCGTTGGCCGACCCGTTCCCTTGGGGCGGACAATACCGCGTGAGTAATCCGGTTCGCGTGGCTTGGTCAGTTCCTCGGGCGGGGTGAGGTCCTCGGCATTTTCCCTGGCCACCGGCGCGCTGACCCGTTGTTCGATCAGGCCGGTGACACGCACGGTGCGGGTAATGTGACCGGTGCGGGCCTGAATGATCTCGCCGGGATGAACTTCGCGGGCAGGTTTCACGGCCTGGCCGTTGATGAGGACGTGTCCGGCCTTGCATTGGGCGGCGGCGAGCGAACGAGTTTTGTAAAGGCGCACCGCACAGAGCCATTTGTCGATGCGGACCCCGGCGCTCACGAGTTTCAGCCGCGGCAATGGCCGATGAGGTTCAGGAATTCGGAGCGCGTGCGCGAGTCGTTGCGGAAGGCTCCGAGCATGGCGGAGGTGATGGCGTAGGAGTTCTGCTTCTCGACCCCGCGCATCATCATGCAAAGATGCTGCGCCTCGATCACAACGCCGACGCCCTGGGCGTTGATGAGCTTCCGGACCGTGGTGGCGATCTCGAAGGTCATCCGCTCCTGGATTTGCAGCCGGCGCGCGAAGACATCGACCAGGCGGGGGAGCTTGGAAAGACCGATAACCTTCTTGCGCGGGATGTAGGCGATGTGGCACTTGCCGAAGAACGGCAGCATGTGGTGTTCGCAAAGGCTGTAGAAATCGATGTCCTTGACGATGACCATCTCGTCCGACTCGGCGGTGAAAAGCGCTTCGTTCAGGACGGTCATGGGATCGAGTTGGTAGCCGCTGGTGAGGAAGGCCATCGATTCGGCCACGCGCTTCGGGGTGCGGAGCAACCCTTCGCGGCGGGGATCTTCACCCACGAGTTTGATCTGGTCGCGGACCAGACGTTCCATCTCGTTCTTCTGCAATTCGGTCATGCGGGCCGAAGGTTGCCGATGCGTGATTGGGCGTCGAGGATTTTGGCCGTGCAGATGTGGGCGCGGTTGTGACGAATTGGACGCGGTTGGGCGCCCATTAAAAGCTGGGCATGCCATTTTGCGGTGGAGCCGCGACAAGATAGTGATTTTGAAACAGGCTCCCTTGAATTGACATCCGGGGCCTTGCGTCAGCAGCATGAATTTATGAACACCACTTTACCGGAAAACACATCACGACGTGATTTTATCAAGACCACCGGGCGCATTGCCGCGGCTTCGGCGCTGGCCGGCGTCGTCCTTCCCCACGTTCACGCGCAGGACAGCCAGACTGTGCAGATCGCCCTTGTTGGCTGCGGCGGGCGCGGTTCGGGAGCGGCGGAGAACGCGATGAACTCGAAGCATGGTCCGGTCAAGCTCGTGGCCATGGCAGATGTCTTCAAACACAAGCTCGACAGCAGTTTTTCCAATCTCAAGAAGCGGTACAACAATCAGGTCGATGTGCCGGACGACCGGAAGTTTATCGGGTTCGAAGGCTACAAGCATGCGTTGGACGCGTTGCGGCCCGGGGATGTGGCCATCTTCACCACGCCGCTGGCCTTCCGATGGGTGCATTTCAAATATGCCATCGAGAAGAAGCTGAACGTGTTCATGGAAAAGCCCGTGACAGCGGACGGTCCGACTTCGCGGCGGATGCTGGAACTTTCCAAGGAGGCGGATGCGAAAGGATTGAAATGCGCGGTGGGGCTCATGTCCCGCCACGCGCGGCATCTTCAGGAACTGCACAAGCGCGTCATGGATGGCGAGATCGGCGACGTGCTGTTTATGCGCGGGTATCGGATGCACGGTCCGGTAGCGTCGGCGTTCTCGACGCGCTGGCCCGGGAAGCCGAGCGAACTGCTCTGGCAGATTTCACGGTTCCACAGCTTCCTTTGGGCGAGCGGCGGCTGTTACAGCGATTTCTATATTCATCACATCGACCATCTTTGCTGGATGAAGAACGCCTGGCCGGTCAAGGCCCAGGGCCTTGGCGGGCGTCATTATCGCACCAGCCCGACTGGCGAATACTGGGTGGACCAGAATTTTGATTCCTACGCTGTGGAATATACCTTCGACGACGGCACGAAGTTCTACATGGACGGCCGCTGTAACAGCGGGGCGGAATCTTTTTACCACAGTTTCGTTCACGGCTCGAAAGGTATGGCCATTGCCGCGAAGTCCGGCGATTACAGCGGACCTTCGAGCATCCACAAAGGTCAGAAGCCGTCGCGTGATTCGATGCTGTGGCAGTCGAAGCCTGTGCCCGGCCAGGACAATCCGTACGACAACGAATGGAACGACTTGATTGAGGCCATCCGCAAGGACAAGCCCTACAACGAAGTGCCCTTCGGCGTTCAGGCCAGCGTCGTGACCTCAATGGGCCGCAAGGCCGCGCACACCGGAATGGAAGTCACCTACGACGGCATGCTCAACGACGACATGGAATATGCGCCGGGAATCGACAAATGGACCAACGACTCACCGCCGCCGGTTCTAAGCGATAAGGACGGCAAGTATCCCGTTCCGATGCCGGGCAAGACGACCAAGCACGAATACGAACTGAACATCCGCGCGTAAGCGGCGGGGAACCTGGATCGGCGCAAGGCGCGGCATCGAGCCGCGCCTTCTTTTTTTCCATTCCGGTCCGGCTCCGTGTGGGTATGGCGGGGCTACCTTGCCGCCTTTGCGGCGCGGAACTCGCGCAAGATACGCGCGAATTCCGCCGCGAGCTTCGACAGATCATTCCACCGGGCCGCCTTGATCAACTCGCCGGAAACCAGCGAAGAGCCGACTCCCAGGGCGGCGCAGCCGGCGCGCAGGAAATCCGTGGCGGTCTGCAAATCCACGCCTCCGGTGGGCACAATGCGCAGGTGCGGCAGCGGCGCGAGCAAGTTCTTGATGTAGCCGGGGCCGAGCTTGTCGGCGGGAAAGATCTTGATGAAATCGGCGCCCGCCTCATGGGCGAGTTGCGCTTCCGTCGGCGTGTAGGAACCAATCATCACCGGTCTTCCGGCTGAATGGGCGAGCGGGATCAACTCCAACCGCGCGATGGGGGAGACGACGAACTGGGCGCCGGCGGACAGGACTTCGCTGCATTGGCCGGTTTTGAGAACCGTACCCGCTCCCACCATGGCGGCATCGCCAAGGCGGGCGGAGGTCTCGCGAATAGCGCGCACTGCATCGGGCACGGTGAGCGTGATTTCCAGCGCCGTGACTCCACCCGCGACGAGGGCATCGCAAACCGGTGCGACATCCTCGAATCGGGCGGTGCGGATCACGGCGACAATGCCGCAATCGGACAGGCGTGAAGCGGTTTGTGATCGGGAGTTCATTTGCGAATTGGGCGGCTCATTTCGAGCCATACACGCCCTTGTCGGAATATTTGCCCTCGTAGGCGTACGAGTAATAAGGGTCGTAGTAGTAGCGGCCGAGTCGGCGGCGTGGCTGGCGGTTGAGGATCGTGCCGGCCAGGGGCGCCTCGGCTTTTTGGAGAAGCTCGATGGCGCGGACCACTGCGCGGCGCGGGGTCTTGCCAGTGCGGATCACGAGGCAGACTGTCTGGACCCGGTTCAACATCAGCAACGTATCGCTGACGGCGTGAATCGGCGCGGAATCAACGACCACGCGGTCGAACTTCATCAGCGCTTCGTCGATCAATGTTTCAAGTCCGTTTTGCGCGAGCAATTCCGCCGGGTTTGGCGCGAGGCTGCCGGCGGGGATGAAGAAGAACTTCTCCTGCTCGTGCGTCTGGATCACTTCGTCCAGCTGCTTCTGGCCGGTCAAATAATCGGTCACGCCGCAGGCGGCGAAGGTCTGCCCGCGCAGAACCTTGTGGACGGCGGGGCGGCGCAGGTCGGCGTCGATCAAGAGCGTCTTCAGGCCCTGCTGCGCGAGACAAACCGAGTAGTTGACCGAGCAGAATGTCTTACCCTCGCCGGGCAGCGCGCTGGTGAAGAGGAAGGTGCGGCGT
>CAYQWK010000430.1:0-5478 GCA_964420805.1 uncultured Bifidobacteriaceae bacterium | reverse complement strand
CACGAATGGCTCGGGTGGAGGTTCACCTCGATCACGCCGGGGTCGGGGGTGACCGCGAGCTTGTTCAAACGCGGATCACGCGGCGGTGTCTCGCCTTCGATGATGACGGGCAGGCCAAGCTCGGTGACGGCGGTTTCAACACCTGCAACCAAATCGAGATAATCCTCCGTCGTCGCAACCGGTGGCATGAAGACGTGCAGGCGTCCCTCGCGCGGCTCAACACACATGGCGGTGCGAACAACCCACGGCGCGCTTTCGCCCTGCACCGGGCGGCGATTCGGATCGAAATCCGGCGGCAACGGCGGCAGTTCGACGCGCTCTTCTTCCGGCATGCCGAGTTCCTGCGCGCGCTGGCCGGGACCAAAGCCCGCGGGCAGCGGCGTGCCACCGCCACGACGAATGAAACGCTGGCCGGTTTCTTCCGGCTTGCGGATCACGTAGGGAAATTCCTTCGGCAACGCGGGCAGCTTCGCGGACGGATCCTGTTGCCAGTTCCACGGGAAGTCCTTTTCCGCCACCCAGGGAATCGAGTCGAGCGGCAGGCGCAGGCCCATTGCGGAATCGCCGGGAATGAGCCAGAGCGTGTTGTCGTCGCGCAAAAACCACGCGCCGGACATCCAGCCCGGCTGGTTGCCATACCACGCGCGTTTGATGGGCAGCGCGTAACCGACAACTTCGCCAAGGCCCTTCTGAAAGATGCGGGCGATGCGGTCGCGCTCAAGCTTGTCCTTCAAGTTCGACTGCTCTGGCGTGACGTTCGACGGCAGCCGCCGCTCCTTCCAAGTGTAGTAGAACGCGTCTTCGTAGCCCGGGACCATGTATTTCGGGTCAGCGCCAACTACGCGCGCTATTCGTTCCAGCAACGCCTTCGCGTCCCTGCCCGTATGACCGTAATCCCGCGATTCATCGGCGATAAGCGAGTCGTTCTTCCAGACCGGCACCCCGTCCTTGCGCCAGTAGCAGCCGATTGCCCAGCGCGGGAGTTGTTCGCCCGGATACCATTTGCCCTGTCCGTGGTGCAGCAGCGCGCCGGGCGCAAACTTCGCGCGCAAGCGTCGGATCAACTCGCCCGAGAGCACGCGTTTCTGGTGCGACACCGCCGTGAAGTTCCACTCCTCACCATCCGGGTCGTCGATGGAAATGAAGGTCGGCTCGCCGCCCATGGTGAGGCGCACATCGCCTCTTCTCAGATCAGCGTCGATGGCGTGACCGAGCTTCTCGATCGTGGACCATTGCTCTTCAGTGTAGGGCTTGGTTACGCGCGGCGATTCGTATATGCGCGTGATCCTCATCTCGTGATGCAGCTTCGACTCGCACTCGTCGATGGCGCCACTAACGGGCGCGGCACTGCCTGGCTCCGGCGTGCAACTGAGCGGGATGTGCCCCTCGCCCGCGAGCAGGCCGCTCGTGGGATCGAGACCAATCCACCCGGCACCAGGGAGATAGACCTCGCACCAGGCGTGGAGATCCGTGAAATCCACCTCGGTGCCGCTCGGGCCGTCGAGAGATTTCACGTCCGACTTGAGCTGGATGAGATACCCGGATACGAAGCGGGCCGCGAAACCCATCGAACGCAGGATGGCCACGAGCAGCCAGCCCGAATCCCGGCAGGAACCGCTGAGCTTGGCCAGAGTTTCCTCCGGGGTCTGCACGCCCGGCTCGAGGCGAATGGTGTACTTGATGTCGCGCTGGAGCCGCTGGTTCACATCGACGAGGAAGTCGATGGTGCGGGTCTTTGACTTCAGGTATTTCGCCAACAGTTCGTCGATGAGCTGGTTCAGTTTCACCGTCGGCGCGGGAAGCTCCATGAACGGTGCCAGGTCTTTTTTCAAGGCCGGCTCGTATGCGAACGGATAGACCTGCGCCGAATCGTCCAGGAAGAAATCGAACGGGTTGTGAACCGCCATCTCCGCGACGAGTTCCACCTCGACGCACATCTCCTTCATCGGCTCGGGGAAGACGAGGCGCGCGTTCCAGTTCGAGAACGGGTCCTGCTGCCAGTTGATGAAGTGTTTGCCGCCGGTGATGCGCTGCGAGTAGCTGAGAACCTTCGTCCGGCAATGCGGGGCGGGACGCAGGCGCACCACGTGCGGTCCGTGTCCGACGAGCTTGTCGTAGGTGTAGTGTGTCTTGTGGTGAAGGGCTACGTGGATGGCCATAAGTCGGCAGGTCAGTGAATCAATGGGGCAGTCATCGGTGAATCAGTCACGCCGATGGGCGCGTTCCACTGATTACTTCTTGCGAGACACTCATGGCGCGACTGGCTTCGGCTATTGGGCCTGCCTGCGCGCGGATTTGCGGGCGGGCTTGGGTGTCTTGAACGCGAAGAAGGTCTCCCTGACCCCCGCCCCCACCTGATTCATCTTCGTTTGCAACTCGTCGAGATACTCATGCAGTCCGCTTTGAATGACCTCGTCCACACTCGCGAAGGAGAGGTCGGAGCACAACTGCCCAAGCTGCTTCTCCGGCGCGTGGCGGAACGTGCCGACCGGGGTACCGCTGATGGCGTGCAAGGAGTCCCGCGCGCTCAGGAGGCAGAATTGAACGGCCCGTGGAAACTCCCGGTCGAGCAGGAGAAATTCCACCACCCCGCGCGGCGTGATCCGGCCGTGCTTCTTCCGGTACATTTCAAATGCGCTGGCCGACCGCAGCATCGCCGCCCATTGGATGTCATCAAACGGCGTTCCAACGTCGTCGGCGGAGCGCAGCAGGATGAAATATTTCACGTCGAGGATGCGGGACGTTTTGTCGGCGCGTTCCAGCATCCGCCCGAGCATCGGGCCAAAGTGCCACGCCTCGCCGTGGGTCATGGTGGAATTGGTGATTCCGTTGAAGAGATGACTCGCATCCTTCACGGAGCTGAAGAAGTCAGTCAACGACTGGCGCGCGCGATCGCTGGCTGCGGCGTCGTTCACCATGAGGTAAAACTTGTTCAACTGCAGCCACATCTCAGAGGAGATGATCTCGCGCACGGTTCGGGCGTTCTCACGGGCGGCGCGGAGACAGGAGAGAATGGAGTTCGGGTTCTCCGGGTCAAAGGCGAGAAACTGAATGACGTTCTGCTGCGTGGTTTCGCCGTAGCGCTTCTCGAATTCAGCATGGTCACCCGTGGTGGCCACCAGCGGCGCCCATTGCTGGTCCGAGCCAGCGGGCGCATCCAGCATGAGCTGGAGATTCACATCGACGAATCGGGCCACATTCTCCGCCCGTTCGATGTAGCGGCTCATCCAATAGATCGAATCAGCAACACGGCTTAACATCCGGATTTCCTTCCTTCGCCCTGTCCCGGTTTCGGCGCCACGACTTCGCTATCGCAAAGGACGTTGTCAGCCAGCACCCAGGTGTCCTTGCTGCCGCCACCCTGGGATGAATTGACCACGAGCGAGCCCTTCTTGAGCGCCACGCGCGTCAATCCTCCCGGCAGGACGAATATCTCCTTCCCGTAGAGAATGTAAGGGCGCAAATCCACGTGCCGGCCCTCGAAGTGGTCGCCGCAAATGGTGGGAACCCGCGAGAGCGAAAGCGTTGGTTGCGCGATGTAATTCCGGGGGTTCGCTTTGACCTTCTCGACAAACTCGGCGCGCTCCTTCTTCGAGGCGTGAGGACCGATGAGCATTCCGTAACCGCCGGATTCATTGGCGGCCTTCACGACGAGTTCCCCGACGTGGTCCACCACGTACGCGAGGTCCTTTTCCTCGGCGCAAACGTAAGTGGGGACGTTGGGCAGAATGATGTCGGCCCCGGTGTAGTACTTCACGATGCGGGGCACATAGGCATAGACGACTTTGTCATCGGCCACGCCGCCACCAGGCGCGTTGGCCAGCGCGACGTTCCCGGCCTTGTACGCTTCCATCAACCCGGGCACCCCCAGCATCGAGTCCGGCCGGAAACACTTCGGGTCCAGAAAGTCATCGTCGATGCGCCGGTAGATCACATCCACGCGCTCAAAACCCTTCGTCGTCCTCATGCAAACGAAGCCGTCATCCACAACAAGGTCGCGGCCCTCCACCAACTCGATTCCCATTTGCTGGGCGAGGAACGAATGCTCGAAGTAGGCCGAATTGTAGATCCCCGGGGTCAGCAACACACACCGCGGCGTGGAAGCCGATTCCGGGGCCACAAATTCGAGCATCTCGCGGAGCTTGCTCGGATAATTCGCCACCGGCCGGATCTTCGATTGCGCGAAGACCTGCGGGAACATGCTCTTCATCACGGCCCGGTTCTCAAGCACGTACGAAACTCCCGACGGGCAGCGCAGATTATCCTCAAGCACGTAAATGTTACCGTCGCTGTGCCGAACGAGGTCGGTGCCGGTCACGTGGCACCAGATGCCGCGCGGCGGGTTAAAGCCGATGCACTCCTTCCGGTACACCTTAGATGTGAAGATGATCTCCTTTGGCACCACGCCGTCCTTCAGGATCTTCTGGTCGTGGTAAAGATCGTCGATGAAGAGGTTGAGCGCGTGGATTCTCTGCTTGAGCCCCTTTTCCACCCGGCTCCATTCGGCGGCCGCAACAATGCGCGGCACGAGATCGAAGGGGAAAATCTTCTCGGTGCCCGCCTGCGCGCCATAGACGTTGAAGGTGATGCCCATCTGCAACAACGCGCGCTCGGCGGCTTTCTGCCGGTTAAGCAACTCGCCCTCGGGCAACCCCTCGATGTTTCGCACCAAGGTTTTCGCGGATGCCCGCGGTCGTCCGTCTCCTTCGAACATTTCGTCGAAGAACTCGCCTGCTTCGTATCGCTCGAATCGCATGGTCTCAGGTTTCAGCGGCTTCGGCGTTTCAACCACTCGCTGCTGCTAATAACAGCTTAGGGTTAGCAGCGAAGGTGCCAGCCGTTCAACGAGATGTTGAATGGATTTGCTTGTCCGACCCGGCCGTCGGATTTCCGGCCACCGCGCATGCGAATTCCGGTGGAACGACCTTTTGCCGCCCGGTCGAGGCCGGAGAATGCCGTTTTCGTTCACAAAACGTGACTGCTGCGGAAACGCAACACCGCGGGTGGCGGTCACGGAGCCAGGGCTAGTCAGGACAAGCTCATGGTGAAACTTGCCCGCAATGTGCAATTTACGGCACCGGCGAAATACTCGAAGCCCTGACCGCCCGTCCCATCAGGACCAGGCTTCACCCTCCACGGCACTTGGATCATGCCGCGGCGTTTGACCACTCTTGAACTGTGCCGGTGCGTCCCGTACAACGCGGCGCGTGCCTACAAAAGTCGTTGCTGTCGCCAACCAGAAGGGCGGGGTCGGAAAAACCACCACCGCTGTGAACGTGGCGGCCTGCCTCGCCTCGACCGGCCAGAACGTGCTGCTGCTCGACGTGGATTCACAGGCCAACGCGACGAGCGGGTTGGGCCTCGACAAGATCGAGGGCGCGAGCGCCTATGGCCCGTTGCTCGGCGAAGGCGCATTGGCCGACAAGATCAAGGCGACGGCCTTTGACCGGCTTTCCATCATCCCAAGCGAAGTGGACC
>CAYQWK010000429.1:0-5484 GCA_964420805.1 uncultured Bifidobacteriaceae bacterium | reverse complement strand
CGAGCCATCCCTCCGGCAGTGCCACGCGCTTGAGTCGTGAGGTGCGTCCGCGTGGGGGGGGCCGCACCACCAACAGCGCCATCAAGCCTGACCAGCCCGTCTTCGCGAGCTATCGCCACTCGCGGCTTCGCCTCGACGCCGTCGTGCTCACCGGCGACGGCCGCATCACCCTGCGCCCTGGCGAGCCACGCGCGGCCGCGCCAGTGTCGCCGCCCGTCGCGGCCGGCGAGCGTCATCTAGGTAACATCTGGCTCCCCGGCCCGATTCCCAAGCTTGCGCCCGAGCATCTCTTTCCCATTCTCGAATCCGCCTATCCCGAGCCGGCCAAAGCCAGCCCCGCTTCGGCGGAACGATGCCTGCCCAACGCCTTGAAGAAGCTCCGGCTCAACCAGCGCCTGCGCATTCTCGCGTGGGGCGACAGCGTGACCGTGGGCCAATACGTGCCGGACTGGGAACACAACCGATGGCAGGAACAATTCGTCGCCCGCCTTCGCCAGCGCTTTCCCAAGGCCGACATCGAACTGGTCACCGAGGCGTGGGGTGGACGCAACACCGGCAGCTACCTTGCCGAACCCGCTGGAAGCCCGCACAACTATCGCGAGAAGGTGTTGGGTGCCAAACCAGACCTCGTTGTGTCCGAGTTCGTCAACGACGCCGGCTTGAATCCGCAACAGGTCGAAGACCGTTACGCGAGGTTCCTCGCGGACTTCCGCGAGATCGGCGCCGAGTGGATCATTCTCACCCCGCACTACGTCCGCCCGGACTGGATGGGCCTGAATCGCGAGTGTGGCATCGACGACGACCCGCGGCCCTACGTGGCCGGCCTCCGGCAGTTCACCGCCCGGCACGATGTGGCGCTGGCCGACGCATCACGCCGCTACGGCCGGCTCTGGCGTCAGGGCCTCCCCCACAGCACGTTTCTTCTCAACTCCATCAACCACCCAGACGCCCGCGGCATGAAACTTTTTGCCGACGCCTTGATGGAGCTGTTCCCTTGATGTGGAAAGGGAGGGGGCGATTTTCGAGGACGTTTCGCGGCGCGGCGCGCGCGTGGTCAACTTCAAGTTCCGGCTGAATCGCCGTCCCCTCCGGCGGCGTCGGATTTGGACCATGCGTTTGATGTCGATCATTTCCCCGCACCGCCGTCGTTCGCACACTGCATCCATGAATCCACACCTCCTTGTCGCCGTGTTGCTGTTGCCGGTCGCCGTTGCGGCGCAGAACCTTCTGACCAACGGGGGTTTTGAGACCGGCAACGGACAACCGGACGGTTGGAAGCTGACCGGCGGCAACGGACAATGGATCTCCGAGGCTCGCTCCGGCCGCCGCGCCATCACCGTCGAGGGCAACGGGAAAAACTCATTCGCCTGGCGCACCGGGATGATGCCGCTTGCGCCGGGTGGCCTGTATCGTTTGCGCTCCGCCGCCCGGAGCACCGGCAGCGGTGGATCGATCGTCTCGGGAACCGGCCGGGTGAACAGCGACTTTCACCCGGGCGAACAATGGAGCGAAATCGGTTTCACGTTCATCACCCCGACCGACGCGTCGAACGATTTCGTGCGCCTCGGCCAATGGGAAGTGAACGGCCGCGTCAGCTTCGATGACGCCGAACTGCTGCCTGTGCTTGCGACCCACGCGAGCGTGGCGGGCGGCGCGGAACTGGGCGAGGGCGAGAGCATCCGCGCCGGCGTGTATCGCTTCACGCCACAGTTCGGCTGGCTCGCCGCGAACTTTCACCGCGCGCTCTTCGCCAACCGCGCCTCGTTCAACTCCGACCGCTGGGTCTTCTCGCCAGGCGCCGAGTTGATCTACCGGCTCGGCGTGCGCGGCGTGGCGCAGCGCGGCGCGACGTTGCGCGTGAACGTCAATTACCACACCGCCGGCACGCTCGTCGTCGCGGCGTCGCGCGATGCGAAGTCATGGCAGCCCGTCGCCACCTTCGGCGCCACGAACCGCAGCGGCACGGTGACGCTCCCGGCGGCGCTGTTCCCGGCGGAGGAAGTGTTCGTCCGCCTCGGCACGGAAGGCGCGCGGGTGAATTTTCAGGTGAACACCCTCGACTACGAAGCGCCGCTCGCCGCGCCGTTGGCCGATGCCGAGGGCAGGACCGACTTCCTCGCCGTGCAGGAGCGCAGCGCCGATATGGCCGTGCGACTGCTCGGCGCGCGGATGACCAACGGCACCCGGTGGGCACTCGACTGCGCGGTGTCGAACACGACCGCCCGCGACATCGAACTGCGCGGCACGGCCAGCCTTGCCGACGATTCCGCCCGCACGTTCTTCTCGCGGTCGCTGCCTGCTCACACGACGGCGCCCGTCACGCTGGCCGTCCCGCTCGCGAAGCCGGGCGCGCAAACGATGCGCGTGCATCTTACCGACACGAACAACCACACGCTCTTCATTGGCGAAACAGACGTGCAGTTGCCAAACCTCTTTGATCCGCGCCCCGGCTACTGGCTCGCCGAAACCGCCGCGCTCGGCGTGTGGTGGTGCGAGCCGGGCTGGAAGATCGGGCGCGAACGCGGCCTGCCGGAGCGCACCACCACGCTGCCGGTGCGCGTGTCCGCCGCGCGCGGCGAATACGAACCCGCGCAAATCATCGTCCGCCCGCAGCGCGACGGCGAGTTGCGCGCCGCGAAGATCAGCGCGCTCCGCGACGTGAACGGCGCCGCCGCTGCCATCACCGCGACCATCGACGAAGTCGCCTACGTCAACATCACGCACCCGACCGACAAGACCTGCCAGCGCGGGCTGCATCCCGATCCCTTGCCGCCGTTGCAAACACCGCTCGCGTTGCGCGCCGGACAGAACCAGCCACTCTGGATCACCTTCCACGTTGCGCGCGACGCGAAGCGCGGCACCTTCCGCGGCGAACTCACGCTCGACACCACGCTCGGCGAGATGAGTGTGCCGTTGGAGATCCACGTGTATGACTTCGCGCTGCCCAAGGAGACGCACCTTGCCAGCGGCTTCGGCCTCGGCACGCACGAGATCAACCGCTACCACCGCCTCAAGACCGCCGCCGAGAAAGAGCAGGTGTTCCACCAATACCTCCAGAACTTCGCCGAACACCGCATCAGCCCTTACTCCTTCTTCGACTACGCGCCCATCGACGTCCGCTTCACCGGCACCGGCGCGGACAAACACGCGCAGGTGGATTTCACCAAGTTCGACACCGCCGCCGCGCGCTGGCTCGATGGCGCGGGCTTCACCGGCTATCGCCTGCCGTTGAAGGGCATGGGCGGCGGGACTTTTCACAGCCGTTCCCTTGGCAAGCTCGAAGGCTTCGACGAAGGCACGCCCGAGCACGCGCGCCTCTTCGCTGATTACCTCGGGCAAGTGCAGCAACACCTGCAAGCGCGCGGCTGGCTCTCCAAGGCTTACACCTACTGGTTCGATGAACCCGACCGGAAGGACTACGAATTCGTCGTGGCTGGCAACAAACGCATCCGCGCCGCCGCGCCCGGCCTGCGCCGTCTCCTTACCGAGCAACCCGAACCGGAACTCCTCGGCCACGTCGAGATCTGGTGCGGCCTCACCCCCGAATGGACGCCCGAGAAAGTCCGCGCCCGCCGCGCCGCCGGCGAATCCGTCTGGTGGTACATCTGCACCGCGCCCAAGGCGCCTTACGTCACCGAGTTCATCGACCACCCCGGCACCGAGTTGCGCCTCTGGCCCTGGCAATCCTGGCAATACGGCGTCGATGGCATCCTCGTCTGGGCCTCGCTCTACTGGAACAGCGGCGCGGCCTTTCCCGCCCCGCAACTCCAGGACCCGTGGGCCGACCCCATGAGCTACGTCAGCGGATACGACTTCAAACCCGGCCAGATCGGCCATTGGGGCAATGGCGACGGACGTTTCCTTTACCCGCCGCGCCGGAACCCGGTCACCGCCACCGCGCCCGACACCAACGCCCCCATCAACTCCGTGCGCTGGGAAAACCTCCGCGACGGCATGGAAGACTACGAATACTTCTGGCTGCTCCAGCGCGAGGTGACGCGCCTGCGCAACAACCCTTCCGCCGCCAGCGACGTGCGCGAAGCCGAGGCGCTGCTGACCTTGCCCAAGGAAATCTCCGCCGACCTCACCCACTTCACCACCGACCCGCGCCTGATGATGAACCACCGCGACCATATCGCGCGGATGATTGAGCGGATGGGGAAACGGTGATGGCAAGATCGCTTACGGAATGAAGAAATTGTCGAAGCCTCTCGCCCGCAGGCCGGATTGAAGCTCCCGGTCTTCCGTCCAGAGCCGGCCTTCGAGATGCAACGTGAGCGCCACATACGGCGTGTCCGCTTCGTCCAGGCCGAGGCAGAGCCGGTGCGCTTCCATCCACGTTCCCATGCGGATGTCCTCCTCGGCGATGAACTCCAGCCGATGGGTCAGGGTCTGAAGCGCATCGAGCAACTCTTGCGCGCCCAAGCCGGTGGCACTGGAAAGACGCTCCTTGTGTTTGAACAACTCTACGAACAGGAAGCGCGGCGAGAAGAACCTGACGCCCGCCGCCGGCCCCAGACGATTGCGCAAATCCCCTCGCTGGCTGACCAACGCCTTGAACGCGATGTTCGCGTCCACCACCACGCGGTCGCTGTTCATCAGGCCGGTTTGATGAAGCGATCCTTGTTCGCCGCCCACCAGCCCGACTTGATTTCCTCCGCCAGGGCGGCGGCGGACTGGTCGGTCAACTGGCTCCGGCACGCCAGTGCTTCCAGGCGCAGCCAGTCCAGAAAGAGGTTCAACCGGTCCGCAGGCACGTCACACTTTGGGATCGTGACACACACGCTGCTATCCGTTGTCTCCACGGTAATCATGTGCCCAAGCTATCCGTGCCCGACGCTGCCAGCAAGCGCCGATCACCCACCAAACCGACCCGCGCCCGATGATGAACCACCGCGACCATGTCGCGCGGATGATCGAGCGGCTGGGGAAACGGCAGTGAAGTTCGAGGGCACGGAGCGCGGGTATGGGCGAAGCCCTACCCGCAGCGGCGCACTCAGCGCAACGGTTCCAGACTGGCCCGCTGCGGCTAGTCCTTCGGACATAGCCGCGCTCCGGACCAGGCGAAGACCCCTTCCATGGGCCGGTGCTTCAACGCCAGGTGGAGTCACCGTAAAGCCAGCCGTGTTTCTTCAAGAGCCGGCGAGGACGCCGGCACTCCGGTTCATGGACGCAGCGGCGCTTTGAAGTGCGGCGACATGTCCTTGTCATTACCCACATCTTTCGCCGCGGGGTGGAACTTGTCGCGCTGCGACAAGTAGCGCCGCGTCAGAGCGGCGCAACGAACTCGCCGCCGACGGCGAATGACCGGACCGCCCGCTGGACGCGGGCTTGTTTTGTCGCAGCGCGACAAAACCCACCACATCACGCCGACAGCAGCCAGGAAATGTGGGTAATGACCAGAGACCTCTGGCGCTTCCCAAACCCGGAGATGTTCGCCCGGGAGGCGGAGAAGATGCGCCGCCAGAAACGGGCCTGCCGCCG
>CAYQWK010000428.1:0-5505 GCA_964420805.1 uncultured Bifidobacteriaceae bacterium | reverse complement strand
CGGCGCGGAACTGGGCCGGCGGTTGGCTGGACTGAGCCTCGCTGCCCGCGAGCGGGAGGTCGTCACTCAGTTTTTTGCCGGCAACGTGCCGTCGTTTGCCCGGCAATTCGTCGAGGTGCCGGTTTCAAGGCGCATCGGCGGACGCGAGGTAAAGGGAGTCTTCTCGGTGATGCCGGACTATGTGGCGCTGGGCGGGGATGAGGATTTTCTCCTCATGCCGCTTTCGCCGGGCACAGCGCAGGAGTTGGCCGACCGGATGGATTGCGTGCTACCCACTCCCAGGATGGTGGATGCGATTTACGCGGCGGCGGTGATCAAGTTGAAGCCCGTGCCCATTCCTCCGAGTTCCGCCATGACGACTGTGCCGGTGTTTGTGGAACACAACCAGATGGTGCGCACGCAGCGGGCGGGTTTCCCTGCCGGCCGGGCGGCGGGCACGCTGGTGGCGGGGCACAAAAAGGACGTGGTAGTGACGCCGCGTCTCAGTTCAGCTCACGGGAAGGTCGCGATCTATGGGTGGCACACGGCTGAGGGCCAGCCGATTCAGCCATCGTACCTTGGACACGGGGCGTCGTGGGTTGATTACAGCCACGGCATTCGCCTGGTACGTCGTGGCATGACGGCGGACGGGCGCAAGACCACGGTGGATGCGGTGCTGGCTGATCGTGCGTTGTGCGCGTTATTGAGCGATGAAGGGGCGTTTGCCCCGGCGCGTTACGGCGGGACAATGACGAATCTGCCCACCGGACCGGAGGCGGTGGTGGCGAGCGCGAAGACCAACACCTTCGGCGAGCGCGAGGAAACGATTCAATTCCAGCCGGGCGTGCGCGCGGTCATCAACTCGCCGGTCGCGCTGCCGACGAACCACCCGTTGAAGCTCGTGATCTATGGACTTCCCAATGGCAACACCATTGAACAAACGGTGGGAAAGCGGTTGGAACCAGGCGGTGACTGGCGGTTCAACATCCAGCACATTGGCGCGCAGACCCGTTGGTTGCGGGACCGGGATCCGGACACGACGTGGGTGATCGTGTATCTGGAATGCGCCGGGCTTTCCTGGCCGACGTGGTGCCGGAAGAACGAACCGGCCAGTGAACTGGTTTCGGGGGTGGTTTGGGCGTTGCGCAGCCGGTACATGGCCTGGCGACCGCACCTGGTCTTGACCGGCCACAGTGGCGGCGGCGCTTTCACCTTTGCCTATATGAACAGCGTGGCGCGGATACCGGAGGATGTGGAGCGCATTGCGTTCTTGGACAGCAACTACGCCTACGACCCCGCAAAAGGCCATGACCGGAAGCTGGCCCAATGGATCCGGGCTGCAACCAACCACTTTCTGTGCGTGCTGGCGTATCACGACAGCATCGCGTTGCTGGACGGGAAGCCGTTTGTCGGCGAGCAGGGCGGCACTTGGGGGCGCAGCCAGTTGATGCTCACCAATCTGGGCGGGGTTTTTGCATTCACAGCGGAGAAGGGCGAAATCTGGCAGCGGCACATGGCTTTGAACGGCCGGATCAAATTCATCCTGCACGAGAATCCCGCCCGGTCGATTTTGCATACCAGGCAGGTGGATCGGAACGGGTTCATCCACGCCATGCTTACCGGCACCGGGGATGAGGGCAGGGGATACGAGTATTTCGGCGAGCGTGCTTATAATAGGTGGGTTGCGGAGGAGTAAGCGGGAATGGGCCACTGGTCCGTTCTATCGGGCGACTCGCCCGACAGGCGTGTGCACAACCCAGGCACTGAATGATAAACGCCTGTCGTGCGTTCGGCTTGGCGTAAGGTTGCCGCCGAGAACGGCCAGGTCGGCCGTCCCCCCGGACTAACTGCATCTTTCCGGATAAGGGCGGGTTTGTGGCTGCAACCTTGCGAGCATTGCCGGTTGGCACGGAAGAATCTTTGCAGCGTTGCGATTTGTTTCTTGCCGCATGGCTCGCAGTGGGCTTTACTGCCGGAACCCAGACATCCAGTCGTGCATCCCAATCGACCGGTGTCTCCTTGTCCTCGTGCATAAACTCGTTAGCAAGTTAGTCGGGTTGTTCAGGTCGCCCCTGGCTGTGCGGAGGCATTGTGCCAACCAACTTGGGAATCCACCTATGAAGAAAATCACGCAAATCCTCAGTGTATTGTTGTGTACTGCCGCGCTTGTTCGTGCCGCCGCGCCCGGCATCGGAACCGAGCCATCCGGCTCGACGAACTGCCCTGGAACTACCGCGACGTTCACCGTCGTGGCGACCGGCACCGATCCATTGAGTTATCAATGGTATTTCAATGAGACCAACGTGATCGTGGACGCCACCAACGCCAGCGTGAGCGTTGTGGGTGTCACCGGTGCCAATGCTGGTGGCTACTCGGTCATCATTACCAACGCCGAAGGCTCGATCACCAGTGCGGTGGTGCAGCTTGTAGTGCTGACTGTCACCGGTGCAACCGGTCCATCTGGCACAACAACAATTTGCGCGGGCGGCAGCGCCACGTTCACCACGGCGGCGACCGGCACCGGGTTGAGCTATGTGTGGCGCAAGGACGGCGGTGCGCCGTTGGCCTCGACGAGCAACCAGCTCGATATCGTGGCCGCGACCGTGGGCGACGCGGGCGTGTATTCCGTGGAAGTGACCGGCGCGTGCGGTTCGGTGACGAACAGCGCGACCCTCGTAGTGAATGCCGCCACGGCAGCGACCGGGCCTTCCTCGACCACCGTTTGCCCCGGCGCAAACGCGACCTTCACCGTTTCTGCCTCCGGGACCGGGCCATTCACCTATGTGTGGCGCAAGGACGGCGGCGCGCCGCTTTCGTCGGACAGCAACCAATTGGATCTTGTGAGTGTCTCGGCGGGCGACGCCGGAGTTTACTCGGTGGAAGTGACCGGCACCTGCGGTTCGGTGACGAACAGCGCGACGTTGACGGTCAATACCGTCGCCTCGGCCACCGGCCCCAGTCCCGTGACCATCTGCGCCGGGCAAAAC
The DNA here is from genome assembly GCA_964420805.1 of uncultured Bifidobacteriaceae bacterium. Lineage (GTDB taxonomy): Bacteria > Verrucomicrobiota > Verrucomicrobiia > Limisphaerales > SIBH01 > JANNGC01. The sequence goes on along the minus strand of CAYQWK010000428.1, from coordinate 2,539 downwards.
GCGAATTTCAGTGTGACCGCCGGCGGCACCGGTCCGTTCACCTACGTGTGGCGTAAGAACGGCGGTGCGCCGCTGGGGTCTGTAATCAGCACGTTGAGCATTCCATCCGCGACGGTTGGAGATTCCGGAACCTACAGTGTGGAAGTGACCGGTGCCTGTGGTTCGGTCACCAACAGCGCGTTGCTCACGGTCAATGCCTTGACCACCGCATCCGCCCTCTCCAGCGCTGTGGTTTGCTCGGGGTCGGCAGTGTCCTTCACCACTACGCCAGGCGGCACTGGCCCCTTCTCCTACGTTTGGCGCAAGAATGGCGGCGCACCACTCGCATCAACCAGCAACCAGCTCGACATCGCGGCGGCCACAGTGGCAGACATGGGAACCTACAGCGTAGAAGTCTCCGGCATTTGCAACACCGTCACCCAGAGTACCACGCTCACCATCGTGCAGATTCCGGTCAACCATGCACTCACGGGCGTGGCCACCCAGTCCAGCACCTATCAAGGCCAGGCTCCCGCCAGCCTCGCCATTGATGGCAACACCAACGGCGTCTTTGGTAATGGCTCGGTGACGCACTCCAGCGCCAGCCCGGCCATCGGTGCCCAGCCGCCAACCGCGCTGAACGACACCGAGCGCGCCTGGCAGGTGGACCTCGGTTCCGCGAAGCCGATTGCCCGCCTGCGCATTTCGCTCCGCACCGACTGTTGTGGTGAGCGCAACACCAACTTGCTCTATGAAATCCGCGATGCCAGCTACGCGGTGGTTTATACCCAGAGCAACACCGCTTCAGCGAATACCACGACGCAACAAGTCATCAACCTTCCTTCCACGGTCAACGGTCGCTACGTTCGTGTTCAGAATCGTGGCCCGGCCGACCGCGCTCTCTCCCTGGCTGAAGTCGAGGTGTTCTCGCCATTTGGTGGTATTCTTGCAGCTACCCAAAACCCGGTTAATACCACGGCCAATGAGCTTTCCACCGTGACCCTCGGCCCGGTGGACGCCGCAGTGACCCCCAACTGCAGCATTCCCGGCTTGAAGCTCGATTATCAATGGCAGAGCAACGGCGTGAACATTACCGGCCAGACCGCTTCAAATCTGACCTTTGCCGCCGCCGCATTTCAGAACGGATGGCAATACCGCTGCGTCATGACGGTGCGCGGTGCGCTGGCCACGCTCACAGGCGCGAGTGTTACTTCCTCGGTGGCCACGCTCACGGTGTTGTCCGTTCCGCCGACCATTACTGCCCAACCCGCTGACGTGATTACCAAGACGGCTGCGTTTGCCGACCGTTTTTCTGTGACCGCTGCCGGCACTGCCACGCTTGGCTATCAATGGTATTCCAATGGCGTGGCCATCACGGGCGCCACGGGTACGACTCTGGCGTTGTCCAACCTGCTTGCCACCGGCACCAGTTCGATCATGGTGGTGGTGTCAAATGGCTCCGGCTATGCGACCAGCCGGGTGGCTAGTCTGACCGTGGAAGCACCTGCGGGCATCAGCTTCGACTTCAACACGCCACTTCAGTACACGAACCTGCCCTACTATCTCACTTGGAATAACTGGGTGAATGGTTCGTTCGTCGTGCCCCCCGTGGCCACGTTTGAACGGAGTATCGGCGGTGTTGGTCCGTTCCCGGGCAGCGGATCTCTCGACATGATTCCCAACAACGGCACGGAGAACACTTCCATCATGCTGCCGGTGAATTTTGATTTCTCACAGCCTGGCAAGACCCTCTACGCCTCGACCATGTTCAAGATCAAAAACCCGACTGCCAACACGCGCGCCATCCAGTTCGGCTTCGTCACGGCGACGAATCACGGAATCAACGATGTGGCGGGTCAGGGCTTCACGACGGTCATTCTCCAGTCCACCGCTCAAGCGGCCCCGACGTACGAGTTGCGTCACCAGCGTCGCACTTCTGGCGGCGGCTTGCAGGAGTCCACGCTGACTGGCACAGCCTCGCTCACTCTCAGCAACTGGTACAAGCTCAGTATCACCTACACGAATCTCCGGACTGCGGCCAACAGCAACTACGCGGTTGCGGCGATCTTGCAGGACATGGGACCGCTCGGAACTGTTCCAGGCGCCACGGTTCTGAGTTACGTTACCACCACGAACAACGCCGACATTGCCGTCACCAACAAGTTGTACCTCGCGATGCGCACCTTCGAGAACGGCGGCATCGAGAATCATGACAACATCTTTGCGCACACCGCGACCGGGCCGATTTATTTCTCGGCAGAGCCGGTGAACCTGACGCTCACCCAGGGCCGCCGCGGCCAGTTCCGCGCTCTGGTGAATGGAACCGGCCCTTACACCTACCAATGGCTGCGCTACGACGGTGTCAGCGCCTTTACGAACATCCCGGGTGCGGGTTCATGGAATCACATTGTTCCCTCTGCCCTCACCACGGACAACGGCTCGCAGTATCAGGTTATCGTCACCGGGCCGGCCAACTCGATCACCAGCGCGCCCGTCACCTTGACGGTTGCCTCCGAGACGCTGGCTCTTGTTTCGGCGGGTAGTGTGGACGGTTCCACCG
>CAYQWK010000427.1:0-5511 GCA_964420805.1 uncultured Bifidobacteriaceae bacterium | reverse complement strand
CGTCGTTCCAGACCAGGTCTCCAATGCACGCGCCCTTGTAGAGGCCCGCGTCCACTGTACGATTGGTCTGCCCAGCAGAGAGAACCGCCGCCGGAGTGACGCCATTGGTCGGATTTGCGTCGCTATCCAAGCTGTCGTTCCCGCCCTGATCGGGTGAGACAAAAGAATAGCCGGCAGGCAGGTTGGTGAAGGTAACACTATAAGTTCCGGGCCAGAGATTGGTGAAAAGATAGCCGCCGTTTGCATCGGAAACCTGGCTGGCAACCACCACACCGTTGCTCATCAGGCGCACGGTGACGTTGGACAAGCCCGGTTCGCCACCGTCCTGAATGCCATTGCCATTGAGGTCGTGCCAGACCCGGTCACCCAAAGCGGCTTGCAAGCGCTCAGCATAGATGCAGACCTGATCAAACAGCACGTTGTCCCCGCAACTGTTCGGGTTCGGATGCACCGCGAAGGAATAGTACGGATAGGTTCCCCAATTCGGGAGGCTGAAGGAATTGGGATACTGAATCGTGCCGCCGCTGATGAGCACGGAGCCGATCGAACCTTTCACCGTGGAGCCGTAAACATCGTAGGACTCGCTCAACGTCGTGCTGCCCATCATGACCGTGGCGTTGCTGAAAATCTGATAAACCTGCGAAACGTCGAGCTGGATGAAGTTCGCCGGACGACGACCATCGCTGGTAAGGGTCATTTCATGATCGAGCGTGTCATTGAAGCCCAACCCCACCTCGTCACCACCTTCGTTCTTGCGGTAGAGGTTCTTCGCGACTGGAGAACCACCGGTGTTGTCATAGCCTGATGCCGAGATCGTGTAAGTGGTGTATGAACCCACGACCGTCTGCGAGAGCGTGTTTGTGTAGGTATTGGTTCCCGGCGCCGGAGCAGCGGCCGCGCCAAAGTCGTAGCACAGTGAAACCGGCAGCGCGTCGAGGAAGTCATTGCCAGAACTGGAACCGCCGGCGGGAGCGACCACGGGAATCCGGTTGTCATTTGGCGCCACCTTGTCAGCGGTGCTGAAGTAGCCTGCGAGGTCGTATTCGATCACCACATAGCTGCCAGAGGGAAGATTTGTGAACACATAGAATCCGATGGTACCGCTGGTGCGCGTTGTGGTGGTGCTGAACAAAGAACCATCGGAGATATTCCCGTCGCCGTTTGGATCGGTGTACAAATCGATGCGGACACCGCCAATACCGGGTTCGATGTCGGTCAGAACACCGTTGCCATTGGTGTCATAGCGCACTTGTCCGGTGATGGCGGAGAGGTTCGCGGGCGGACAGATGACATCCAGGAAATTGTTGTTCGGGTAGTTGGTGAACACCGTTATGTTGACCGCGATGAGGTTGTCGTTCGCGCCATAAGTATCCGCCACGCTCTGGTAGCCAAGAGGATCAGTCTCGACGACGACAAATTTGCCGAGGCCCAGACCGGTGAACTCGTAGTAACCGTTGGCCGTGGTGCTGGCCACGCCAACGACCACTCCGTCCGCCGGGTTTCCATCGCCATTCGGGTCGGTGTAAAGTTTCACAGTGACACTGGAGAGCGGAGTATCATTTGTGCTGAAGCCCGAGGGGTTCACGTCATTCAGCACCCGGCCACTCAAGCTGGCCGAGGCGGTGTTGACATTGGTGGAGCTTGAAACCGGCGGAACCGGGTCGTTGTTCTCGTCGCGCGCGTAGTTGACAGCCGCGGCATTCTCACCCGGCGTGCAGGTTCCGACCGCACGGAGCGTGACCGTGATGTTCGTGCCGCGCCCGGTCGCCCAGCCGTTCGTGCCCGCGAGGTTGTTCCACAACAAAGTGCCCGGCGCCACGGAATCCGGGGCAGGCGAGGCCGACACATACTCGAAACAGCCCGCGCCGTAGGTGTCCTCCAACGGCAGTGAAACGATGCGCGTGCTGCCGGTGTTGGTGACCGACAGTTGGAAGACAATGTTCGAGCCCTTCGTCACGGGACTGTTCGTCGGACTGATCAGGCGCTTGATCAAGGTGATCGCCGGGCGGGTGATGACGACCGTCGTGTTGTTGGTGGCGCGCACGGTGCCAATGTCGGCAATGGCGGTGTTGGTCACCGGATTTCCCACCGCGCGGGCCGTGAAATATACGGTAAGATCCACGCTCTGGCCCGGCTTGAGCGGGCCAACATTCGTCCAGGTCAACGTGCCCGTGGGCGCGAGGTTCGTCGGCTCAGGCGAAGCCGATAGCCAGGTGAGTTGGTTGGTCGGGTAGATGTCGGTCACGGTCACGACGTTGTTTGTCGTGTTGCCGGAGTTCAACACGCGCAGGCGGAACTGAACCGTATCGCCCACCAGCGCGCGGTTGGTGGAGGCGATGAGGGTCTTGGTGATCGAGATGCCGGGCGTAAGCGGGCCGGTCTGTACCAACGCGTTGACCTGGCAGGCGTCGGAGTTGTCGAGCGGGTCGAGGTAATCCAGCGTGAGCACCCCGCCGGGCGGCGCGTGGATGGTCCCGTTGTTGTTCGTGCCGCGTGTCGTGGAGTTCGCCGGAACGCATGCGGTGAACACGCCGGTGTTCGTACCGGTCTCGATCAACGCAATCGTCTCAATGTCCCCGCTGCTGCTGGTGAGCATGGCTGCAATCGTGCCCACCGCCAGCGCGTTGGTGTTGCGGTCGAAGTCCGTGATGCGGACGCAAACCGTCTGGTTAGTGACGTAGGTATTGGTGGCCGACCCATTGTTGCCCGCGGTGAACTCCGCGTAGCAGGGCGTGCCGAGGTCTCGGTAGATCAAGGTCACGTTGGTCGAGCGCTGCGAGATGATGGCGTTCTCGTAGCCTTCCTTGCCGGTCGCGGTGAGCACGTAGTCACCAATGGTCGAACCGGTGAACCAGACATATTCATAAACCTTGGTGCATCCGTTGTCGGCCACCACGTCGGTGTTGTCGAGCACCAGGGCCTCGTCGTCGAGGGTGCCGGGACCGTCAATGGTCAACGGCAGGGTTGTGATGTCGTAGGAGCCAAACGGGTCGCCGACGGTTGCGCGGACGAAATAGAACGAACCGTTCAACGGCACGGCTATAAGGCTGCCGCCCGGATACGGCGCGTCATAGACGCCGATGGAATCAACATGGATCACCGTGTTCACCGGCAGCGTGACCTTCGAGGGCGCGGCAACGCTGTCGTAACTCACGCGGAACGCGACCGACGGCAGGCCGTTGGAGATTTGCAGCGTGATGACCGACCCCGGTGGCACCGTGATCGTCGAACCAAGCGGCGGGAAACTGAACACGATCTTGCCGGCGGCATTCGTAGCCGCACCGCTGCTGGTGGCGATGACGGTGGAGCCGTACTTCACGATGGCGCTGATCGCGGGATTCGCCGGCATCGTGCCGGAGACGGTGGAGTAATAGATCTCCGCGCCCAGCGCATTACCGACGGGCAGGACGAGATTCTCGCACAAGGCTGGCGACTGGGTGAACGTGACGGTGTTCGAAGTCGAGATGACAGGTTTGATCGAAACTGCGGCAATGGCCCAGTCAACCGACGCAGCCTCACTCCACGACATGGTGACGCTGGACGCACCAGGCTTCGTGCTGGCCCCGGCTCCGGCGCGGGTGTTGTAGTACGTCTTCCAAAGCTGTGTCTGGCCGGCGGCGGGAGCATCAATGGCACCGAAGTCGGACGTGCGAAGGATTACCGTGTCGAATACCAGTTCGTTCTCCGCAGAAGAAATGGTGATCGTAGCCGGGGTCGTAACGCCGGTGGCAGTTTCCGCCGTGCCATAGGGCGTCGATTGATTGACCCCGGTGAACGTCGCCACGCCAGCAACCAGACCGTCGGTCGGATCCACATCGCAGGAAACCACCACGTTGGCGGTACCGGCGGGCGGGTTGACCAATGCCCACACATACACGACGGCCTCGCCCAAGTTCAGGTTTGTCCGTGCAGCAATGCGGGTGAGGTTGATGCCAGCATACGAAACATTGGTGACTTGCTCATAAGTTGTGCCGGTCGCGCGGTTCATCGAGATGCCGACGAGCATCAGACGATTCGCCGCATTCGTCGTTGTGTGCGAAATGGTCAAGGTCTTGATCAACGTCTGGCCGGTGCTCACTCGGTCCAGAGCGGGCGGTGCGGTGGCCGGCGAAATCACGGCCGTCTGCGCCGTGGTATTGTCATTCACGCCGACGGGCGAAATACGGTCCAGCGCTTGGGCGGGATCGCTAAGGTACAGCTCCTTGGTCAGCGCGGGAGTAACGAACGTCGCGGTCGCCTGGCAGGAATCGCCAAACGCCGGATCCGTGTAAATGACACGCAGCGATTGGCCGCTGACGGCGTTCATTGTTCCGTCGCCCGGCAACAACCCGCCCGCAGGTGAGGACGGCAACGCGGAAGTATTTCGGAAGACGCCGGTATTCGGGCCGGTCTCGGTCAGGAGGATGGTTTCCACATCGCCGCCGACAAGATTTTGCACCACGACAGTGAACGACTCGGCGGAGTTCGTCCCGGTATTCGCGTCCGGATCGGTGACGGTCACGTAAATGCCGTTGCTCGGATAGTAATACGGCGCGGCAGTTCCATTGGCGGTGGTGAAACCCACCACGCACGGGGTTGGGCCACCGGTGTTCGGGACGGTGATGATGTTGGTGCTGTTGACGCCTGGCTCGGAGGTCGTGACGGCATTGGTGATGCCGCCGGAGGCAAGAACTACGCAACGGAACTTGAACACCGTTGTCTGCCCGCGCAGCAACAACGGAATCGTGTAACCCGCCTCGTCCAGCGGGAAGGCGGTGGTGCCGACATCCGCGACCGCCGAACCGTCGCGCGACGTGCTGTTGGTCACGTAACGCAGCGAGGCAGGCAGCGTGTCGAGCACGTTGAAATTGCCGATGGCGAAGAGGCCCTTGTTCTCGAGCGTGATCGTGTACTCGATGGTGTCGTTCACGCTCAACCCGGCGACGCCTGTGTCAGTGTAGAGCGCGGCGGATTTCTGAATGAGCGGGACCGGGAAATTCGGGAGCACCATGCCCATGTCGAGGAACGGTTCAGCCGGACCGGCCACGGCAGGATCTTCTCCCCATGCCGCAGTGATCAGAGTGCCATCGAGCGTGTACAGCCGGGTGCCCGTCTGGTCCTTGTCCTGTTCGTAAATGCGGATGACCTGCAACGCCTGCACGTCGTAGTTCGTATCGTATTTGTTGCCGTATGGATCAATCAGCGGCCCGAGACGGTCGCCGTTGTAGTCCACGTAAATCTTCGTCGGTGCGGTGGCGATGGCCCAGATGGGATTTGCGTTCACGCTGCCGTCGCGACTGCCGGGGCCCCAACCGCAAACCGCCACGGTGGTCAGCCATTCCTCGGGCACGAGATCATAACCCCAGTCGTAGATTTGGTTGGCGACGGGATTCGCACCCACAGCGCCCACGGCGAAGAAGGGTTTCCCGCCCGGGTTCCAAAACTTGCCGCCCGAATTAGCCGGCATGAGGAACTGGTAAACGCCCTTGGCCGGAACCACGAAGGTGCCGCTGCCGACGAGCGTCTGGTAGG
>CAYQWK010000426.1:0-5528 GCA_964420805.1 uncultured Bifidobacteriaceae bacterium | reverse complement strand
TTGCCGAGCATCATGCCCATCGCCTCCTCCTGCGCATCCAGCACCCGCGGCCAACGCGGGCGTTGCTCCTTCTGGCCCGAAAGGACGCGACCGTGGAAGGTAAAGTGTTCCGCGTCGCACGCGTGGTCGAGGAATGGCGCGTATTCGGAAAGCAGATGAAAGCGCAAGTAGTCCTGCAACACCCGGGCCGGCGTGCTGGCGAGAAGTGATTCAACCGCCTCAAAAAACTCCGGTTGGCCCACAATCAGTTCCTCCGTCACCACGCCGTGCCGGCGCAGCCGCGCCGACCAATCGATTGATGGCGTGTGCCGTTGGGTGAAATCAGCGCAGGACATCTTGTTGTAATTCCGTTCCGGGTCTCGCAGGTCCTCGAGTTTGCGCGATGCGCGGGCGAGCGCGGTCTCGAAGGTCATGACCCGTTCCGCTCTGGCTTTCGCCTCCGCGCGGGGACGGCCGGTGAGCCGCAGCATCCGCGAGATGTGCGCGACATACTCGGCGCGGATGCGCGCCACGCCTTGATCCTCATTGAAATAAAAATCGCGCTCGGGCAGGCCCAAGCCGTCTTGAGCGACATGCGCGGACATCACATCGCTACGCTTCTCGTCCTGAGCGATCGTGAAACCGATGAACGTGGGGATACCGATTTGCTGAAACTCAAAGCAGGCATCAATCACACCGCTCGCATCGCGGATCGCATCGATGCGCTCCAACGGCGCGGCAACTGGCGCGAGACCAAGCCGGTCCGCCTTCCTTGCGTCCATCGCTGTCGTCCAGAAATCAGCGATCTTCCGTTGTTCGCTTCCGGCGGGGGCGCCGCTGCTAACCGCGTTTTCATTAATCTGGCGAAGCCGTGCGTAGAGTTCTTCGCGGACGACATTGCCAATGCCCCAGCGTGATTCCGATGTCGGGATCGGATTCCGTTTCAGCCAGCCGCCGTTCGCATAGGTGAAGAAGTCGTCGCCAGGATGAATCGAGGCATCAAGATGCTCACGCAACACATCGGCACTCCCCACGCCGCGCGCCGGTTGGTTCGATTCCGCGGTGTCAGCGCGCATGGTCGAAAACAAAACCGCGCACCAAACTGCGGCGCGGAAGAAGCGAGGAGTCCGTGCGTTTCGTCGGGCGGCACACTTTGTTGTGAACACCGGCGCGGTGAAGAGGATCATCGGTGATTTCATTCGGGACGCGACAGTGGCGGTGCGGCCGGACGCCGGGCAACGGATTTTTGCGCTGATTGGACTGCGGCGGGACCGTCGAAAAACCCTGATTTTGTTGGAAAAATTGTCAGAAAATCTCTTGCACCACTCCGGGGTAGCGTTTTAATTCCGGCCGAGTCCACGACTCAAACGCACTACAACAAAAAACAAAACCAGTTAAACATTATGGCAAAAGCCCTCTCCAAATCGCAGATCGCGGCGGCCATCGCCGACAAGAACGGAATCACCAAGCGCCAGGCGTCCGAGATTCTCGAGACGATCGCGGCCCTCGCCTACAAGAACGCGAAGAACACCTTCACGCTTCCTGGCCTCGGCAAGCTCGTCCTCGTGAATCGCAAGGCCCGCGTCGGCCGCAATCCTGCCACCGGCGAGCAGATCAACATCCCGGCCAAGCGCGTCGTGAAGTTCCGCGTCGCCAAGGCCTGCAAAGACGCCATCCTCGGCGCGAAGTAATCAACGGCACGTTTCAGTGAAGGGCACTCTGCACGTCAGGGTGCCTTTCTTTTTTTCAGCCATGAAGATTGCGGTGGTTGGATGCGGTGCCCTTGGCAGCTACTACGGCGCGAAACTTTGCCGTGCCGGATATGAGGTTCACTTCCTGCTCCGCAGTGATTTCGACGCGGTTCGCCGCAACGGCGTTCGTGTGCGCAGCTTCGCCGGCGATTTCCAGGTCCAACCGCGCTGTGCCCGAATCCCGGAGGATATAGGTGCGTGTGATCTGGTTGTCATCGGTCTCAAGACCACGGCCAACGGCGAATTCCCGCGCCTGCTTCCGCCATTGGTTGCGCCCGGAACGGCGGTGCTCACCTTGCAAAACGGGCTGGGTAATGAAGAGGCGCTGGCTCGCCTCCTGCCGCCGGTTCAGGTCATGGGCGGCCTTTGCTTCGTCTGCCTGAACCGGCTTGAACCGGGTTTGATTCAGCACACCGCCCACGGACGGATTGTGCTGGGAGAGTTTTCCGGGCCGCCGGTCGCGCGCACACACGAGATCGCCGGAGTTTTGCGTGCTGCGGGCGTTCCCTGCGATGTGACGGACAATCTTCGCCGTACCCATTGGGATAAGTTGGTCTGGAATATTCCCTTCAATGGCCTCGGAGTTGCCAGCGCGGCCGGATTGGATGCGGTGGTTTCCGGCGTCTTCCCGGCGGCGCAGCAGCCTGGCCTGTGCCTTACCACTGACCGTTTGCTCGACGACGCCCGCTGGCAGAATTTAGTCCGGGCGTTGATGCGTGAAGTGATCGCGATAGGCAACGCGCTCGGATTGGGGGTGAATCCGGCGATGGAAGACGATCAGGTCAACCGCACGCGCAGCATGGGCGCGTATAGACCCTCCACGCTGATCGATTTCGAGCGCGGTATGGCGCTGGAAATCGAAAGCATGTTCCTCGAACCACTCCGCGAAGCTAGGGCCGCCGGGGTGGACACACCGCGCCTTGAGGCGTTGTGTGCCGTGCTGCGTGAACTGGACCCGGCGACGAACCGGGGCAGGACGAACTATCCGTGAAGCCATGACGCTTCACGATTGATTTCAGCGGATGCGGCCCAGGGAGAGGCGGGGATTACTTGGCCGCGTTAAGCCGCAGCGCGAGGCGCGACTTCTTGCGGTTGGCCGTGGCGCGATGCACCACACCGGTCTTGGCGGCCTTGTCGAACGCGGAGACAGTTTCACGCAGCGCGGCAGCCGCTTCGTCTTTCTTGCCCGACTTCACGGCGGCATTGTAACGCTTCTCGAGGCTCTTCAGGCGGCTCGTGATGGCGCGGTTGCGCGCGTGTTTGCGGGCGCTGGTGCGCACGCGGCGTTCTGCGGATTTCGTATTCGGCATAAATTAAGGCGCGCAACCGTAGCGAAACGCCCGGCCTTGTCAACGGTCGCCGCGCGGCGGCACCGGTCGCAATCAAGGCGGTCGGCAATCCACGCCAAGCTGCCGATGAAACCGCTTACGCGTGTTGTGCAGCGAGTCTGGCCAGCCTCACCAGTCCATCCCGAGCTTCATCAACTCGCCCCGCAGCAGCGGGAGGCTCCACAACTTCATCGAACCGTCGCGCGCGCCGGTAGCCAGAGTCGCGCCGTCGGGACTGAATGTCAGCGCCGTCACGGGCGCGTCGTGCGCGGGCCAGGCGGCGAGTTCGCGGCCGGACGGAATTTTCCACAGGCGCACGAGATGGTCCTCGCTCCCGGTGGCCAGCGTCTTGCCGTCAGGGCTGACGGCGAGGGCGAGCATGTCCTTCTGACCGCGGCATTGTGCCAGTTCCTGGCCGGACACTGCGTCGCGAATCACCGCGCGTTCCTGGGCGCAGGATATGACCAGTTTGCTGTCTGGCGTGAAAGCGATGGCTTTGACGGAATACTCGGTGAAATGGCGCGACTCACCCGGCCCGGCGGGCGGGCCGGACTGAACTCGAAAGATCGCCCGGGAGACTTGCTTGAAGAAACTCGGGCGTTGGCCGCGCCAGTTGTTGGTCGGGGGTGGTTGATAGAATTCGCGGAGCCGCTTTCCTGTCGTCACATCCCAGAGATCGAAGCCGTTTGCCGCGAAACAGGCCATTGCCGCCCGCCGTCCGTCCGGGCTGAAAACCAGCGGCCCGTGCATCCAACCCGATCCACGATCCTTGTTCGCGGCCGGATATGGCCAGAGGGCGAGCCGCTGGCGAGTGACAGGATCCCAAAGTTGCAGATGCTCGCCGCCATACGCGGCGTTGGTCTGCCACGAGTGCGCTGAGCAAACCAGCAGCAGACGGCTGCCGTCCGGCGAGAACGCGCGCGCCATGACCGAACTGGCGTCGTTGGTCGCGAGCGGCTTCGGCAGTTCGTCGATCCGTCCGACCTTCGCGAGTGCGAAACCAGGGTGGTAATTCTGGTCATTGAGGACCCAAGCTGCGCCGTTGGTGGTGAAGAAGATCTCGATCTCCCGCAACTGGTTCGTGGCGGGATGCAGGTTCAGCCGGGGCCCGTGCTGCTCAACATCCCACATCAGGCTCGCGTAAAGCCGTTCGAGGTTCACCGTGACCCGCCGGCCATCGGTGCTGAACGCGATCCGGCGCGGCGCGGCGGCCAGCCGGTGCATGGGCACGCCGGGTAAAATCTCAAACACCTGCCCGTAGTTCGCAGATTGGAAATGGCCCTTTGTACGTTCCAGCATCCCGTGGGTTTCCACCGCCAGCCAGCGGCCGTCCGCGGACCAGACCGGATTCCACGCGTTTGGGATCGTGGCGAATCGCCGGCTGCCGTCGAGTTCCCACAAACCCACCTTGCGTTCGCTCGTGGCAATGTCAGTGGCGAACATGGTGCCGTCAGGGCTGAGATTACTCGCCGGCGAACACCACGGCGCGTTCGTTGATGGCCGGCCGGTGGAAAACGTAGACAGGTGCCGGCTTTCCCAGCGCATCATGTTCGTGCCGCTGCCTGACGTTCCAGTGCTGGCGTAACCTCCGCGGCCGAACCGACGGAATGTCGGCGACAGTTCCAGCCCAGGCTCGCCAAGGCCCGCGAGAAATATCCCGCTGTTCACGTCGTAAACGCGCAGGTGCCCTTTCTCGACCGGGTCGGCAAAAATCAAACGCCGTCCGCGCTCGCTCAACAGGATTGTTTCCGGCCGTTCCTGCATGACCTTGGGAAACGGCGTGAGTTGCACTGACCGAACCGGCACTGCGCCCGCCATGTCACGGATAAAAAGTTCCTCCACCGGTCCTTTCGCCAGCAACCGCCGCGTGGCTACGGCGCGACCATCCGCGCTGAATGCAAGCACCTCCTCAGTGTTTTGATCGTGGCCTTCGTGTGTGCGGAAAATGCCCTGGTTCCTCACGCGGATGAACCCCGCGTCGTTCACTGGAAACACCTGCCGCCCCGTCGTGACGTTCCATCGGATCAGCCGCATCGCATCGTTGGTGGAGGTGCGCTTTGCGATCTCAAGTTCCGGCCCGTTCCACGCGAATCGTTGCAGCAGCAATTCCTCTGGCGCGGTCCAAATGAGAATGGCGGACGCGAACTCGTAGCGTGGTCCGTGTTTCCAGTGGCTGCCTTCACGAAAGAAAATGCTCACTCCGTTTGTTTCCTGCACAGCGAGCCGCTTCGCGTCAGGACTGAACCGCGACAGGCCCGCGACCGGCAGTTGTGCCAGCATGTTGCTTTCACGCACGGACCAAAGCGCGAGGTGCGGGCGACCCTCCTCATCTTGCTGCGGCACGGCCACCAGGCTCCCATCCGGGCTGACGGAGAATGGTCCGCCTTCGAGATGCCAAGGAATCATGCCGACCAGCTTGCCTTCAGGCACTTCCCAGAGCCGCACGAAGGACTGCCAGGCATTCGTCGAG
>CAYQWK010000425.1:0-5536 GCA_964420805.1 uncultured Bifidobacteriaceae bacterium | reverse complement strand
GTGCCGTAGTGATTCACGACGGTCGTCCGGTGGTAGATGTGGACCACTTGGTCGTGATGCACCACGCGGCGATAGGGATGGTAATCGCAGAAATCGCCAAGGCCGATGAAAGTGTAATGGTACGGCAGCAGTCCGAACTCAAATGTCACGCCCACTCCGCGTCCACGGTAGGTGAACCCAACGCCTGGCGACCAATATGCCTCCGGCGGTAGCGGAGCCCAACCGCAGTAGCCATCCGTGTAACGCCAACTCACCCACGCTGGTCCCCAAACGACGCCCGGGGCCCAGACCCAGCCGCAGCGCGAATGATGGTGCCAGCGTCCGTAATGAAATGCCGCCCAGCCCCACGAATAATCGGAGTGCCAGTACCAGCCGCTGTCAGACCAATACCACCGGCCGCGATCACAATACGGACGCCAGTTCGAGACGCTCACCGCTACCGTCGGCTGCCAGCACCAGCCGTAACCAGAGAGATAAACCCACGACCCGTACGGCGACAGCGAGTCGTAGAAATAGGCGACCTCAGTCGAGGGCGGCGGTGCCGGCGAGGAGGCGGTGGCCTCGGTGTAAACGGGCTGTGGGGTTTGAGGGATGTTCGAGACGGCCTGGGTCTGGATACTCGGAGACGATGGCGCGGGTGTGGTGGCGACGGCAGTCGCACCGTCGTGCTTCATCATGGCGGTGATCACGGCGCTCGAAACGCCAAGGTCGTTCAGATACACGATCTGGTCGGATCCAAGCTGGAAGCGCCCGGGCCATTGTTCCACATACGTCAGCAATACTTCCTCGCTCACGCCGGCCTGCGCCAGTTTGGCAACCTCGGCGATTCCGGCAGGAAGACTGGTTGGTTGGGACGGAGGGACGGCTTGCTGAATAACCGCGCCGTTCGTGCCCGGTGTTACCACCATCGGAGCGGGTTGCGGTTCAGGTCCGGGCGCGGGAGCAATTGGAGGAACGACCACGACCGGAGTGGGGACGACCGCTGGCACCGGCGCGGCAGCGACCTTGGGTTGTTCGGACTGTGCCGACGGACGCGCGCAGCCTCCGATCAGCAATAGTCCGACGGCCAGTCCCAGGCTATGACGGACAAGAATAGTTTTCATACAAGCTCACTTTCGTGGCTCCGGAGCGTTTTGCCCGGAGCGCGGGTTCTGCCCACAGCGGAATGGACGCCGGCTCTTGGCGGCTATTCAGCGGCTCAATCGCGTGCATTCACGGGCTGAATTCTGCGGAATGCTGGGAAAAACCGACGTTTCAGCCCGGATCAATACTGCCGGAAGAAATATTCATCGCGGGACCGATGAGGAAGGGTTGTTGCGACTTGAATGACACTTGCCACGAGGTCGCTCACTCCACGCCACCCACCGAAAACGTCAGGGAACCCTTTTTCATGGGCGGGGAAGGAAGGTCAGCCAGATCAGAATCAGCCGGAATGGATGAAGCGGGTGGTGCGTATTCTTCCCCAGCCGGCCGGTTTGCCTTCCGGGCGGCACGCGGATTCTTCGAGCGCGATGGTGGCAGGAAACCGGCTACGGGTTGATCTGGACATCACTCCGGCGTGATTCGGGTGTGACTTTGAGCGACGCCAGTTTGCCGTTGCGGACGCTCCCCTCTAGGATGGTTTGCAGCGGCGCGTGGAGTTTGAAGTCGGCGTTCCAGTCTGCAGGCCAGGCGGGCAGGAGGTGGATTTGGCGTCCATCGGTTTGGAGGAGCATCGCCTGAAATGCTTTCATCAGCACACCGCCGTGGTCCTGGTCGGGCGTCCAGTCGTAGTTCGGCCCCCAGAAGGCCGGGAAGCGTTCGCCGCGGTCGTGGTTGCGAGCGCGGCTGACGATGGCTTTGCGCGCGTCGTTGGTGAGGCCGAGGTAGGCCATGAATATGTCGTCCTGCCGCCAGCCGCTGTGGCCTCGGTCCCAGCGATGTTCGAGGGCGGCCAGCGCCCAGTCGGCGTTGGGCCGATTGAAGGCGAACAGGCGGAAGGGGAAGACCGGGTAGAGTTCCGGGTTCTCGATGTTGGGTTTGTTGGCGAAGAATTCCGCGGGGGCGAGGGCTTTGCGGCCTTTCACATCGCGTGTGGGAATGGGCGGGAGTTTGGAGCGAAGGCGTTGGGAGAGTTCGCGGTCGGGCGTGGAGACGAGTTCGGCGGGCAGTGCGAGGAGGCGTTCCGTCACGGCGATGCAGCCGGCGAGTTCGGGCATGGCGTTGGTGCAGTGCCACCAGGTTTCCAAGGCTTGCGAAGGATACATGACGAGCCGGCCTTGCGCGTTGGTGGGATAATGTTGCTCGAAGAAGGTGACGATTTCGCGGGTGAAGGGGAGCGCGGTTTTCTGGAGGAACTTGCGGTCGCCCGTGTGGTCGCAGTAGTCGAGCATCATCCAGCAAAGCTCAAGGCCGCCGACCCATTCCCATTTGTGCCAGCCGCTGGATTGGAGTTTGTCCTTGCGCTGCTCGAAGGGCGTCCAGCCGTAGGTTTCGCTGAAGCACGCGCCCCAGAACATGATGCACTCCGGATAAAAGGCGCCGTCGTGGCCGAGGTAATGGCGCGTGCGGTATTTGCAGAGCGGAAGCAAGTCCTCGGCATACATGCGAAAGAGTGGCCGCTGGAGATCGAAGTCGCCGGAAGTGCAGAGGCTGATGTAGGGCAGGCGGGTGTTCTGCCACCAATAGCCCGGTCCCCAGCGGCGATAGTCGGGGTCCTTCTCCGTCGCGCCCGGCGGGACGGTGAAAAGGGTGCCGTTGAATTTGATGGGATACGCGCCGCGCCCCGCGCAAGCCGTGACGAAGCGCTGGAGGTGATACATCTGGCTGACGTAAGCCGCTTCGTCGCGCACGGTCGCGCCCGCGCCGTCGGCGACGAGCTTGCCGTTGACGTAGAGGCGGCATCCGCCCTCCGCAGGATCGGCGACGGCAGCGATGTGCGTCCATTGGCCGGTGGGGAGGGCATCCTTGGCGGCGAGTTGCGTCTGGCCGCAGATGAAGCGGAGGCTGTTGCCGGGATGGGTGTCGAGGAGGAAGCCGTCGCTGCCGCCGATGGTGATTTTGTCCACAATGCGGGCGCCACCGCCGAGTTTGGCGGGCTTGAGCCAGGCTTCGATGGTGAGGCCGGAGGTGAAGTCCCAGGCTGAGGAGTTGGGGAGGGATTGGGGCGTGAGGTTGGTGGAGGTGAAGAGCGATGGGGCATCCCCCTCACCCGCCCTTCGGGCACCCTCTCTCCCAGCGGGGGAGAGGGCCGGGGTGAGGGGGCGCTCGTGTTCTAACTTCGTCAGCGTCGCGATGTCCGTCTCCCTCAGCGCCCTCGCGAAGATGCTGACGCGGCCCATTTCGCCAGCGTACTTGCTTCCGCCGCTTTGGTCTGAGCCGATGCGGACGGCGTGTCTATTCGTCGGCACAATGGAGGCGAGCGACGGTTTGGCATTGGTGTTGGCGGTCGCACGAATCCAACTGCGATTCCAGAAATCGTTCCACCAATTCTCATGTGCGGTGCGGCGCGCGGCAAAGTCCTGCGCCTCCACGCGGCGGATGGTTTGGTCCATCTCGGTGAGCCATTGCTCCGGCGTGGATGGATGACGCGTGAGGACAAACACGCTGAAGCGATGCGACGTGCCGCGCGGCGAGCGCAGGCGCAGGTCGTCGAGACGTTCGCCCTTCGCCGCTGTCACAATGCCGCCGAAGGTGCGATGGAGCAGGGGATCGGGCTGCTGGAAACCGGTGAGTCCCTGCACTTCGGCCAACATCTGCGGCCCGACAGATTTGATGTTGTGGTGGAACCAGCCGACGCGATCGCGCTGGTTGGTGAGGATGGTGTCGGGTTCGAGGATGGTCTGGTTCTGTTTCTTGTCAGCGGCCTTGCGATTCACCATCACGTCGCTCACTTGCAGTTCGGCGAGTTCGTGCTGATTCGTGCGCCACATCTCCACGGATGCCGTTGCCTCGATGGGTGTCGCGCTGTTGGCGGTGATGTGGATGACGGGGTTGTTGGCATCCACCCAGAGGCGCAGCCTGGTTGAGGGGCGGGAGTTGAGAGTTGAGGGATCAGCGGTGGTCGTGATTTCGATGCTGCCTTCGCTCAATTTGAGTTCCTGGCGGAAGGCATTACCCGCCGCTACTGGGTTCGGCTCGAAATGGACACGGACCTTGCCGACTTTGAGCAGGCGCGCGTTGTCATCCCACGCGTCGGTCTTGCTGATGTAGAAATGCAGATCGCCGTCCCTGGTCATCCACGCATTGAGCGCGATGTCGCCGTTGCCCAGCGGCATGGAGCCGTGGTGATTGGTGCCGGGGGAGTCCCAAATGACATCGAACTGGTCAACTGGCGCCGCGGATGTTGCAAGTGGAGTGATGACCGCGGCGGTAATGACGCGAGCCATTTTGCGCAGAGGTGGCGAAGCGTGCTGTTTGATTTTGCGGCCAGCCCCGCGTATTCCCGCGCTCAAGACTTGGTGGAAACCGATTCGTTGTGTCAGAGTTGTCATTTGGGCGAGTGAATCCAGGTTGAGGGTTGAGGGTATTGGGAAGGGTGTATCTGCGGTGGGTGCATTATCGATTGCAAAGGAATTCCAGACTCCGCGTGGTGCACAACGACGTTGGGATATATTCGCGGGTTGTGAAAATACATCCGAGAGGCGGGAGCGTTCGCATCTGGCATCGCACTGCCAATTGACATGGCGGTGTTGGCTTTCGACTGCCGATTACCTTGCATTGCTCAGAGGCCCGTCGCCCGGCTGGAGATTGACCTTCAGCACATGGCTCACGGTGCGCTGGCCGCCGGTGACGTTCCAGCCGGAAGGCGCGTAGAGCCAGGCGGGGCGGCCATCCACGCAGAGCACTTTCGGGCGTTCGAATTTTGGATCGCCGCCATAGACCTTCTTCACGCGGGCGGGATCGTAGCCGGCGAAATAGCGTGGAATGAGATCAAAGCCGAGTTGCGTCCACTCCGGGTTGAAGTGGATGCCGTCGTTGGAAATCCACAGTGCGCCGCCGCCGCGAAGGCCGGTGACTTTGCCGTGATTGTCGGTGGTGAGCAGGCAGACCTTGCCGTCCCATTGGAAAGCGGAGCCGTCCTCAATGGTCACGTCCTTGCTCGTGAGCGGTTCGTCCAACAGGCGATACGGGCCGGTGAGTTGGTCGGCGATTGCCAAGCCATAAACGGTTGTGCCGCGCACCTGACCGCCGGTCTTGAAGTAGAGATGGAATTTGTCGCCGACCTTGAGCAACGCCGGATTCACGACCTGTTTGCCATGCGTGAAATGCTTGGGGTCAGCCGACGGGCCGAGGATCAATCCGTCCTTGCCCGCCTTGCGCCACGGACCATTCACGCTGTCGGCGACGACCATGCCGACTTGCTGGTTCAACGGATGCGGCGGCTGCCGGAAGTCGCTGTTCGCGATGTAGCACAGTGCGAACGTGTTGCCGAAGTGTTGAATCTCCGGGTTGTGCGGCGCGAACGCATCCCATTCACCGGTTCGCCCGCTGCCCTTGAGCACGACCTCCTGGAAACGGAACGGCCCTTCCGGTTTGTCCGCGACGTAATGCGCGA
>CAYQWK010000424.1:0-5552 GCA_964420805.1 uncultured Bifidobacteriaceae bacterium | reverse complement strand
AGCCGTCAGGATTCCATCGGGATGCCGGCGCGCCTTGGGAAAGCGGCGGAGGGCCGCCGCACTCCGGGACGCTGTCGCGTCCGCCGTGTGTCTGGTCCGCGCGATAGCGTCGTGGAGTGCGCCAGACCTCTGGCGCTTTGGCACGGGCCGGGCGCGTTGAAAATTCCCGCCGGCATCGCGCGCACCAATGCGGTGTCGCCGCTCCGCTTTGTCACTGCAGTTCAAATGACGGTGGGTTCGCCGGAACATATCGGCGTAGCGGCGGGTTGGAAGACGACCACGATCTTCTTCCTTCGATTTGCGGCGCTCTGCCGAGACGCCGCTACGCGGGTTTTTGCAGTGCCGGCGATTTCCCGGTAGGCGCCCTGGTTCCGGCCTGATCCGTGTTGCTCGTTGTTTCGCTCATGCGTTGGTCGTGATCCCCGGCGTCCCGCCGGGGGCACGTTTTGGGTGCAACGTTTTTCTTTCACCGCCCCGGATGCTCGTTCACTTTCATGCCCGCTAAACTGACATGACACGCATCATCATCACCGGTTCCAAGGGCCGCATGGGCCAGGCGCTTGTTCTTTGCGCTTCTCGCATTCCTGAACTTCAAATCGTCGGCCAGATCGACATGGGGGATGACCTCGGCAGGATCATCGCGCAGTGCGATGCCGTGATCGACTTCAGCTTCCACGACGCGACGCTCGGCGTGGCCCGGCTTTGCGCGCAGCACAAAAAGGCCCTGGTCATTGGCACCACCGGGCATAAGGCGGACGAGAAGACGCAGATCGCCGCGCTCCAATCGCAGGTTCCCATCGTCTGGGCTTCGAACTATTCGACCGGCGTGAACACGCTGTTCTGGCTCACACGCAAGGCGGCGGAAATCCTCGGCCCCGGCTTCGATCTTGAAGTGGTCGAGATGCATCACCGGCTCAAGAAGGACGCGCCAAGCGGCACCGCCACCACGTTGCTGGAAATCCTGGCCGACGTGCGCAAGGTGCAGTTGGAGGAAGCCCTTCGCCACGGGCGCAAAGGCATCACTGGCGAGCGCACCGCCGGCGAGATCGGCATCCACGCGCTGCGCGGCGGCGATGTGGTGGGGGATCATACCGTCATTTTCGCCGCCAACGGCGAGCGGGTGGAACTGACCCACAAGGCATCGAGCCGCGAGACGTTCGCCAACGGCGCGTTGCGCGCGGCGCAATGGGTGGTGAAACAGAAGCCCGGCTTGTATGACATGCAGGATGTGCTGGGGTTGAAGTGAATGCGAATCGCGGAATTCGGAGCAGGAACGCGGGCGAGGCGTCCGCAACGGCATTGTTGAACCGCGACGGGTTTGTCTGGGCGTGGCAGTTCGCGGAGGCGGCCGAACTTACCGGGCTTCTCGCCGCCGCGGAGGCGCTCCAATCAAGTGCAGCGGCGGGATGGCGGAACATCCTGCGCCGCTCGGCGGCGGTGGCTGAATTTGCTTCGTCGTCGAAGGTGCGGAATCTCCTTTCCAGCCTGACGGGTCGCGAGGTGTTCGCGGTGCGAGGAATTCTTTTCGACAAGACGCCTGGAGCCAACTGGCGCGTGGCCTGGCATCAGGACGTGACGATCGCGGTGGAGGAACGAATTGAGGTGTCCGGGTTTGGGCCATGGTCGGAGAAGGACGGGATCGTTCACGTTCAACCGCCGGCATCGCTGCTGGAGGAGATGATCACCATTCGTCTGCATTTGGATGATTGCGATGAGCGCAACGGCGCCTTGCGCGTCATTCCTGGTTCCCACGCTCGCGGCCGTCTGACCGCGGAGGAAATCGAAAAGTGGCGGACGACGCGGCCGGTGCTGAGTTGCGCGGCGAAAGTCGGGGATGTGCTGGTCATGCGCCCATTGCTCCTGCACGCATCGTCTCCCGCGGTCGCGCCCCGGCATAGGCGGATTCTGCATGTCGAGTACGCCACGACTGAACTGCCGGGCGGGCTGCGGTGGTTTGACAGCGTGGGCCAATGAGCGACCTCGTACTCGTTGCCCTCGGCTCGAACCTCGGTGATTCCGCCGCGCTGGTTCTTCAGGCGATGGCGCGGTTGGAGGTGTTTTGCGCGGAGCCGTCGCGCCGCTCCTCGCTTTGGGAAAGCGCGCCGGTGGATTGCCCGCCGGGTTCGCCATCGTTCGTGAACGCGGCCGTGGCGCTGGTGCCGCGCACGGGCCTCACGCCGGAGGCATTGCTCGATGGGCTTCAAGCTTTGGAGCGAGAATTCGGACGTCGGCCCAAGGCTGTCCTGAACGAGGCCCGGCCGCTGGATCTTGACCTGATCGCGTTCGGTGTGGAGACGCGCGCCACGGAGCGGTTGATTTTGCCGCACCCGCGGGCGCATTTGCGGAAGTTCGTGCTCGCGCCATTGGCGGAGGTGGCACCGGAGTTTGTGTTGCCGGGTTTCTCGGCGAGGGTCATCGACCTGCTGGCAGAGTTGCGTACGGAGGAGCGGGTTCTTCGTCGTGCTTGAAGCGGCCGGATTGGAACGCAGCGCTTGTCGGCAAAATTCTTTGATGAAATAGTCCGCCGCGTCGTCCCTAAAATCTCTATGAACCAAATCACGCCAACCGCCTCGCGTCGCGAGTTTCTGAAAACCTCCGGTGTCATCACCGCCGCATCAATTGCCGCCCCGTTTGTCCTGACCGGGCGCGCGGCAACGCTCTCGCCCGGAGACACGATCCGCGTGGGCCTGGTGGGTTGCGGCGGGCGCGGTACGGGCGCGGCCAAGCAGGCGCTGAATGCAGACAAGAACGTGAAACTGGTGGCTTTGGCCGATGCCTTTGAAAGCCAGGTGCAGGGCGCGTTGAAGACATTGAAGGGCGACTCGGAGGTCGGTGGCAAAGTGGAGGTCGAGGACACGAAGAAGTTCGTCGGACTCGATGCGTATCAAAAGCTGATCGACAGCGGCGTGGACCTGGTGGTGCTGGCCTCACCGCCCGGATTCCGCCCGGCCCATCTCAAGGCGGCGGTGGCGGCGGGCAAGCACATCTTCTGCGAGAAGCCGATGGCGACGGACGCGCCGGGCGTGCGGTCGATCCTGGCGTCGGTCGAGGAGGCGAAGAAGAAGCAGCTCGCGATCGTGGCGGGCTTTTGCTGGCGCTACGATTATGCGCGCCGCGAGTTCTTCCAGAAGTTGCACGAGGGCGCGATTGGCGACGTGCGGGCGCTTTACCACACTTATCTGGCCGGCCCGGTAAAGCCGATGCCGACCGCGGGCAGTCGTCCCGCCGGGATGAGCAACCTCGAATGGCAGGTGCGCAACTGGTACAACTTCACCTGGCTCTCCGGCGACGGACTTGTCGAGCAGGGCGTTCACAGCGTGGACAAGCTGGCGTGGGCGATGAAAGACGTGCCGCCGCTCAAATGCACCGCCGTGGGCGGACGTCAGCGGCCGAACAACGAGGGCAACATCTACGATCACATCGCGGTGAATTACGAGTACGCCGGCGGAGTGCGCGGGTTCGTTGTCCACCGGCAGATTCCCGGCTGCTATTCGGAGACGCGCGATTACATCATCGGCACCAAGGGCAACGGCATAATTGGCGGGCGCGGTCCCGCAGTGGCGTTCTCCGGCGGCTCGGACTGGAAACGCGGCGGGGCGGAGAAGGACATGTACCAGGTTGAGCACGACGAGTTGTTCGCCTCAATCCGCGCGGGCAAACCGATCAATGACGGCGTGCGAATGGCGTACAGCACGATGCTGGCGATCATGGGCCGAATGGCGGCTTACACCGGCCAGGAAATCACCTGGGAACAGGCGATGACCTCGAACGAGCAGTTGGTGCCCAACGTCACGGACCTCAACGCCACGGTGCCGATGCCCGAGATGGCAATTCCCGGCAAGACCCGTTTCATCTGATTCACCAGAAGTAATGACCATGAAGACATCACGCCGTCAGTTCATTCGCACCAGCGCGACCCTCTTCGCGGGTGCGGCGCTTGCGCCTTCGTTCATCGCGGTCCCTTCGCTTTTCGCCGCCGAAGGAAAGAAGCGTTCGCTCAAGAAGGCGATCATGTATGACACCATAGGCTATAAGGGCACCGTGTTGGAGAAGTTCCGCGCCTTGAAGGCCGCCGGGTTCGAGGGGGTGGAGGCGTCGAGCCACATGAACCAGGACGAGGTTGTGCGGGCATACGAGGAAACCGGGCTCAAGGCCGCGAGCGTTTGCGGAAGCCGTCACTGGGGCAAGCCGCTCTCGCATCCCGACGAGAAGGTTCGCAACGAGGGCATCGACGCCCTCAAGCAGACTATCCGCGACGCGAAGCGATATGGCGCGCCCTCGATCCTGCTAGTCCCCGGCGTGGTGAACAAGGAAGTGACCTACGAACAATGCTGGGAACGCTCGATCGCGGGAATCAAGGCGGCTCTGCCGTTGGCGGAGGAAACCGGCGTGAAGATCGCGATCGAGAACGTCTGGAACAACTTCATCCTAAAGCCGTCGCAGGCGAAGGATTATCTCGCCGCGATCAACCATCCGCTGGTGGGCTGGCACTTCGACATTGGCAACATGGTGAAGTATGGCCCGTCCGAGGAATGGATCCGCGTGCTGGGCAAACAGATCTTCGCCCTGCACATCAAAGACTACAGCGTCAAGGGCAAGGGCTTTGGCGTGAAGTTGATGGAAGGCGACAACAACTGGCCGGTGGTCATGGCCGAGATCGACAAGGCCGGCCTCACGGGCTGGGCTATCACCGAGCAACCCGGCTCACAGACCAAGGACGCGGAGAGCCTCAAGGAGTTCGTGGCGGTGCTCGACAAGATTTTGGCCAGTTGACGGAAACGGGTTGGAAATACCGGGTTTGGGCCGACATTTCGTTTGCCCAAGCCTGAATCGAAGCGTAATCAGTAGGCAAGTCACCCCGAGAAACGAAAAGGTTCGCGCATGAGAATCACTGACAACATTGGTGCGATACTGAAATCCAAAGGTTCGCAGGTTTGGAGCGTCGAGGCGCATACCACGGTTTACGAGGCCATCCAGTTGATGGCTGAAAAAAACGTCGGGGCATTGATTGTTACCAAGGCCGGCCAGCTCGAAGGCGTCTTCACGGAGCGCGACTATACGCGAAAGATGATCCTGCACGGGCGCACTTCCCGGGAGACGCAGGTGAGCGAGGTGGTCACCAACCGTCTGATTGTCACCACACCAGAAGATTCCATCGAGTCCTGCATGAGATTGATGTCAGAAAACCGGATCCGTCACCTGCCGGTTCTGGATGGCGAGGAGTTGGTGGGAATTGTGTCTATTGGCGACCTTGTGAACTGGATTATTCGCGTCCAGACGGTCGCCATTGACCAGTTGGAGAGCTACATCTCGGGGCAATATCCCGGTTGAGTCGCATTGGGTGGTTTCAATCTTAGAATCTTCAATACGCAAGGGTGGCTTCACGGGCGGCCCTTCTGCGCGCATCAACCGTGAAAAGCCTTGCCGGTGTTCTCGCTTCCGCCAATATCGCCCCGAACAAGACTGAACGCAGAAAGGATTCTCAATTTATGGGTCGCATCTACAACAACATCGTCGAAACCGTTGGCCGCACGCCATTGGTGCGCTTGAAC
>CAYQWK010000423.1:0-5576 GCA_964420805.1 uncultured Bifidobacteriaceae bacterium | reverse complement strand
CCG
This sequence comes from uncultured Bifidobacteriaceae bacterium, assembly GCA_964420805.1. Classification (GTDB taxonomy): domain Bacteria; phylum Verrucomicrobiota; class Verrucomicrobiia; order Limisphaerales; family SIBH01; genus JANNGC01. The sequence goes on along the minus strand of CAYQWK010000423.1, from coordinate 5,573 downwards.
GACAGTTCTGGACCCGCGAGGGAGATGAAGCCCTGATGTGCTTGGAAACATTTTGGCGCAATCGCAGATGGCCAGCCCTATTCCCTCACTCCGCCCCAACAGACCTGTCTAGAAATTGAGATGCGCCCGACAACCTGCTGGCCGAAAAATACCTCTTGCCCCCCCCGTACTCGGCTCCTATATTCCGCCCTCTTTTTCAAAGAAAGCTGAACATTTATGCGTCGCCCGAAGGGAATCAAAACGAAGAAGTCCGTTGCCAAGCGGTTCAAAATCACCGGCACCGGCAAGGTACTGCGCTCTCGCGCCGGCAAGCGTCACTTGCTGCAAACCAAGAATGCCAAGCGCCGTCGTGGCCTTGGTGGAACAGTCGTGACCGACAAGACCGACGAGTATCGCATCAAGCAGAACCTCCCGTTCACGCGCTGACCGTCATCAATTCTCAACTGCCAACGTTCAAAATTTCCTAGACCATGCGAGTTACCAACGCCCCAGCCTCCCGCAAACGCCGCACACGGATGATCCGCGCGGCCAAAGGCTTCCGCCTCAAGCGCTCGAAACTTTACCGGTACGCCTCGGACGCCGTGGACCACGGCCGGCAGTACGCTTATCGCGACCGCAAGACGCGCAAGCGCAACTTCCGCTACCTCTGGCAGGCACGCATCAACGCGGCCGTCCGTGATGCAGGGCTTACCTACAGCCGTTTCATTGAGGGCCTCAAGGCCGCCAAGTGCGCGCTGGACCGCAAGGTCATCGCCGACATCGCCGCGCAGGACACCGCCGGCTTCAACGCATTGGTCGAGACGGCCAAAGCCGCCCTCGCCGCCAAGCCCGGTGCCACGCTTATCAAGGCGTAAGCCCGGCTTGATCTCATTTGCCACGGGCGGACGGAAACGTCCGCCCGTTTTGTTTCTTCAGTCGCCGGTTTTTGTTTGTTCCGCATCCCGGCAGTCCATACGGTTCGCCCGTGCCTGCGGCGGGCTGAAGAAGGACAAGCGCAAAAGATCCCGCGCAGGACCATTCCCATCATGATGATCCAATCGTGGACGCGGCGTGGAATCGTGGCGGGCCTTTCGTTGCTCGCGGCGGTGATGCCTTCGTCTTTGCACGCCGACCCCGCCGCCAACCCACGTCCCCCAGAAAACCGCGTCGCGACCGGGCGTCGGGAACCCGTTCGTCTGGCGGGCTCCGTGCGCGGCTTGGACAACCAACCGCGCCGGGGCGTGAAGCTCGAATTGCTCGACGCAGCCGGTTCGACGGTCGTCACCCAATTCCTGAGCGACGCGCGCGGAGAATTCGTGCTGCGCGGCCTCGCCGATGGTTCATACCAACTCCGCGCCGCCGCGCCCAATGAACCTGTGTTGTTCGAGAACGGCAAGGCGTTGGAAATCGCTGCCGGTTCCGCCATCACCAATGCGTTGGTGCGCCTGCCGGCCGGTGATCCGCCCGCGGCCACCGCCACCGCGAACCGTGTGCTTGAGCTCGACGGCCAGCCCGGCAGCACGGTGCAACTGCCACAGCACATCTTTGCCTCGCTCAATGAAGGCACCGTGGAAGGCTGGTTGCGCTGGAGTTCGTTCAACCGTTTCTCGGCGTTCTTCCGCGCCGGCGAGACGAATCGCGAGTTGGCCATCGCCAACCTCGGCGATGACGGCGACCTTGGGTTCGTCACGTTCTCCGGAGCGCAGAACTTCCTGCACGTACCACGCGCCCTGCGCACGAACGAATGGGTCCACGTCGCCGCCGTGTCCGGGCCGGGCGGTATGAAGCTGTTTCTGAACGGCGTTCTTGTTGCCAGCCGTGCCGAGCGCGCCAGCTTCGACGCCAGCGGGGCCAGCCGCTTTAACACGCTGGGCGCCGCGGAACGTACCTTTCATGGCGCGATGGACGAGGTGCGCGTCTGGGCCGTCGAGCGGAGCGCGGGCGAAATCCGCTCGAACATGTTCAAGCGCCTGACCGGCCGGGAGGACGGCCTGGTCTGCTTGTGGAATTTCGACGACCCGGCCGAGCCGGTGCGCGACGTCAGCCCGAACAGATTCAACGGCCGGCTCTACGGCGATTCGCAGGTCATCCCCGGCGAAGTGCCCGCTTCCATTGATCAGATTGTGCAATGGGCCAACATCTCCGGCGCGGTAACGGATGCCGACGGACGCGCGTTGCGCGAGGCCACGGTGCGTCTCGGCGGCAGCGATGGCGAACCGGTCGATCTCAAGACAGACGCGGCAGGAAACTACTTTCTCGCCACCCGGGTTCCTCGCGATCCATGGCGTCTCACAGCGACCTACCGCGAACTTTCAGCCGTTCCGACGAACATCGTCATTCGCGAAGGCACGCAAATCTTCAACCTCACCGTGCGCGACGCCACGCCGCTCTCCGGCCTGGTGCTGGCGCCGGATGGCAGCCCGATTCCGACCGTAGTCGTGCAGGCGGTGCCCTACTTCGAGGAAGACCAGCCGCCCGTGCGCCCTGGGTTGCTGGCCGAGTTCTTCTTCAGGGCAGGAACGACAAATTTCCCCGCCCAGGCAGACAAGCCGGATTTGCGCCGGGTACATCCCACGGTGGATTTTCCTTTCGGCATGAACACGGTCATCGCCGACCGTAACTCCTTCGCCGCGCGTTGGACGGGCAAGCTGAAGATTTCCACGGCTGACACGTATTCGTTTCACCTCACGGCCGACGACGCGGCGCGGCTCTTCATCGACGGCCAGCAACTGGTCGAGACCGCCCGGGCCGCCGGCGACGCCGTGCCGGTCGAAAAGAGCGCCCCGATCGAACTAACGGTCGGCGAGCACGAGTTGAGGCTGGAATTGTTCAACGGCGGAGGGCGCGAAGGCTGCCGTCTGGCGTGGTCCACACCAGCCTTTACAAAGGAAGTCGTTCCCACCCGAGTGCTATCACATCGTTCGCCCGCACTGCCTCCCATCACAACGGTGACGGACGCGAAAGGACGTTTCCGTTTCCCCGAGATGCTGCCGGGAGACTACACACTACGCGCACAGACACGAGGAAGGCTCGTCGAGTTCGATGACGGCCGCGTGATCACCGTCGACCGGGAGAAGCCGCTGGCCGAGATCGACTTCCGCATCCGGCCGTTCAAGAAGGGGCAGTGGAGTTCTTACTCGCATCTGAACGGGCTGGTGGATGATTCGCTGGCGTGCGTCTTCGAGGCAACGGACGGCGCAATGTGGTTCGGCGCGAACGACGGTGTTTCGCGCTTCGATGGCGACCGCTTTTCGAACTTCGTGCGGCGCAAGGGACTGCCCGACGGTCGTGTGACCTGCATCGCGCAAACGCCCGATGGCTCGATGTGGTTCGGTACCACGGCAGGGCTTTGCCGGCAGGAGTTGAAAGACGGCCAGCCCCATTTCACCACGTTCACCACCGCGCACGGTTTGCCGGCCGACGGAGTGACCGCACTCGTGCGCGACCGCAACGCGCGGCTCTGGGTCGGCACACGCGGCGGCCTGGCTTATCTCGACGCCGGCGGGGCCAACGGGCCAAAGCCCTTTGTCGCGACCGGTTCGAACAAAGCGGCGCTCTTCAGTGGCGAAATCACCGCGCTCGGACTGGACACCGCCGGCGCGCTCTGGGTCGGCCACACCAACGGCGCGTTTCGTCACGAACCGCGTACCGCGGGAATTCTCTCCAACCGCACCATCACGGCGATCTTCGCCGCGCGGGACGGAACGGTCTGGCTTACCACCGCGCAGGATGGCGTGCATCGCCTGACCGGCACAAATGCGCCTGTGCGCTTCACCGTCGCGGATGGGCTGGCGGACAACCGCGTGACCGGCGTCGCGCAGGACGCAGACGGCGCGATGTGGTTCGCGACGGCGGGTGGAGGCTTCTCGCGTTTCGACGGAAATGCGTTTGTGAACTACTCGCTCGCGGACGGCCTGCCCGTGGCCTCGATCCTAGCGTTGCAGTTCGACTCGCGCGGCCAGATGTGGGCAGCGACCCCCGCGGGCGTAGTCCGCTTCGACGACCGCAGCCTCACACGCTTCGATGAGCGCGATGGCCTCGACGCCGGACTGATCTGGAGCATCGCCTCGACCGGCGACGGAAATGTTTGGTTCCAGGTCGGCGAAACGGCCGGGAAACTCTCCAGCTTCGACGGCCGGCGGATTTCAAAGGTCACGCGCGAAGACGGCCTGCTGGGCATGGGCGTGAGCTGCCTGCTCGCCGAGAAGGATGGATCGATGCTCGTAGGCGACATCCGGGCCGCAGTGAGCCGTTACACGCCCTCGTCCACGCCGGGCGATCCCGGGCGTTTCGAGACCGTCGAGAACTCCGCCGCGGCGGCCACTCTGGCCCGTGCCAAGTCCGGTCAACTCTGGTTCGGCACCATGAAAAACCCCGGCTCGGCCACCAATGTTGCCGCCGCAAAATCCCTCGGCCCGGCCCGGCTTTCCCGCGCCGCCGCCGATGGCGCCGTGTGGTTCGTCACCCACGAAGGCCAACTTGCGCGACATGACGGAATCAAGGCGGCCGTGTTCCCCGCCACGAACGGACTTCCCGACGCAGAGGTTCGAAACCTGATGCCGCTTGATGACGGTTCCCTGCTCGTGGCGACCATGGAGGGCGTGGTCCGTTTCGCCGGCGACAAATTCATGCCGTGGCCGACCAACAACGCGCGCTTGAACACCGTGCGGTGCTTTGACATGACGCGCGACGCGCAAGGCAGGATGTGGTTTGCCACGGCCGAGGGCGTGTTCTTCACCGACGGCACGGCATGGACGAAGCTCGACGAGCGCGACGGCCTGCCGGAGAACGCGGTGAACCGCGTCCATCGAGCCCCCGACGGCAGCGTGTGGCTTGGATTTTGGAACCGCGGGCTGGCTCGCTACATGCCGCGCAAAACCACACCGCGCCCCCCCCTGCTCTCCGTGCTCACGGATCGCGAATACACCGATCTTGTCAGGCTGCCCGCAGTGACCGTGGCCCAACGCGTGACGTTCAATTTTGGCGTGATTGATTTCGACACCGCTCCCGGCAAGCGGCAATTCCGCTGGCAGGTGGTCAAGGGCGTGAAGGGCGAGAGCGACCTTCCGCAAAACTGGCAGGCTCCGGAAGCACAGTCTCATCTCGAGTGGATCTTCCCGGAACCCGGCTCGTGGACGGTGGCGGTGCAGTTCATCGACCGCGATTTGAATTACTCGAAGCCCGTGCTCGCCACAATCCAGGTCGTGCTGCCGTGGCACGCGAACGCGAAGATCATGATCCCCGCCGGCTGCGGCGTACTTGGACTGCTTGGCTGGGCCGTGTTCGCGCGGCTTCAGTATGCGCGCAAACGTCGCGAGGCCGAGAAGCTGCGCGAGCAGTTGTTCACCGAGGAACAAAAGGCCCGCACCGCCGCCGAGGACGCGAAGGCCGCCGCCGAGGAGGCAAAGGAAGCGGCGGAAGGCGCGAACAAGGCGAAGAGCCAGTTCCTCGCCAACATGAGCCACGAGCTGCGCACGCCGCTCAACGCCATCATCGGTTACAGCGAAATGGTCTCCGAGGAACTTGAAGACCTCGGCGTGACCGAATTGAAGCCCGACCTCGAGAAGGTCGTCGCCGCGGCCAAGCACCAGCTC
>CAYQWK010000422.1:0-5579 GCA_964420805.1 uncultured Bifidobacteriaceae bacterium | reverse complement strand
CCGTCCGCTCTGCGCGGACGGGGTTGTCGCAGCGCGACAACCACTACCGGCAAGAGACTGAGACGCGTCCATCTGTAGCCAGAACACTCAGGTTGATCGCAAAATTCTTCCGCCGCCAAGGCCGATTCAGTGCGTCACGGCCGGCGCAGCCGATACAGCGTCGCGGGCGAATTCATTTCCGCGCTCCGCGTCTCGTTTGTAAGCGAGCGCGTGGGCCTGCCGGGCATGGCCTGCCAGTTGAGAGTCGCGGAGAGGTTGGTGCTGGATTCAAGCGCCCAGTTCGTGCCAGTCACGGGCCAGGTGAGTTGCAGCGACGATGAATCGGGACGCGTGATTTCAAGGCGCGGCCACGCCGTCCACTTACCGCGCAGCATCCAGGCGGTGTTGGTCGAGGAATCGTCGCCGGTGTCAAACCCGCCGAAGTAGAACGCGCCGCCGCGGTCCTCCGCGAAGGGAGACGCGGCGATGCACCGCGTGGCGCGAAGCGCACCAGCCGGCCAGTCGTTCGCCACATCGGCAGCCTCGTAGGTGCCGTCAAGGTGGCGGATGAGGAAGTGCGTGCCGCGAAACGGCGGCGCGGCGGTGTCGGGATGCTCGATCCACACACCCACAAGCGCGACCGCTTCGCCGGTCACGGGATTGGTCGCCGCGGTGAAGCCGGTGTAGCCAATAGTCACGTTGCTGCCTCGCACGCGGTTGTCCTGCCAGCGGCGCGCGAAATAATCGCGCACGTCGAGTTCCACCGTCACGGCGTGAGCTGCCGCCGGATCCACGCGCTCGATCAAGCCCGGCCACGCGCGGCAGAGCAGCAGCACACCGTTGCTGGAACCATCCGGGTTCGGCGCCGTCGTAAGGCCGAGCGCGAGACGCTGGTCTTGCGGCGCGGCGGAGACATCGGCGGGCGCGTGCCACTGGTAGATGCGCTTCCAGACGTTCGAGCCGTCCACGCGGACAAACAGCCCGCCGCTCACGACGGAGTTCGCGTTCGTCTGAAGCAGCCCGCTCACGGCGTAAAGACGGCGGTTGCAATCCGCGAACGAGGTGACCGGCCCGCCGCCGGCCAGCTCGCGATTGGTGTAAACCCACGAGATGAGTCCGGAAGCATTCGAGTTCAGCACGCCACGATAAATCTCGCCGTTCTCCAGGCCGGCAAAGATGAAATGCGTTCCGTTCGTCAAATCCACGTGTGAGCCAAAGGAGATCACGTTTGCGGGCGCGGTCGATGTCACCACGGTCGAGTGCTCCCAACCGCCGGACGGGCCGGGCAGCCGTGTGCGCACGCTCGCCACAGTCGCGCCGTTGGTATTGAAATCCGTCAGCCCGGCGACCAGCAGGTTGACCGCGTTGGCCAACGGCTGGCCGTTGGCGCGCGTGGTGAAGGTCACACTCTCCAGCGCATCGACTTGCAGGTGCGCCAGGAAGATGGGCGGCGCGAGCGCATCCACGCGCCAGTCGTTCGTCGCCGAGTCCTTCACCAGAATTTGCGCGCCGGTCCAGTTGGTGGAGAAATCGTTCGTAGTTTGCGGATACGGATCGAAGCGCCGCACGCCGGTTCCGGCAAACAGCCTGCCGTCATGCGCCACGAGTTGACGCGTCTCGGTGCCGCCCATCCGGCGGCCGGCCCCGTCGTTTGTCCCGGCGGTGAAGCTGCGCGTGAATTGCAGCGATGTGAAACCGCTCGCGGGATCGAACGAGTCCGGCCGCTTCAGGCCGGTCTTTGCGAAGTGAACGCCGCTGTTGTCGTTGGTGTAATAGCAGAATACTTCGCGAGCGCCGAGAACCGTGAACGGATCACGACGTCCGGCGTACCGGTTCGTTTCCGCCGCGCCTTCGTCCAGACGCCGGGTCACCAGATTGTTCGTTGATGGCCCGAACCCAAAAAGCCAGACGCCGGAGTCGCCCGGATCGGATGGATTGTCGTTCTCGAACGCGGCCGCCGTGAAATAACTCACGCCGTTGAAGCCGCGCTGCCCGCTGACCGGGCGCATCGAGTACAGGTAAGGCTGCGTGGTGTTCGTCGGTGGCGTGAGCGTGGCCACGCGGCGGAACCAGCCGTTGGTGTTGTCGTGCAGGTCCCGATAGATCGCGATGGCCGTGTGGTTCACCACCGCGGCGAAGCACAGCTCATTGTTGAACTCCGGAGCGAGGAAGGGTGACTCGTCCGTGCGCGAACCGGCTTCATCCGTGATCAGTACCGGCGGTGTTGGAAAAACCGGCGGCACGGTGGGAAGGATGAGATTGGTCGCCCCAAGCGCGATGTCCTCGCGCACGAACTCCAGCGTGGCGAACTTCACCTTGTTGCGCGCGTAGTTCGGGCGGGCGAGCTGGCCGTTCCAGTCGTCGTACGCGGCCACAAGCCGCTGCACCACGTTGGGATTCGCCGCTGCCACGTTGGTCGCCTCGCCAGGGTCGGAGGCGAGGTTGTAAAGCTCCCAGGTTTCCTCGACGGTCGGCTTCACGAGTTTCCAATTGCCTTCCAGCACCGCACGTTCTCCGTCCTTCACGTCGTCGTCGTTGGCCGGATTGATGCCGTCCGTCTCGACACGCCAGAAAAGACGCGGATGTGGAACCCCGTTCGTGGCGAGATGAGGAAGGAGGTTCACGCCATCAAGCTGCCACGCCGCAGGCAGCGAACCGCCCGCCGCCGCGACAGCCGTGGGCAGGATGTCGAGCGCGCTCACCGCATTCGTGAAGACCTGATTCGTCGCGAGATGCCCCGGCCACGACACGAGGAACGGCACGCGGACGCCCCCTTCGTAGAGGTCCGTCTTGGTGCCGCGCAACGGCGCGTTGATGGAACCGAAGTTCGTCGCGCCGCCATTGTCGCTGGTGAAGAAGATGAGCGTGTTCGACTCGATTTTCATGGCGCGGAGTTGCGCCACGATCCCGCCCACCGCGTCGTCCAGTCCGGCAAGCACGGCGGCGTTGGTGTAGCGGTTCTGGTTGTTGCCAAAGGTGTTGGTCGAAAACCGCGCGAGGAGATTCGAGGGGGCCTGAAGCGGGAAGTGCGTGGCGTTGAAGGGCGCGTAGAGAAAGAACGGTCCGTTCGTCTGCCGGGCGATGAAGTTCGTGCATTCGCGTGCGAAGGCGAACGTGAGGTAGTTCGATTCCCGTACCGGTTCCCAGCCACGCAGAATCGGATCCTCCTGCCCGGCGAGCGACTCCGTGATATTCGTTCCATAGACGTTGGTGTCGAAGTAGTTGTGATGGCTCTCGATGAAGCCGAAGAACTCGTCAAACCCGCGCAGCAGCGGATGGTAGAGATTCGTCACCCCGCCGAGGTGCGACTTGCCAATCCAGCCCGTCGTGTAGCCGAGATCCTTCATCCGGTTCCCGAGCGTCGATTCGGTGGGCGGCAGGCCGAAGACCGGATGCCGTTCGAGGGTTGTGCCCGGGTTCGTCTCGTGTCCGAACCGCTGCTGGTAACGGCCCGTCATCAACGCCGCGCGCGACGGACTGCAAATTGGCGCCGTCGCATAGCCGCGCACGCAGCGCACGCCATTCGAGGCGAGCGCATCGAGATGCGGTGTCTTCAAGTCGCTCGCACCGAGCACGCCGAGATCGCGCCAACCGAGGTCGTCGGCCACGATGACGATGACGTTGGGCTTGGTCGCGGCTGAAACGCCGTTGGAAAACCCAACTAGGAGATACACGGCGGCGACGGCAATCCCGAGCAGGCGATTCCGGATGGTTAACATGTGTTGATCGGCGATGAGTGAAACAGAATCCACCGGTGAAAGCGATTTGGAATTCATCAACGCAACCACGCCGAAGCGGGGCGCTTCGCCAGCAACTTCTCCACAACCTCGCCATGCACGTCGGTGAGGCGGAAGTCGCGGCCCCGGAAGCGGTGGGTGAGCTTCTCGTGATTTAAGCCGAGCAGGTGCAGGATCGTTGCGTTGAGGTCGTGGACGTGGACCTTGTCCTTGGTGGCGTTGAAGCCGAACTCATCCGACTCGCCGAGCGTGAGGCCGCGCTTCACGCCGCCGCCGGCCAGCCAGTAGGTGAAGTGGTTTGGGTAATGGTGGCGACCGTCGCGGCCGCCTGCGCGAGTTCTTCACTTCGGGCATGCCGACCTGCATCTGATTGCTCAATGGCAACTCTGCGCATGTCTTACCGCAAAGTTGCGCGTCAGGATACTGTTTCGCATGGCGAAGCAATTACTAGTAACGACGGGCTGGCACGCCATCTGCGGTCTAGGAACGGCCCGGAAGGGCGACAACGAAAGCGAGACGAACGATGAACAAGAAACACAAACTTGAATGGCTCTCCAGCGAACTGGTCCGCTATTGCGGGCCGATCATTGTCGCCCCCTCCATCGATTCCCTACCTGCGGCGATGACTGCTGGAACGTACAGTCTGATCGACACGGGAGAGAAACGCCTTCTCGTGACCTGTTGCCACGTCTGGGACGAGTACGATGCGATGTATGACAGAAACTCAAAGGTGGTTCTCGCGGTGAATTTGGGTGATGGCGATTGCACAATCGCCTTCAAGAACCCGCTTGCCCACCGCCTCGCCTTCGATCGCGATCTGGACCTCGTGGTCCTTGAGTTCGATCCAAAAGCAATCCCGGTTCGACACCAAAAGCATTGGTTCAAAATTCCAGAATGGCCTATCCCGCAGGTTGCGAAGGGCGATTGCATCGCGACGTTGGGTTTTCCGAGAGCACGGCGAAAGGTAACCGGGATACATGTGACTTTTGGTTGTGCCGCGCTCCCTTTCTGCGCCACCGACACCAACAACCGCTCCGCTGCCGTCTTCTACGATGAGGAAAACAAACAGGTTCTGGATACTGTGAGGGATTGTCTGGCTGGCATGAGTGGCAGTCCCGCTTATCAAGTCACGGAGAATGGTGAACTACGGCTGGTTGGGTTCACAAAAACCGGCTCCTTGGAAAGCGACGCGCCCACAAGAAGGTGCCCGGCGCTAGCTGGATCGCCATTGAGCGCCCACATGTCGCTAACGCATGCAAGCTTCTTGCAGCGAAATGGCGCTCTCGGCTCTCAATTGCCGATGCTGGGTCCCAAACCGAAATAGAACATGCTTGCCCAGACCACCACTCCGTTTAGTTTTCATGCCGTGAAAAGCGCCAACATTTTTGCGGGTTTTCTTGATGGCCTTCATTTGCGCCACAACCCTTCCGCTTACCGCACAGAGGCGCACCGCTGACAACCAACACTTTTGCGACACGAAAGCACTGGCGGAAAAGGGGGACGCCCGGGCGCAACTGGAACTGGGCGACTTGTATTGGGCTGGACGCGGGGTGCAACCGGACCGCAGCGCGGCTGTGCAGTGGTACCTCCGGGGTCACAAACCACGAATTGGCCGCTTGCGCTCGTCGCGGACCTTCAGGTAGGTTCCGCGCCGATGTTGTCGCACTTGCACAGGACGATTGTTGGTGTGCAGCGGATTGCTTCCGCTTGCTCTGGCTTTCACGGCCTGTCTCTAGCACAAAAACTAGCACGCGGTCAAATTCGTGTCGGGCTGGAGTTTGTAAGTACCTCAAAATCAAGGTAGCCCGCGTGGCGGAATTGGCAGACGCGCTAGATTCAGGTTCTAGTGAGTAACATCGTACA
>CAYQWK010000421.1:0-5580 GCA_964420805.1 uncultured Bifidobacteriaceae bacterium | reverse complement strand
TTGCCGAGGAGGCCGATGACAAGACGTTCGACGAGATAATTCTGGCCGACGACGACCCGGCCCATCTCGGTGGTCAATGGCCGGAGGAAGGCCCCGGCCTTTTGCACCGCGTCGTTGATGGCTGTGATTCCTGAGTTCATGAATACGTATTTTTGTGCCACAGACAACCGACCTCGCAAGAGTGTTCGACGAAAAGGCTTTTTTGTGGTGAACTACCGGCACGGCATGGAATCAAGGTCGCGGTCCCGCAGGGCGTGATCCGCGGCCCTGCAAACATGAGTTCAGTTTCCCAGCGACTGTGGGCGCATTTGCGCCGGGGCGCGCCTGCTTATCTGGTGTTGGCGGTGGCGTTGGTGCCGTGCGGGATCGTGTACCAAAGGGCCGCGAGGAGTCTTCAACAGCGGGATTCGCTGCGTTTTTTTGAACGGGCTGCCCGGGTGGCGGCGGATGTGCAGGAGGAATTGAAATTCTACGAAGCAAGCCTGCGCGCGGCAGCCACCTTTTTTTCGTGCAGCAGCGAGGTCACGCCTGATGAATGGACGCGGTTCGTGGCTGGAATGGACCTGGCCAACCGCAACCCCGGCCTTCGATCCCTGGGCTACGCGCCTTTGGTGCGTGCTGAGGAACGCGAGGAATTTCCCCTCCGGATGAAACAACTGCTGGGCACCAATCTGTCCATTGTCCCCGCAAGTACCGGCGCGGTGTCGTTTCCGACCGTATATCGCGCTGCGTTCGACGGCGCCTCCGATACAAGTTACGGCTGGGATGCCATGGCAGAGCGGCAGCGGGCGGCAGCATTGATGCGGCTCATGGCCGGCGGGCAGCCTACAGCTTCGGGTGGCACCGTGTTTCAGGCGGATTCGGATCCGCAACCAGGAATAGTCACCTACGTGCCGGTTCGTGGCCGCGGCAGCAACGAGGCTGCGCCGCCATTGGCAGGAGTGGTGTTCAGTTCGTTCGTGCCCCAGCGGATGCTGCGCAGCCTGGCCGCGACGCGCTTTGACGCCTCGATGTTCGTGGAGGTGCTTTACGAGACAGATCCGCGTGACGCTCAATGGCTCGGCTTCGTCGGCGCGGCGGAACGTCCGCGAACTGCCCGATGGGCGGCGACCAACGAGGTCGCGCTGTTTGGCGAACGATTGGTCGTGCGCGCCTTCTCGCTGCCACCCTTTGAGGCAGCGTCAGAGAAGCATTTGCCCGGGATCGCGCTCGGGATTGGTCTGGTGTTCAGCCTGCTCATATTCGGCATTGCCTGGCAGCAGGTGAACGCCCGGTCTGTTGCCGAGGGTACCAACCGCCGTCTGGCCAATTCCGAGGAGGGGCTCAAGGCGGCCAACCGCGAACTCGAACGGACCATTGCCGATCAGCGGATCGCGGAGAATCTACTCGCCCACGAGCGCGATCTGCTGCGCGCGCTGCTCGACAACTCGCCGGACGGCATCTACTTCAAGGACCGGGAATCGCGCTTCATTCGCTGCGGCCGCTCGGTGGTCGAGCGACTCGGGCGGCGCGAATACTCCGAGGTGATCGGCCGGACGGACGCTGATTTCTTTACGGCCGAGCACGCGCGGGACTCCCGCCTTGCCGAGGCGGAAGTCATTCGTTCCGGGCAGCCGTTGGTCGGCGCGGTCGAGAAGGAGACATTTCTCGACGGCCGTGTTCTCTGGATGCTGACCAGCAAACTTCCTTTGCGCGACAAGCACGGCAACATCATAGGCACCATTGGCATCTCACACGACATCACGTTGCTCAAGAATGCGGAAATGGCGCTGGAGAAGGAGAAGGACGTCCTTGCAGTCACGCTTCGGTCCATCGCCGATGGCGTCATTGCCACGGATGTCCACGGCCGCATTGTGCTGCTCAACCAAGTGGCGGAGCAACTCACCGGCTGGAATCGCGCCGAGGCAGTTGGAACACTGCTAAACGACGTTTTCCGTGTACGCCCGGCGGAGGCCGATGGTCATGAGACCGATCTGATCCGCCGCGCCGTCAGCGGCGGGGAACAAGCCGTTCATGGGCAAACCCACGTTCTGCTGGCCCGTGATGGTATCGAGCGGTCCGTTTCGGAAAGCGTCGCCCCGATCATTGACCGTGACGGACGCACCATTGGGGCCGTGCTCGTGTTTCGCGACATCACCGCACAGATCAAGATCCAGGCGGAGTTGCTGCGCACGAACAAGTTGGAGTCGGTCGGCGTTCTCGCCGGCGGCATCGCCCACGACTTTAACAACATCCTGACCGTCATTCTTGGCAACCTCTCCCTCGCGCGGATGCTGGGCGAGGATATGCCCAAGCAGATGAACGACGTGCTGGCGGAGGCCGAGAAGGCGTCATTGCGCGCGCGCGACCTCACGCAGCGGCTGCTCACTTTTGCCAAGGGAGGCGCGCCCATTCGCAAACCGCTCCTTCTTGGTCCTGTCCTTCGCGACTGCGCAAAGGCTGTCCTGCAGAACACCGGCATCCAGTATCATTTCTTTGTCGCCGCCGACCTTTGGCCGGTTAACGCGGACGAATCGCAAATGGCGCAGGTGGTTCACAACCTCATCCAGTACGCGCGCCATGCGGCCGCCGAACAGCCGCGCATCGACATCCATGCGGTCAATCAGGAGTTCTCCGGAGATCCGTTATCCTTGCTGAAGCCCGGCCGCTACATCCGCATCTCTATCCGCGATCACGGTGCGGGCATGGCTCCGGATCAGTTGAACAAGATCTTCGACCCGTATTTTTCTCCGCGCACGCAAGGGCAGGGGCTTGAACTGGCCTCCGCCTATTCCATCGTCCGCAAGCACGAAGGCCAGATCCGCGTTGAATCCGTCTCCGGCGAAGGAACGGTCTTCCACATTTACCTGCCCGCCAGTGCCGGGGTGGTTAACGAATCCGCCACGCAAGTGCGCCGTCGCGCTCAGCGTCAAGGCTCCGGCCGAATTCTGGTCATGGACGACGAGGCCTCCATCCGCAAGGTCGCCACCATGCTCCTGGCCCGTTCGGGCTACACGCCCGTCACTGCAGCCGACGGCGCGGAGGCCGTCGCATTGTACCGCACCGCGCGGGACCGTGGACAACCGTTTGCTGCCGTTATCATGGACCTTACCGTGCCCGACGGCATGGGCGGCGCCGAGGCGGTAAAGCAACTGCGCCTGATCGACCCGGGCGTGAAGGCCATCGTTTCCAGCGGTTACTCGAATGATCCCGTGATGGCGAATTTCCGGGAGCACGGTTTCCTCGGTGTGGTTCCCAAGCCTTACGACCCGGTGGAACTTGCCGCTGTGCTCGGTGAGGTGCTTGCCGCCGATAGTGACGCGCAACCCGCCAGCACGTGATCGTACTGCTTTAGCGGTTCAATTCCCCGAGGCTTCCAGTGCCGCCTCGATGAACGCACGCAACTTCCCGTTGTCCTTCAAGCCTGGCGCGGACTCCACGCCGCTCGAGACATCCACGCCGTAAGGGCGGACCTGCCGCACCGCCGCCGCAACCGTATCCACCTTCAATCCGCCGGCCAGGATCACGCGCTCATGCTGGCGCGCTGCCTCAGCAGCGATGCTCCAATCAAAGGCCACGCCAGTTCCTCCCTGCGCGCCGGCCACATGGCTGTCAAGAAGCCACGCGAAATCTCGGTAATCCGCGCACTCGCGCAATGAATCGTGGTTGCGCACGCGGAACGCCTTGATGACGTTCATGGGTGCGAAGCGCGCGCAGAATTCCGGCGCTTCGCCGCCGTGCAATTGCAGCGTGTCGATGCCGGTTGCGGCGATGGTGTCGCGGATGAAACCCTCCGAGGCATCCACGAACACACCGACTTTGGCGACGTGAGGCGGCAGCGCGCGGATGATTTCCGCCGCCCGCGCGGGCGTGATGTTGCGTTTGCTCGGCTCGTAAAACATGAACCCCAGCGCGTCCGCGCCCGCCGCCGCCGCCGCGAGCGCGTCCCCGGCGCGGGTGATTCCGCAAATCTTCACCATGAGCTTCACGCTATTCCCGGACCGTGGCCTGCAAGGAACGCCTGCACTGCTCGACCACCTTCTCGTGCGCGGCGTTCACCTCGGCGTCAGTGAGAGTCTTGTCGGGCGCGCGGTAGGTGAAGGCATACGCCATGCTTTTCTGCCCGGCCGGGATGTTCTTTCCACGGAACACGTCGAATAGTTCCACCGTTTCGAGGTTCGCCGCCTTCGCCTGTTTCGCCGCACCCAACACCGCGTCGTGCGTCGTGGCCTCGGGCACGAGCATGGCGATGTCGCGGCGGATGCTTGGGAATTGCGGTAGAGCCTTAAACGACCTGGCCGAATTCCGCCGCGCCAGGAGTTGGTCAAGGTTCAGTTCCGCGAGGAACACCGGGTCGCGCAGATCGTATCGTTTGGCCAGCAGCGGCGAAACCTGCCCGAGTTCGCCGAGCGGGAGCTTGCCGCCCAGCGTGATGAGGGCGGAATCGATGAACTGGCCGGTCGCGTCCGCGCGCCGCGCGAAGCCCACGCCGCGCAGGCCGAACTGTTCGAGGAATTCCTCCACCATCCCCTTCAGATCCCCGGCGTCGAACTTTGCATCGCGTTCGGCACCACTCCAAAAGAGCGGGTTGCGCTGCCCGGTGATGGCGATGGCCACGCGGCGTTCCTCCAACATGCCGCCGGGATGCTGCCGCGTGCCGCGCGGCGGAGTGATTCCGGACGCGCTTTGCAGAAAAACGCGGCCGACCTCGAACAGCGCCACGTCATGATTTTTTCTCGCGATGTTGTGCCGCAGCGAATTCAACAATCCGGGCAACAGCGACGGCCTCAACACATCCATGTCGGAACTGAGCGGGTTGGCGAGCCTGACTGATTCCGCACTCCGCGTTCCGCACTCCGCATTGGCCACGAGCGTCTGTCCGCAGGCCTCATTCAATCCCATCCCGGCGAGCAACCGCCTTGCCTCGGCAATCTGGTCGTGGGTGGCGTCAAATTCATTGCTGCCCGTTGCGCCTCGCGGCGGGGGGCCGGGAATTTTGTCCACCCCGTGCAACCGCGCGACCTCCTCGATCAAGTCCACCTCGGCCTTCAAGTCCACGCGGAACGTCGGGATGGTGAACGCCACCGGCTCAGGCTTCACGTCCGCGTCCACGGGCCGGGCCTTGCGCACGGGCTTCAAGCCCAGCGAGGCAAGGTGACACTCGATCTGCTCCGGCGGGAGTTGGATGCCGAGCAACTGTGCGACCTTCTCATGCCGCAGCGTGATGGTTTTCGATTCGATTTTGGCGGGATAGGCATCCAACACGCCATCGACGAGCTGCCCGCCAGCCGTCTCGAGAATCAACTGGCACGCTCGGCGGCTCGCATAATCCACGCCCCAGTTCGGATCGCAGCCACGCTCGAAGCGGTAGGAGGAGTCTGTGCGCAACCCGAGCGCCTTGCTCGTGCGCCGGATGTTCGACGGCTGGAAATACGCGGACTCGATCAGCACGTCCACGGTCTGCTCGTTGATGCCCGTGTTCGCGCCGCCCATGACGCCTGCCAGCGCAATGCCCTTCTGCTCATCGGCGATGAGAAGGTTGTTGTTGGCCAGCTTGTGTTCGGCCTTGTCGAGCGTGGTGAATTTCTCCCCATCGGCCGC
>CAYQWK010000420.1:3921-5601 GCA_964420805.1 uncultured Bifidobacteriaceae bacterium | reverse complement strand
TTCGACGTGAACGTGGGCACCACGACGATGCTGTTGGTGTTCTCGGCCAGCCGGATGCCGGTGAAGTCTGCGAGGGCGCCGCGAGTCACGTCGTTGACCGTGGGACCGAGTCCGCCGGTGACAATGACCAGCCGGGCTTTTTTCGTCGCGAATTTCAGCGCGGCTGAGATGTCCTCCGGGTGGTCGTCTACGATGGTGGAACTCACGCAATGCCCGCCGAGGAGATGAAGCGTGCGGGTGATGAAGCTGGTGTGGGCGTCCGCGAACGCGCCGCGAAGGAGTTCCTCGCCGGTGACGACGAGCGCGTAGTCGAGGGCGGGAGCGCGGTTCGTCTTTTCCGCGGCCGGGGCGGCGACGGTCGCGGCGGTGAGCAAAAGGAGAAGGCTCTTGTTCATCGGCGTCACAGCAGGTTCTGGTAGGCCAGCCAAAGGGCGCGGAAATATTTCATCACGCGCACGGGATCGGTACTCTGGGGAATCTCGGCGAGACAATAGCCGGTGTAGCCCGAGTCATTGAGGGCGGCGAAAAGTTTGCGGAAGGGGTGGTCATCGAGGAACAGGTCGCGCAGGTGGACGGAGAAGATCTTCTTCTTCACGAGGTTGAAATTGTGCTCGAAGCCATCGTCATCGAGGTCGGACGGGTTCGAGTTCCAGCACACGCCCACGGACGAATGATCGGCGACGTCGATGATGCGCCGGATGCTCGGCAGCAATTGTGTTCCGGTGCCATGAACTTCGAGACGGATGACCTGGCCGTGCTGGCGGGCATGTTCGCCGAGTTCGCGCAGGGAGCGGCCGATTTGTTCGAGCGTTTTCTCGACGGGCACTTCTTTCGGCAGGCCGTTTGGGCGCACCTTCACGCCGCTTGCGCCCACGTCGGCGGCGAGGACGACATATTCCTTCGTGGCCTCGATGTCGCGGCGGAGTTTCTGCTGGTCCGGGGTGTGGAAGTCGAACGCGCTGCCGAGTCCCATCAACTCGACCTTGGAATCGGCGAAGCGTTTGCGGACGTCCGCGCGCTGCTGCCTGGTCAGCGAAACCTCGACGCCGTGCTTGTGGCTGGTGCGCAGTTCGACGCCCTGGAAGCCGGCGGCCTCGCAGTTCTTGATGATCGTGGGCACGTCCCAATCCTGCGCGAGATTGTAAGTGACGGTGCCGAGCTTCATGCGCGGAGGGCCGGAGAGAAAACTCGTCGGGCGCGGGTTCTGCGCGGCGAAAGCGGTTTCGCGGGCGAGGGCCAGGGCGGCTCCGGAGATCGCGGCCGAGGCGAGGAAGGAACGGCGGGTGGTCTTCATGCGGCGATGAAAGCACACGCCGGCCGAATCTGTCGAAGGGTTTGCCGGAAGGGCGGCAAGAGTCACGCACGGCGATCGCGAATCTGGTCGATGGCCCAGGCGGCGTGTTCGCGGATCAGCAGTTCGGGATCGCGGGCGGCGTGTTCGAGCGCCGGCAGGGCGCGGGTGGCGCCGAGGTTGCCGAGGGCAACACAGACGTTGCGCAACAACCCGCGCCGTTTGGTGCGCAGCAGCGGCGTTCCGGCGAACTTGGCGCGGAACCCGGCGTCGTCGAGGGCGAGCAGTTCGACCAGGTCCGGGGTGGAGAGAGCCTCGCGCGCGTGCGGACGCATCAGCGTGCCTTCACGGGCGAAGTCGGTGCCCAGCCACCGGGCAAGCAAGGGCTC
>CAYQWK010000420.1:0-3911 GCA_964420805.1 uncultured Bifidobacteriaceae bacterium | reverse complement strand
CACGCCGCGAGGCAATCGTCGCAGCCGTAGATTCGCTGGCCGATGAGCGGACGGAGTTCGACGGGGATGGCACCCTTGAGTTCGATGGTGAGGTAGGAGATGCAACGGCGGGCATCGAGCTGGAAAGGCGCGGTGATGGCCGCCGTGGGGCAGGCCGCGAGGCAACGGGCGCAGGTGCCGCAGTGGTTTCGCTCCGGCGCGTCGGGTTCGAGTTCGAGCGTGGTGATGATCTCGGCAAGAAAGAACCAGTTGCCGAGGCGGCGGCTGATGAGGTTCGTGTGCTTGCCAATGAAGCCGAGGCCGGCGCGTTGCGCCAGATCGCGTTCAAGTAACGGGCCGGTATCAACATACCAAAGCGAGCGCGTCCCCGGGTTGCCCGCGGCATCGATGAAGGCGGCCAGTTCCTTGAGCGGGCCGGCGAGAACGTCATGGTAATCGGAGAACCGTGAGTAGCGGGCGATGACGCCGGTGGAGCGGGGCAGGGGACTTGGGAAACGGTCTGCGCTGTAGGCGGCAGCGAGGGTGATAATGCTGCGCGCGCCGGCGAGCACCTGCCGGGGTTCGATGCGTTTGGCGGTGTTGCGGGCGAGCCAGGCCATCTCGCCGTGGCGACCTTGGGCGAGCCATGCGGCGAATTGC
Organism: uncultured Bifidobacteriaceae bacterium; assembly: GCA_964420805.1. Lineage (GTDB taxonomy): Bacteria > Verrucomicrobiota > Verrucomicrobiia > Limisphaerales > SIBH01 > JANNGC01. Next base: position 3,272 of record CAYQWK010000420.1, on the reverse strand, counting down.
GCGGCATGTTCCGGCGCGTCGGCACCGGAGACGCGTGCGTCGTCGAAGCCAAGCGCCCTGGCGCGGGCGAGAATGGCCGCCTTTGTTTCGGCTGTGTTGGTGACGGCCCCCTTCAAGTTTGTTGAGCGGGCTTGGGCTGGCGCGCGATGCGGAGGTGTTTCATCACCAGTTGAGCGATCTCCGGCGTGGAGCGGAACTCGGTGCTGATGAGTACGTCAGCTTGTTTGTAAGCCGGGGCGCGCTCGGCGAGCAGGGTGCGGATTCTTTCGAGCGGATTTTCCCCCGCGAGCAGCGGACGGTGGCCTTGGTACCTGACGCGGGAGAGAATCGTCTCCGGCGTGGCCCAGAGGCAGACGACGAGCGCGTGACGCTTGAGGCTTTCCATGTTCTGCGGATTCACGACCATGCCGCCACCGGTGGAGATCACGGTGCGGGTCCGGGATTCGAGTTCATGCACGATCTTCGATTCGAGCGCGCGAAAAGCCGGCTCGCCGTCCTGCGAGAAGATTTCGCTGATGGTCTTGCCGGCACGGGATTCGATGACGGCGTCGGTGTCGAGGAAGGTGAAATGCAACAAGCTCGCAACCACGCGCCCGACGGAGGATTTGCCGGAACCCATGAACCCGCACAAGGCGACATTGTGGATCGTGCGCGATGTGTTCATGCGGCAAGGATGAAAGCGCGCGGCAGCGGATGCACGCGGAATTTGCGCATGGGTCGGCTTACTCCGCCGTTGTAATGGCAGCGGCGTTCTGCGAGCTTGCCGCGCATGAGCGGACGCACACTGGCGCGGATCATCGGCGTGGGGATTCTCCTGTTTGTCGCCATTCTCATGGCGTCCTCCGGCACCTACGTGGTCCATCCAGGCAATCGCGGCGTGGAAGTCACCTTGGGCAAGGTGACTCCCGTTCCGAAGAAGGAGGGCTTCGGATTCAAAGCACCATTGATCACACGCGTCGAGCCGGTGTCCATCCGCCAGCAGACGGCGCAGGACCAGGCGGAATGTTACTCGGCGGACCTTCAACAGATTCACATCGAGCTGCGCGTGCTTTACCGCATCCCGGAGAGCGCGGTAGTGAAGCTGTACCAGGATTATTTCGGCGAACCGTTCGAGTCGCTCGTTGCGCCGCGCATTCATGAGGCGCTCAAGGAGGTCGCCGCGTTGCAAAGCGCCGAGCAGATCGTAAAGAACCGCGAGCAAATCAAGACCCGCGCCCTTGATCTGGCCCGCAAGAAGCTCGGCACGCTGCTCGTCATCGAGGACATTGTGATTCAGAACATCCGCCTGACCAAGGAACTCGAGCACGCCATCGAGGCCAAGATGGTTCAGGAACAGGAGGCGCAACGCTCGAAGTACGTGCAGCAGCGCGCGCAGATCGAGGCCGACACGGCGGTCATCAAGGCCCGTGGCGAGGCAGAGTCCATCCGTATCCGGGGCCAGGCGTTGAAGGACAATCCCTCGTTCGTGGAACTTCAGGTCGTGGACCGGTGGGACGGGATCGCGCCGCTTATCATCGGCTCCGGAGATGGAGTGATGATGCCCTTGTCCGATTTGGAACGCCGTCGAGAACTCAAAAACAATTCCAATGCCATACCCCAACGCCAAAACCGTATCACCCGTTAATCAATTGCCGTCGGGTTTGTGGAAGATCATCGGCGCGGGTGTGCTGGTGTTTGTGCTCTTCGTGCTCATGTCCGCGGCCAGCTATGTCATTGAGCCGGGCACGCGCGGCATCAAGGTGACGTTGGGCCGGGCGGATGACTCATTTCTGCCCGAGGGCTTTGGATGGAAGGCTCCGATGGCGACGCGCATTCAACTCGTGAACGTCCAGCAGCGCACCGCGAAGTTGAAGGCGGACTGCTTCTCGTCTGATTTGCAGCAGGTCGTGGTCGATTTGCGGGTGCTCTACAAGATTCCCGAAACTTCGGTTGTGCAGATCTTCAAACAGTTCGCCGGCGATCCATTCGACAGCCTGGTCGCGCCGCGGGTGCAGGAGGCGCTCAAGGAAGTCACTGCGACGCGCACGGCTGAGCAGATTGTAAAGGATCGCGAGGCGATCAAGCAGGCGGCCATCGCCTCGGCCAAGCAGAAGATCGGCGCGATCGTCTCGGTCGAGGACATCGTCATCCGCAACCTCGATCTCTCCGCGGAGCTTGAGCACGCCATCGAGGCGAAGATGGTCGCAGAGCAGGAGGCGGCCAAGGCGCGTTTCACCCAGCAGCAGACCGAGATTGAGGCCCAGACCGTGATCATCCGCGCAAAGGGCGAGGCTGAGGCAATCAAGGTGCGCGGAGAGGCGCTGCGCTTGAACCCGGCTTTTCTGCGGCTCCAGATTGTCGAGAAATGGAACGGGAAATCACCGCTCGTCGTCCCGGCTGAATCGCGCGCCACATCGGCCGGCTTGCTGTTGCCGCTGGGAGACGCGGAACTGAAGGCGCCATGAACCCACGCTGGCGTGCCTTCTTCATCGCGGTGTTTCTGGTCCTGCTGGCGGGATTGCTCCTCCTGTTCTTCCGGCCGGCGGTGGAATTCGTCGAGATGGCTGCGCGCGAGTTGCGGTATCTCTGGTGGATTATTCTGCTCGTGGCGTTGGCCGTTTGGCTGATCTGGGGTGTGGGACGAAAGAAGGAGTGAGCTGAATTACCTGCGGTTTCGCCGGTTTCCCGTCAGCGCAGTCATAAGCGCGAGGGCGAGCAGACCGCCCGCAACACCGCCCGCGTGACACGCAGCCACGGGCGTGCCCATCAGTCCGAAATGCAGAAACCCGAGCGCGACCCGCCCGGTTACTGCCTCAAGGGTGGCCTTGGCCAGGACGAGGGTGAACGCGCACCAGCCGGCCCGGCGCTCCCACGAATCTTCGCGCCGGATCATTTCCAACGCCGCCACCGCTGTCAGCCCATGAGCCACACCGGAAAGGCCGCCAAATCCCGCCTCCCATGTGACCGGTGACGTGAGCGCCCCCGCCAGGCTGCCGAGCGCGGAGAGGGCGATCACGATGATCCGGCGCCGTGAGGACCAGTACCGCAATTCGGCGTGGAGCATGAAGAACGCGGTGCCATCCAGCAGCAAGTGGTACCACGAAATGTGAACGAACGGATGTGTTACCAAACGCCACCATTCACCTTGCAAGACAGCAGTGGGAAAGAAAGCCAGCAGGTGATTCCAAGTTCCGCCCAGCAGCGGCAGATTCGTCAGTATCAGGATGAGCGCGAATAGGAGCGCCTCCGCGCTGAAGGCAATCAGGCTTGGTCGAACGCCGGTTTTTCGTTCG
>CAYQWK010000419.1:4759-5610 GCA_964420805.1 uncultured Bifidobacteriaceae bacterium | reverse complement strand
CGCCCTCCGTTCCGTCCGCTCTGCGCGGACGGGGTTGTCGCAGCGCGACAACCGCTACCTGCAGGAAAGTGAGATGTGCCCCCGTTGGCTGGAACCGCGCGCTATTTCGGCGGCAGAGGCTGGCCTTTGAGCACGGCCTGACGCCACGCGCCCATCCGCTCGAACATCGCCTTCTGCGCGTTGCCCCGCCCATGATGATCGCTGCGTGGCAGCACGAGAATTTCGCGCGGGCCTTTGCTTTGGTTTGCCGCGGCGATGACTCCGGCGGGCGGACAGGTTTCGTCGATCATTCCGGCGCTCACGAGGATCGGGCACTTGATGTTGGAGGCGAAGTTCACCACGTCGTAATAGCGGGCCACGTCGAGAATCTGCTTCTGCTCGTCGCCTTGCAGCCAGTTGCCCAGCGCGGGCCAGCCGCAGGAACGGCCGGCGAGGATGCCGGTCTGATCGCAGCCGGCAGGGACATTCGCCATCGCGGCGGTTACTTTCGGATGCAGCCCCGCCAGCATGAGAGTCTGCAACCCGCCCTGGCTGGTGCCGCTCACCACGAGGTTCTTCCCATCCCAATCGGAGCGCTGCGTCAGGTAGTCCGCCGCCCGATACGCCGAGAGATACATGCGCAGGAAATAACTCTTCTCGCGGTCCTCCTTGCCGATGGCGGTGTAATTCTTCAACGGCCCGTCTGATTGCGCCTTGTAGAACTCGGCGGACTCGTCGATCGGCAGGTCGTGCGCCGAGATGTTCAGGACCAGGAATCCCTCGGCGGCGGGCAGCGTGGCCCAAGACTTGTCCAGGCCATAGACGCCGGCCCACTGGACGATGAGGAGGGCGGGGAATTTGCCGTCGCGCTT
>CAYQWK010000419.1:0-4749 GCA_964420805.1 uncultured Bifidobacteriaceae bacterium | reverse complement strand
CGGTCGCACAAGCTGGCCTTGGATCTTCGTGTTCCGAAAGCCGTCCATCGTGATCTTGGAATACTCGACCTCGGGCTTTGGCGATTGTCCTGGCTCGAGCTCCGCATTGATGGGCGCAGCGTTGAGTTCCTTGATCTTAGCGGCCCAGAACGTGTCGAAATCATCCGGCCTCGGCGCGGAGGGCTTGATGCCTTCCAGCGAGAATACGGCGCCGGCCAGAGCCTTGAGTTCCTTGCCGGTGGTGGTTTTGGCCCGGAACTCGGCGAGAATGGTGCCCGGTTCGACCAGCGTGGCCGTGGCTTCGCGCGCGTTGCCTTTCCCGATCACCGTGCGTCCGCCTTGTTTCAGCACGTAGCTGACGTTTGTAACCGCCGCGGTGTCGCCAGTGATTTCGACGGTGAACTTCGCTTGCTGCCTGATCGCGTACTTGGCGTCGGCGTGATCCACGCGGGCTTTGAGTTCCTGTCCGCGCGCGGCTTGCGTGAGCGTGGCGGTGAGGACGACGAGGATCAGGGCAGAGTTATGGATTGCGCGATTGCCGAGGGCAAAAGGAGGTTTTGGCAAATTCATGGTTGGCGAGTCTCTGCCGGCGGAACCGGGCGTCAAGCGCCCGATGGGGGCTACGGTTGGGGCTGTTCAGCGTTCGCGCATGAATCGCGAACCAGCCTTGGAGAACCCCGGGTGCGTGATGTCGTGGTTCGCAATTACCTCGCGACCTTGGGTCGAAGTTCAGCGGCGCGATTTGACTTTGATCACCACCACGCTGTGCGGCGGGAGCGTGTATGTGAACTCCGGCTTCACGTCGCGCAGGGTTGTGGTGATGGGAATGACATCGCGCGGGCGTTCGAGCGAGTTGGTCTGCTCAGGCCCGGCCGCGAGCGTGGTGACCTCGGCCTTGGAACCGACCGAGGTCGCGCCCTTGATGGAAACAAGGAGCGGCGCGGCGCTGGTCTGCGGGTTGACGAGCTTGAGGAAGATTTCCCCGCTCTTGCTGTCGCGCGTGGCGGAGCCTTGGACTGCGGTGTCACTTCCGCTCACCGCGAGGATTTCGTCGCCGAGGTTGCGGCCGAACATCTGCAGCGCGTAGTAGCTCGGCGAGCCGTAGGCGGTGAGCGCGTTGTAGCCGATGAGGTTGGGGCGCCACTGCCGCGCGCCGGGGTTCACGTTCACGAAAAGCGGCGCGTAACACTGCATCAGGATGATGTCCGAGTTGCGTTCCATGGCAGCCATGAAGGCCGCGTCGCCAATGGCGGCTTTCATCGACGGGGTCGGCGGTTGCTGGCGTGCGCCGGGGCTCCAGGGCTTGATCTTGCCGTCCTCGTGCGCCGCCCATTCACCGACGAAAATCTCCGGGCCGGAGCGCGGGTAGTCCTTCGCGTAGTTCGGCGACTTGCGGATGAAATCCTCGGTCGAGAGATAAAAGTGTTCGTCGATCATGTCTGGCTTTCGGCTGTGAACGCGCAGGTTTTCCGGTTGGTCGTTGCCGATGGTGGAGATGGTCTTGAGATGCGGATATTTCGCCTTGATGGCGTCGTGGAACTGCGCGAAGCGGCCGTCGTAGCTGCGGGACTTGTCGAACCAGTCCTCGTTGCCGATCTCAACGTAGGTGAGTTTGAACGGCTTGGGGTGCCCGTCCTTGGCGCGGCGCGCGCCCCACTTGGTGCTCGTGTCGCCGATGACGTATTCGATTTCTTCGAGCGCCTCCTGCACGAACGGTTCGAGGTCGGGACCGGGTTTCACATACGCGCCCTTGAGGGAATAGCCGGCGTAAACGCCCAGCACCGCCTCGGCGTTCATGTCTTCGCACCACTGGAGAAACTCCAACAGCCCCATGCCGTCCGTCGAACGGTAGCCCCACGGACATGGATGGCCTCGGCGTTCTTCAATTGGGCCGAGCGTTTTCTTCCACTCAAAACGCGTCTCAATGGTGTCGCCTTCGAGATAATTGCCGCCGGGAAAGCGCAGGAACTTCGGATGCATGTCCACCATCATCTGCATCAGATCCTTGCGCAGGCCGTTCGGGCGGTCCTTCCATGTCGGCGGAAACAACGAGACGAGGCTGAACCACACCGTGCCGGGACGTTCGAGGGCGAGGACAAGGCGCGCGTCCGTGGTCGGGGCGACCTTGCCCGTCTTCAGCGTCACCTCGTGACGGCCCCACTTCATGTCCAGCTTCGAGACCTTGCCGGAGGCGAAGACTGTGCGGCCGTCGCCGCTGACGATGGAAACCAGCAAAGGCCCGTCGAAACCTTGCGCGACCCGCGCCCAGATCGTGGCGCGATACCGCGTGCCGGGGTGGACTGGAATGCCCCAGTAACCAGAGTTGGCCACGCCGGCCGGGTGGTCCTTGCTCGCGGCCGTGACTTCAAGCCGGAGACTGGCAGTCAGCTTGTCATTCAGCGGATTGGCGTCATCGAGCGCGACGGCTGCCGCCGCACCGTCGCCATGGACTACTGACCAGTGAACGGGAGAGCTTTTGCTGTCGAGAAACGCTCGGTTACGAATCAACTCGGCGTAAAGTCCGCCGTCGTAGCAATGGTTGATCTCCTCGGTCATCAGGCCGTAAAGGCGCGGGCTGACTTTTCCGGCGGAACGGCCCGCGTCCACGGTGAATGGGCCGGCGTTGAGCGAGGCCACGGCGACGACCGAGGCTGTGAGGGTGACGAACAGTTGCTTCATATTGCTCCTACGTTTCTGGCGCGCGGCGGTTCAACGAACCAGTTTGCGCTCGGCCCGGCGCTGGAAGACCTGGTCTGCCAGCACACCCATGAGAACCACCGCTCCCATCACCGCGAAGTTCAGCGAACTGGGAATGCCGAGGAGGTTCACGAGATTTTCCAGCACGCGCAGCAAGGCCGTGCCGATAAGAATGCCGAGGATGGAGCCTTCACCGCCACGCAGGCTGCACCCGCCGAGCACCGCCGCGGCGATGCCGTAAAGCTCGTAGAAATTTCCGTGGTTCGAGGGGGACACGGAGTTTGTGTAGAAGGCCAGCAGGATGCCCGCGATGCCGGTGAGCAGCCCCGCGATGACGTACGTGCTGGCAATGATCATCCTCGTGTTGATGCCGGAGAAGCGCGTCGCATCCTCGTTGCGGCCCACGGCGAACAGGTATCGCCCGTAAGTCGAGCGATGCAGTACGAACCACATCACGACCGCTATCACGGCCAGGATCACGAAGGTTCCTGGCACGCCGAAAAGCTTCCCGGTGGCGAATGTTTTCAAGGTCTCAAAACCCTCCGCCTCGCCGAAGCCCTTGGTGTTGTCTCCAGCAATGTAACGCGCCACACCACGGTAAATCAGCAGGCCGCAGAGCGTGATGATGAAGGGCTGGATGCGCATCCGTGTGACCAGCGAGCCGTGGACGAAGCCCATGACCATCGGCAGCGCGATGGCGGCGGCGGCGGCCACCGGCCACGGCCAGTGCCATTCACGCAGCGCCATCGGAAGCAGCACGCCGCAGAGCGCGAACATGGAACCGACGGAAAGGTCGATGCCGCCCGTGATGATGACCAACCCGAGGCCGATGCCGAAAATGCCGTAGATGCCGATGAGGTTGGCGTTGTTGGTCAGATTGGCGGAGGAAAGAAACTGCGGATTCATGGCCGCAGTGACGCCGCACAACACCAGCAACAGGGTCAGAATTCCAATTTCCTTTTTCATCTCTTGATTCTCTCAACCACCATCACTCGTGCGCCCGTTTCGCCGCCTCGATCTGTCTGCCCACGGCGAGTTGCATCACATTCTCCTCATTGCAGGCGGCGCGTTCCAGCACGCCGGTGATCTTCCCTTCATGCATCACGGCGATGCGGTCGCTGACATTCAGCACCTCCTCCATGTCCGAGCTGAAAATTATGATGAACGCGCCGTTGTCGGCGAGCTGGCGCATGATTCGGTAAATATCCGCCGTCGCGCCCACGTAGAAGCCGCGCGGCGGTTCGTCCAGGATCATCACCTTCGGCGACATGGAGAGCCATTTGCCCAGGACGATCTTCTGCTGGTTGCCGCCGCTGAGGTTCATGGCCCTCGTCTCCGTGCCCGGCGTCTTGATCTTCAAGGCGGCGATTTGCTCGTTCGTGACTGTCTTCTCGCGGTCACGTTGAATCATGAAGAGGCGCGTGAAATTATCGAGCGACGGCAGCGTGGTGTTCTCGCGCACGGTCATGCTGGTGACGAGTCCTTCGCCACGGCGGTCCTCCGGCACGAGGTAGATGCCGTGACCAATTGCATCACGCGGTCTGGCGATGTGTAACGATTCCCCGCCGATGGAAATCTCCGCGCCGCCGGACGGGTCGAGGCCCACGATCGCTTTCATCAGCTCCGAACGCCCGGCGCCCACGAGTCCGGCGAAGCCAAGGATCTCGCCGCGGGTGGCATCGAAGGAAATGGCCTGGCCCGGATACCGGCTGGAACGCGCGTTGCGCACCTGGAAAAAACCCGGCGTCTTCGCGCAATCCGACGCGGCATAGACGCTTTTGATTTCGCGCCCGACCATCAGGCTGACGATGCGGTCATGGCTGATTTCGGCGCGGTCGAGCCCGCCGGCGTTCTTCCCGTCGCGCAGCACAACCACGCGATCCCCGCAGCGGTCCACCTCGCCAAGCCGGTGCGAGATATAGACCACGCTCACGCCTGAGCCGCGCAGTTCACCGACCAGCTCCAGCAGCCGCTCCGTCTCGGAGAGGGTCAGTGATGACGTCGGCTCATCCATGATGATGATGCGCGCGTTGAGCGAGAGCGCCTTGGCGA
>CAYQWK010000418.1:0-5623 GCA_964420805.1 uncultured Bifidobacteriaceae bacterium | reverse complement strand
GTAAACCGCAGGCCCAATCACCACGATTTTTCCCGTGTCCAGTGCCGCTTGAATCGCCGCCGTGTCGTCCGTGCTGCCGTTGCCGACAGCCCCATACCAAGCTGGGGTGACAAGGTTGACTGACAGGTTGGTCATGCCGCTGCCGTTGCCGGAGAAGTCGCCGCCGGTGAAAACGCCTGCGTCAACAATTCCGGTGAAGGTCCACTGTCCGCGCGCCGTAACCGTGTCTTCGTCTGCGCTTAAAAGCTGCGTTCCGTCCGCCGGCCCGGAAGCCCACCAGATGAGGTTGGTGATGTCTGGATTGTTTGAGCCTACTTGCAGGTATCGCGCATCACTCACCGCGGCGGAATAGGACACTTCACCGGCGCCCGGTGAATTCGTCGCCGCGATCAGCGCGCTGGCGGCATTCACGGCGCCGTTGGTGTCCGGGATCAGCAGCGAGAACCGCGTCGCGCTCGGCGGTGCCTGCACCTCCACGCCATAGACGCCGGCCACGACATTGGAGATCCACACCGAGTTGGTGACTGTGAAAAGGCGCTTGTCGGCCACGATCACTTCGCCGCTCGCACCCGTGACGCCCGGCGGAGTCCAGACCACCTTGCGGTTGGTCAGGCCGGTCTGCGTGAAGTCCGCCAGGCTGAGATACACGTCGGCGGCCCTGGCCGGCAGCAATGTCAGCAGCGTGGCAATGAAGAAGAAGATTCGCATGAGTCAGGTCTCTCTAGCCACCGGCACACAGGCAGCGACCTCGAAACTCGATTCCCAGGCGTCAAACAGGAGATCGCCCACCTGATAGACCGCCGTCCCCGTCCAGTTCGCCCGCTTCGCTCCGGACTCCGCGTCAAGGGTAAGTTGCCGAACCACTTCCCGAGCCTCTTCTACGAGCATGTAGTGACCGCCCTCGCCGAGGAGCTCGTCACTGGCCACGATCTTCAGCGTGCGGGGAAAGCTGAGAATCGTCTTGAAGCGCCTCCGCACCAGGCCGCTGGTGTCCACGTCGCTCGGAACGTCGGCGTCAAACACCACCGCCACCAGCGGAGCGCCCGGCTTGGCCGCGAGCAACTCGACCGTGTGCGCCGGGCCTTGCGTCACAAGCGCCTTGCCGCCGTAGGTCTCGACCCACGCCTGCAGGGCTTCCGCAACCGCTGTGCAAAGTTCGGTGATAGTCATGCCGCGAGCAGCAGCCGCTTGGCCGCGAGGTCCATGCCGGCGAGTCCAGCATCGGCGAGTTGCTTTTCGTCCGGAGCTTCCTCGGGATGCGCTGAGTGAGTGACAGATTCCTTCAGCGCGAAGATGAACTTGCCACCCAACGCGAGAAACCGCTGGCCGTTGCGCAGCTTCACGAAGCGCAGTCCCGGCATGGACTCCCGCAGTGTGCCCTTGCCGATCGCCGCGTAAGCCTGCGCTGTCATTGGGATCGCCAGATACTTCGCCCGCTTTGCCTTCACTGTGCCACCCGTGAGCCGATGCACGAAGCGCGGATCGGCAATGGAGACAATCACCGCGTCATCACTGCGGGCGGAGATGCCGACCGTCTTCTCCACGCTCGTCGCCTTGCCCGCGAAAAACTTCTGCGCCGGCCAGCCCTTCTCGTTGCCGCGGGCTTGCAGGGCTCGCAGGTGTTTCGAGATGGCCACCTGCACCGCCTTTGCCCCCGCGCCCAGGAGCGTGCGTGCCGTCCGCGGGCTCCTGGCTGTCTCCAGCAAGCGCTTCAAGTGCGGCGTGGCCGTGTCGGATTTGAAGGCGATTCTCACCGGATGCGAATGGGGACGACGTCGTTGCCGCCGTAGGCCCCCGAGGAATCATCCCCGGCGGCGTTCAAGGTCAGTTTGCCATCGCGCACGAGCGCGAGGTGAGCGCGCTTGTCATCGGCGCGGCTCTTGAAGGGGTTGGTTGTGTCCGGATGCCGGCGGCGCGCGTAGATGCGCTCCGCGGCGAACATGAGTGTGGCCGTCTTGCACAAGGCCGGGACGGGCGAAACCGGCACGTCGTAAAGTCCCTGGAGAAAGGCGTCCACCTCCTCACTGGCCGCGTCGAGAATGCTCGCGATGCGACCCTCGTCGGCGTTGCCGTCGCGGTCGTCATCCGTGCCATCAATCAGGTCGGACGGCGGAATGAGATTCTCCAGATCGGCTTGGGTTGCGTAGGCCATGTGAGGAAAGAGGCCGGCGAGGAAGCCCCGCCGGCCCCGGAGTCAGTTCCGCTTGATCCCGACGCGCACGGTCAGGTTCGTGCCATCGGCCGCCACGCCGCTGGCGGAGGCGTGCGTGATACTCAGGAGCTTGATGCTGTGCGCTGAGCTGATGAAGTCGGCGCTCAAGCTTTGAATGTTCGTGATGAGTGCGTTCGCCCGGTTCGTGAACGAAATCGAGTTGGTGCCTTGCTCCCAAATCGTCCCGTCAATCGAGCGGCCCCAGACGAATGTCCAGGTATTGGTGCCCGTGCCACCGCCGCCGAGCCGCGTCTCCACCAGCAGCGGCCCGTTGACGCGATCCACTTTGACCGCGCTGCCCAGGTTGGCCGTGGTGGTCGCGCTGTTCGCGATGGTGTTGGTGACGCCCGTGCTGATCACGCCGACATCCGCTTCCGCGGGAACGGCGATGGCGAGCAGTAGGGCGATGATGGCCAGTGCGGCCAGGAGTGTGTGTTTGTTGCGCATTGTGTCTGTGAGTCCTTGGTTGCGGTTGAAGCGGGCCGGGACAACCGCTGCCCCGGCCCACAGGGGTTAGCTCGACAGGAGCAACTGTCCAGCCTTGGGATTGCCCACACCGGCCACACGAATCCAGGCGATTCGCATGTAGGCTTTGCCGAGTTTGTGGTCCACGAACTCGGTCAGTTGCACGCTCATTCCCGAGTCCGGGTTGGTGATGACCTGCTGCAGAGCGGTGGCGGGAACTCCCGGCAGCGCGTTCGTGTAGCCGTCGGGGATGCCCATCGCGAGCGCCACCGCATCGGCGCGCATACCAAAACCCGCCAGGTTGGCGGACGTCGGCAGGTTCGGGGCTTCGATGGGCAAGAACCCATGCACAATGGGGAGCGTCCCATCGGCAATCGAGTTGCCGGCGTTGGGGTTGACCAGGTTCCCGACAATAGTCGTGTCCTTGCACAGCTTGCCGAAGTACGTCGGATTCAGCAGGAGCGTTCGCGTGCCGGTGTTGGCGTTGCGGTTGGCGCTGCCGCTCTGCATTGCGACGCCGATGTCAATGACAGTCTGGCGGTCAAAGTTCGCCAGCGCCTCGGTGGTCGCGGTTTCGGTGTAGTTCGCCGCGACGAAGAGCGCGTAGATGGTGTCGAACAAATCCTTGGCGAGCGCGTAATGCACGGCCACGTCCTGCTCCCCAAACAGCAACCGACGGGTGGCGTTCAGATCATTGTTCATCAACTCGATTTGAACGAACTTGTGGTCAGTCGTCGCCGGGGTGAGCGTGACATCGGTGACAGCCGGCTCGGCGCCGACATAGCCATTCGTTGCGTGATACGTTCCGACCGAGGGCACAGTCACCAATCGCGTGATGATGCCTTCCCCGATCAGGCACGGCTGGTCGGTGAGTTTTGTGCTCATGCGGCTCAGGGGTGGGAAGCTGATCTTGAGCAGGTCCAGCGTTCGTTGCGTGACGAGCGAACCGACCAGCGTTCCGAGCGACGCCTTGATGACTGCGTCACAGCCCTCCTCCGTAGCCATCAGAGCGCGGATGTCCTTGGCGTAGATGCGGCCCCGCTCGCGCGAGTTCTTTTCCTCGCCATACGCCTTGATGGCGTTGCGGTAGTCACCCGCGCCGACGATCACGCCGCTGGTCAGTCGGCCCGAAGCGAGCAACGGACTCGCGGGAATGGCGGCGAGCAATTCGATTGCGCTCGGGTCTTTCGCGCAGCGCTCTTCCCACTTCGCTTGCAAGGCGGTGTCCGCCGCGGGCAAGGCGCCGATCTCGACGGCTTTCTTGACGGCGGCCTTGGCGTCCTCCTTGGCGCGCAGCTCGATCAATTTCTGCGACTCGGCGAGCTTGGCCTGAAGTGCAGTGATTTCGGATTCCTTCGCCTGAATGGCGGCGGCATCCTGTGCGCCCAGAGCTTTGGTCTTGAGCGCGGCATTTTCATCCTCCAATGCCTGGAGCTTGGCCTTTAACTCGGCCAGTTCTTTTTCGTTCATGTGTGTACTCTCTTTGGTTGCAACCACCGCCTCTTCAGCGGCAGAAATTCCTTGGGCTTCCTTGGCCCACAGCGGGAGTGACTTCTTGAAGGCCGGGTTGTTGGTGAAACCACCCATGTTCAACCGTGCCTTGGCCTCGATGCGCGCGGGCTTGTTCGCGACGCCGTCCACGTAGAAGACGGCGGAGAAACCGCGATGCGTCTTGCCTGCGATGGCTTCCTTGCCCGCGGCGGTCAGAGTGCCTTCCGCGTAAATGCCCGGCTGTGGACTATCACTCCAAAAGAAGCGCTCCGGCCAGACGCTGGCGACCTTGTCGTCGTGTTCGAGGTCGAAGTAAGGCTTGTGCGGCCCCGCCGCCAGCAGCGTCTCGAACGCGGCCTGCACCTTGGCCGCGTCCTCTGCGCGCACCTCGATGTCGAGATTCACCGGGCCGCTATCTGAGTGCGGCGTGAGTGTGTGACGCCCACCGGGCATCCACTGCAGGCGGACACGCTCCCCAGTTACCTCGGGGGCGAAGTCATTCGTAAGGCGCGCGAGAATCTCGGTCACGCGGCCAGTCTAGGCCGATGCGCGCAAACCTCCCGTTACTCGGAAACGGAAACAGACTGCATTACCCGACCCACTCCGCCCGCCCGTCCGTGATGTTCACCTGGTCGCCGAAGTAGAGGCCCAGCTTGCGCTGCAACTCAGGCGAGAGATTCTCGACGCTGGCCTCCAGTGAGTCGTTGAAGTCGGTGACACTCGGCTTCGGCACGTCGCCGTCTTGCACCAGGCCGAGCGACTTCGCTTCCTCCCAGTCCACATCCTCAATCTCGCGCGTGCTGCCGAAATCGAATGGCGGCCACGGCGTCCCGAAGCGCGAGAGTGCCGCCCAGATCGGCGATGTCTTGAGCGCCACGAAGTCATTTTGCACCGCGCCTTCCCAGCCGACCGAGTCACCGGCGGCCTGCCAGCGCTCCGGCCAATCAGCGCGAGGCTTGTTCGCCGTGCTGTCGGTCAGCCGTTGCGCGGGATAGAGGAGCAAGGCGCCTTCATCCTGGTCGAGCTTGTAGCGGGCGAAGCCGTTCGCCTGGGCGAGCTGCGTGTCGTAGATCAGCCCGAGGCGCGGAATGCTGCGGATGTCCTTGATGGTCCCGATGTCATCCGCCTTCTGAATGGTCTCGACGCCTTCATCAACGGCAATCTGCCGGATCGCGTCAATGAACGAGGAGCGGTCAAAGATCGCCGTCTCGCCGGTATCCAGTCGCTCCCGCTGCATCTTCACCTGCCCGAGCAGACGATCCTGGATGGCCTGCAACAGCCGCGCATTTTCGACGCCCGCGCTGAATTGCGCGCGATCCCGCAAGGCCAGCGGCACCTGAGTGGTCTTGCCTGCGCCGGGAGGGGCTTCCAACACCAAGCGCGTGTGCGTATTCAACCGCTCGCGCAGCGCGGGCAACAGCGCCTCGATTGGCAGCGCCACGCGTTGAATTACGC
>CAYQWK010000417.1:0-5631 GCA_964420805.1 uncultured Bifidobacteriaceae bacterium | reverse complement strand
ACTCCAGGCAATACACCACCGGGCCACGCTGCACGGCGACTTGGTTGAGAGTCTCCTCCACAAGCGGGTTCGCCTCCATCAATCGCACAGGCATGGGAAGATCAATTTCAACCGTGTCGCCAGCTTGCCATTGCCGGCGCAACTCAGAGTAACCTCGACCATCGGCCATCAAGGGTTGGCTGACGCCGTTGCCAATGCGCACGTTCGCTTCCTTCGCCCAACCCGGCACGCGCAGCTTCAGCGCAAACGGCTCGGCGCCGCACTCGCTCACGGTGATGCGTATCCGCCCGTTCCAGGGATACTCGGTTTCTTGCACCAGCTTCACCGTCTGCCCGCCGAGTTTCGTGGTCAGCACGCTTGCGCCGTAGAGATTCACCCAGATGGCGTCAGGCGAACTCGCGTAGGCGTATCCCGCCGATTCCGCCAGCGTGCGCAGCACGTTCGGCGGGCAGCAGAACGAACTCACGAACGGAACGCGTTTCCGCGACCAGCGCAACTCCGCCGGCATCGGGTCGGTGACGCGCAACGGGTTGGTGTAGAAAAAATTCGTGCCGTCGAGCGCGACACCGGAGAGCACCGCGTTACACAGCGCAAGTTCGATGACATCCACAAAGCGGCCCTCGCCCGTGGCGAGGAACATCCGCCAGTTCCACAGCACACTGCCGATGGCCGCACAGGTTTCGTTGTGCGCCGTTGTGTTCGGCAACTGATAGTTCCGGCCGTAGGCTTGGTGCGTCCGCGTGATCGTCTTCTGTTCGCGCGAGCCGTCGGGTGAGGCGCCATCGTAGAGCGCGCCGCAGCCACCGGTGATGTACATCTTCTGCTGAACGACATTCGCCCAGATGGGCGCGAGCGGTTTCCACAGCGACTCGTCGCCCGTTTCCATGAACAAGTCCGCCGCGCCGGCGTAGAGGTAATTCGCCCGCACGGCGTGCCCCACCGCATTGGTCTGCTGGGCAAAGGAAATGCGGTCCTGATTGTCATCGCCCCCATCCGAAATCTGCGAACGAAGCGCAAAAAGCTTCTGGGCCAGGGCCAGGTAACGCGGCTCGCGGGTCGTACGATACAGTTCCACCAGTCCCATGTAATGCGATGGGCACACCGAACTGCGCGCCGCCTCAGGGGAAGCGCTGCTCAGGGTCGCCTCCAGGAAATCCGCTGCGTGCCGCGCCACCGTGAGCAGGTTTGTCTTTCCCGTCGCCCGATGATGCACACAGGCGGCGGTCATCAGGTGCCCCATGTTGTACATCTCAAAATTCTGCCGGTCGCGGAACGGCACCGCATTCGTGTCCCCTTGCCGTGCGCGGATGACCACAGGCGTGTGAATGTAGCCATCTTCCCGCTGCGCCTTGGCCACCACTTCAATCGCGCGGTCCAGATGGCGGGAGAGGAACGCCTCATTTGTCACCGCGAGCACGGCGCTCGCCGCCTCCATCAGCTTGTAGAAGTCGCCGTCATTGAACGGCGCACCGCGCGGCCGACCCTCGGCCAATCCCGCCGCGATGCGAAAATTCTCAAAGTACTGCGAGTAGTTCGTCCCCTCCATCAATCGTCCCATCGCGGGCAGCATGTTGGTGCGCAGATTCTCGAACCGGTCGAACCAGAAGCCCTCCGTCCAGCGCACCTCATCGAGACCGATGGATTGAACGCGCGCGTGCGGACTGATGCTGATGTCGGCGAGCGGGGCGGCGGCTTGGCTGGAAACCACCGTCAGGCCAGTGGCGATGAAAACCGCCAAGACGCCCGCCGGCGTTTGTAGCGCAGCCTTCCAAGTCTGCTGTATCGCAGGTTTCTCAACCTGCGAGGCGCTGGAAGTTCGAACGCGCTGGATACTGCGAGCGTTCGCCGATTTGGAAATCGGCGACACGGCAGGTTTGGAAACCTGCGCTACATCCGTCTCGCCTCGGGCCGGGTGCCGCACTATTTTTGGCCCATGCCATCCCAGCCGCCTGATGAATCGAATCCCGGACTGGAACGCACACGCCATCAGCTTCGCGCCAGCGGTGCTGACGACGAAAGCGCGAACTCGCTGCGCTCGGGTATTCACACCCGCGGCTACCTGCCGCATGTGAAATGCGAAGGCGCGTCCTACTTCGTAACGTTCCGCCTGGCCGATTCGCTGCCGAGGGAGGTTCTGCAGAAATTTGAGTCCGAGCAGGGGGCCCGCTTGCGCCGACTGGATGAATTCGCAAAGCGCGGTGAGCCACTCAACGATTCGGCGGAGGAAATTGCCCGCGGCTTTCGGCGTCAGGTGGAACGGTATCTCGACCAAGGCGCGGGGGCCTGCCATTTGCGGCGGCCGGATATCGCAGACCTCGCGGCGGCGACCCTGAAACACTTTCACGAGCAACGCTACCTGCTGCATGAATGGGTGGTAATGCCCAATCACGTTCACGTTCTGATCTGGCCGATGCCGAATCATCTGGTGAGCGACATTTTGAAATCGTGGAAACAATTCATTTCGCGGCGCGCGAAAAAGGCGCTTGGCCTCGGCGAAGAACCTTTCTGGCAGCCGGAATCGTACGACCATTGGATTCGCAACGACGACGAACGGGCCCGCATCGCGCGCTACATCCGGCACAATCCCGTGACCGCCAAACTCTGCGCACAGCCTGAAGACTGGGGCTGGAGCAGTGCGTGGCGTCCGCCAGTTTCGTAGCGCAGGTTTCCAAACCTGCTGTGTCGCCGGTTTCCAAACCGGCAGGGCGTGGAGGCGACAGGCGTGCTCGAACTGCCAGCGCCTCGCAGGTTGAGAAACCTGCGATACAGCAGACTTGGAAGTCTGCGCTAAACGCGCCTCGCGGTGTGAACTGCCTTCGTCGAACCTAGTCATTCGTCAATCAGGTTTCGTCATTCCTTGTTTCACCCTCTTGATGCGAATCGCCATGTAGGGCCGGCCCGGCAGTTCAATGCTCCGCGCGTCCTTGTCCGCGTGATAATAGTTGTTCTTCTTCTTGAGCGTGAACATGCCGTCCACGGGCGTTGCGGTCATGTTCCAGGTGTCGAGAACTTCGGCGGTGAACTTCATGCCGTCGGCGGGCGGCAGACCTTTGCCTTGCGGCGGCTTCGGGAGTTTGAATTCCCAACTCGTCGGTGTGTCCTTGCCGAGATAGACGAGGTAATAGTCCGGCGCGTGGCCCCCAATGGGCGTGTCCTGCCATTTGTCCACGAATTCGATGCCTTGCGAGGGCGAGTCCTCAAGCACCTGGCGAAGGAATGCAAGACGCGCGGGGCTTTGGCCTTTGAGCACGCCGCCCTTGGACCACCAGAGAATCTGGTCGTCGCTCTTGTAAGTCTCGCCGTGTCCGCAATAAGTCCCGGCGATGGTCGCGTTCCAGAAACGGAAGACGAGTTCCTCGGCGGAGATGTGTCCCCAGCGGCTCTCGATGTCCCCCTCGTATTTCACTTCGTCATAAACGATGGGTTTGCGGAACGCGTCGCGATAAATTTCCGCACGCCCGAACTCCGCCACGGCCGCGCCGTTCTGGATGCTCGCGTGCGTAATCCACGGACGTGTCTGGTTGAACAAGATTTTGCCGTTGTGGATGCCGAGCAGTCGATGAAAGGGGTCGCTGCCGGAAACCAACTGGCCGATGCGCTCCCAATCCTCCTCGGTCTTGAATTTCATGAAATCGTATTCGTTGGCGAGCGACCACCAGACGTTGCGATGGGCCGCAAGCCGCGCGACGACGTATCTCAGATAACGGTCGTCCTCCACAGCCGTCATGCGGTCGAAGCCCCATGCGCCGTCGTCGTAGGGATGCAGCAAGATGATGTCCGCCTCGATGCCGAGCTTCTGCAAATCGAGCACGCGCTTTTCGAGGTGCTGAAAGTACGCGGGGTTGAAGCGCTTCGTGTCGAAGTTACGTGGCCTGCCTTCGAACGGATACACCGTCGGCTCGTTGGTGTTCCACTGGTAACGCTTCGGGAAGACGCAGAATCGAATCTTGTTAAACGGCGACGCCGCGAGTGTCTTGAGCGTCTGCTCCTCCAGTGCGTCGCCCTGCAGATTCCAGACGTAACACGTCGTGCCGACCTGCTTGTAGGGTTTCCCGTCGGCGTAGGCGAAGTGATACATGTTTGCCACGCGCACCGGGCCGTGATTGTTCGCGGACGGTTTCGTGACGGTGAAGTCGCCGGTCTTGCCGTGCAGTTCCGGCGTGCCACTCAACGTCTCGTAACTCCACGCGCCCTGTTTGTCCGGACTGAAACGCACGCGATACGTGCCCTCGCCGTCGTAAAAGCCGGCCACCTCGATGGAGTCGTAGCCTTGGGCGAAGCGCGCCGCGAAGCGCACGTCGAGGAAGGGATTGCCATTCGTCGGGCCTTTGAGGGCGACCTCATAGACGCCCCACTGTTCGACGGTAGGTTGGGCGGACACGCCCAATACCGATGTGAACAGGGCCACACACAAGGCTGCGATGTGAATTGCTCTCATCATGATTGAAACACCTTTTTCAAATAACGCGTGTTCGCGCCAAAGTTGCCCTTCACGTCGCGGCCGTTCTTCGCATCGCGCGACCGCTCAATGACCAGCCAGCCAGTCCAGCCCATCTCGTCGAGCACCTTCTTCACTGCGGGCAGGTCGAGGCGCTGGTTGTTCTCCAGCCACACACCGTCCTCGTCCGTGCAGTGAATCTGGCAGATGCGCTCCTTGCCAAGCGTGCGAAGTTCACCGGGCAGTTCGCGCCCGGCTTGCAGCGCGTTGGCGAAGTTGAAATAGCTTTTGATGGCGGGTGAACCGACGTCGGCGAGCAACTTCACCTCGTCCTTCGCCGCCAGCGCGGTTTCCACGCCGATAATCACGCCGGCCTTCTCTGCCTGGCGACCCGCCGCCTGGAGTCTTTCGACGATGGCAGGGCGCAACTCGGGATGCTTCACCAAATCACCGCGCACACCCAGCGGCAGGAACGCGACTTTCACCTTCATGGCCTTCATGGTGTCGATGCAGTCCTGCATCATGCGCGGTACCGTGGGCCGCTCGGCAAACGACTGTGCATAAAAGCCCGACATCGCGAGCGAGCTGATTTCGAGATTCAATTCGCGGGCTTTGGTTAGGAACTCTTCGCGCACTTCCGGCTTTGCCAGTTGATTGTCGAACGTCTCACGCTCGCCTAGCCCGCCCATGTCCACCTCGACACCATCCGCGCCAATGTCCTTGGTGAGCTGAAACGCACCGAGCTTCTGGCGCTTGAGAATCATCCAGTCGCACACCGCGATGCGGTAACGCGGGTGCGGTGGTTCAGCGGCAAACTGTCGAAGCGGAAACGCTACGGCTCCCAGCATGGCCATGGATGAAGCCGAGAGAAATTGCCGGCGCGAGAATCGAATTGCCGCGGTGGTCGATTCCAGGTCTGAAGTTCTCATTGTTCTCACTCCTTGCTCAACCACACCACACTCACGCCGTCGTCGCTGGGCAGTCTCACCTTTCCGCCACCACGCACCGATTCGCGTTGTGGTTTCAATTGCCCGGTCATGCGATCCACGAGCGCGACGCGGAATACGCCGCTCTCGCCGGACAAATCCAGTTCCGCCCGCTCGTCGCAGTAGGCGAGGATGTGTTTGCCGGCATCGCGCAACACCCAACGTTTCGCCGCTGAATCGACCAGCCAGGGTTTCAACCTTGGACTG
>CAYQWK010000416.1:0-5652 GCA_964420805.1 uncultured Bifidobacteriaceae bacterium | reverse complement strand
GCTACGATCTGCTGCCCGCGAGCATCTACCAGGTTTCCGAACTTCCGTATCACCTGCTGCCCATGGACGTGGCGATTATTTGCGGCGGCAGCTTCCTCGCCTGTGTCCTGGCCGGCCTGCTGCCGGCATGGAAGGCCAGCCGCTTGCAACCCGTGGAGGCCATGCGCAATGAGTAATCCCATCCCGCTCATCGAGGCCCGCAACGTCGCCAAGACCTACGCGATGGGACGCGGCACCTTGTCCGTCCTGCGCGGCGTGAATCTCGCCATCGCGCGTGGAGAATTCGTCGCCCTGCGCGGAGCCTCGGGCGCGGGCAAAAGCACACTGCTGCACCTGCTCGGCGGACTCGACCACGCGAGCACTGGCAACATTACTTTCGCCGGCCAGGAAATCTCGCGGTTCTCCGCCAACGAACTCGCGCGCTGGCGCAACCTCAAAGTCGGACTCGTCTTTCAGGCGTATCACCTCTTCCCCGAGTTGAACGCCCTCGAAAACGTCTGCCTGCCCGGCCGGATGGCGCGCCGCCCGATGACGGAATGCGTGGCTACGGGCCGCGAACTGCTCAAGCGCGTCGGTCTGGAAAAGCGGATGACGCACCGGCCCGCGGAACTTTCCGGCGGCGAACAACAACGCGTGGCCCTCGCCCGCGCGTTGATCAACCACCCGGAAGTCATCCTCGCTGATGAACCCACCGGCAACCTCGATTCCCACACCGGCGCCGAGATTCTCGAACTGCTCCTTTCCCTCCGCGCGGAACGCCAGACCACGCTGGTCGTCGCCACGCACGACGCCTCCCTCGCCGCCCGCGCCCCGCGCGTGGTGCAACTGGTGGATGGCGAGATTTCGGCGTGACCCGCAACTCCAAGCCGGAACGATCCAATTGGGCGGGTTGGATGCTTTTCCGAACCACTTGAACAACGGACATTGGGATTGGCATTGGCCGTTACCATTACCCCACTGGCCGCGATGAGTCCCACCACACCGAAGCGTGCAGCGTGAAAGAAAGTAAGATGCGCCCTCTGCTGCTTTCGCCTCAAGGGCACGCTTGACTTGCCCGATCCGTCGCCGAGCATTTGCACGTGCGCCAAAGCCGAAAAATCATGAAAATGTTTCCGTCCATCTCCGTGCCCGTCCGGGCGATCCTCTGCGGCGAGGTC
Source organism: uncultured Bifidobacteriaceae bacterium (assembly GCA_964420805.1). GTDB lineage: Bacteria > Verrucomicrobiota > Verrucomicrobiia > Limisphaerales > SIBH01 > JANNGC01. The sequence goes on along the minus strand of CAYQWK010000416.1, from coordinate 4,495 downwards.
CTCGCCGTCGCTTCCGCCTGTTCCGGCCCGAAGCTCTTCACTGCCACCATTGGGAGCGAGAAGCCGCTCGACAACTTCACCGCCGATCAGGCCATCCGGCTCGTGCTGCGCGGTCACGCGGCGCAGACGGTGGTGTTCAAGGTCCAGAACATGAACTCAGGCGAAATCGTTTATAGCGACACTGCGTTCATTCCCGCCAAATGGCCCGGCCTGATTCACACCATCCGGCCGCTGCCCAAAGGCTCCTATTACGCCTGGGCCACGGTCGATGGCGACCGCGTGGCCGAATGGCGCTTCTCCGTTTTCTGAGCCGCACCCGCGACGCGCATGGAACAGGGAGGCCAGATCGAACTAGACTTTGCCGCCAGCGGCCGGCCCGACGGCATGCAGTCCTGGCGCGAGCAACGCATCGCCGCGCTCAAACGCATGGCCAACGAACGCGGCCTCCCGCTCGGGCGCGAAGTCGAGGTCAACCTGATCGACGGCATCCGCGCCCGCGGCATCCTGCGCCTGGCCGAGGAATGTCTGTTCATCGACGAACTCCGCACACCGGACCTCGCGCTGCTGGTGGACAAAGTACCCTTCCGCGAGAGCGAAATGGCCTCGTGCGTCCGCGTGGATTGAGTTTCGACTACCCGCCTCCCAAAACCGCGCGACGTTCTGCGTCGTTGAGCTTCCGCCATTGGCCGGGCGCAAGATCCTCTGGCTCGAATGCGCCGATGCGCCGTCGCATCAGGCGCAAAGTCGGATGCCCCACCGCGGCCGTCATGCGACGCACCTGGCGATTTTTCCCCTCCGTGAGTTCCAGCGCGACCCAGCAATCGGGCACATTCTTCCGGAACCGGATGGGCGGATCACGCGGCGGTATTTGCGGCTGCGGTTCGATCACCCACGCGCGGCACGGCAGCGTGCGCCGGCCCTGGACCAGAACGCCGCGTTCGAGTTGCGCCAGCGCGTCCGCGGAGGGAACGCGCTCGACCTGCACCCAATAGACCCGGCCGTGACCGCGCGACGGATGGAGCAGCCGCGCGTTCAATGCCGCCTCGTCGCTCAACAACAGCAATCCCTCCGAATCCGCGTCCAGCCGGCCGATGGGATACACGCCGGGCGGGAAGTTGAACTCCGCGAGCGGGCGGTTCGGCGATCCGTCCGGCGTGAACTGCGAGAGCACGCCGAACGGTTTGTGAAAGGCGATCAACACGCGCGCAGGCTAGGCCCGCAGCAAACGATTGCGCAATTCCCGTTGCCGCGTCCAAACTCGCCCGACAGAAAGCAAACACGACATGACAAACACTCTCTTTCGCGACCGGCTTGCCGTTTGCAGTTGGTCGCTCCAGGCCGCCACCCCGCAGGAACTCATCGCGCGCCTCAAGGAAACCGGCGCCACGCGCGTGCAACTCGCGCTCGATCCCCTGCGCGAGCAACCCGCCGTTTGGGGCAATGCCGGGCGGCAGCTTGCTGAAAGCGGATTCACCATCGTCTCCGGCATGTTCGGCTGCGTGGGCGAGGATTACACCACGCTCGAAACCATCCGGGCCACCGGCGGCATCGCTCCCGATCACACCTGGAATGAGAACTGGGAGAACATCCAAAAGACAGCCGGCATCGCGGCGGCGCTCGGCCTGCGATTGGTGACGTTTCACGCGGGCTTCCTGCCGCACGAGGAGAACCATCCAGACTACGCAAAGCTCCGCCACCGCGTTGATTTGATCGCCGACGTTTTTGCCGCACGGCAGATTGACGTGGCGTTCGAGACCGGCCAGGAAACCGCACCCGTGTTGAACCACTTCCTCCGCGCGCTGGGCCGCCGCAACGTGGGCGTGAACTTCGACCCGGCCAACATGATCCTCTACGACCAAGGCAACCCCATCGCCGCGCTGCGTGAACTCGCGCCGTGGCTCAAGCAAATCCACATCAAGGACGCCATCCGCACCAAAGTGCCTGGCACCTGGGGCGAGGAAGTCCCGGCCGGCACCGGCGACGTTCCGTGGGCCGAGTTCTTCGCCACGCTGCGCGCGGTGAATTTCCACGGGCACTGCTGCATTGAGCGCGAGGCGGGAACCAACCGCGTGGGCGACATCCGCACCGCCCGCGAGATAGTGGAACGGCTCGGGGTTTAAGGCGCTTGACGCGGATCACCGCGCGCTCAAATCCACGCAGATCAACTGCCGTTTGTCCCGGGCGAAGAGAAGGCCATTGGCTATCGCTGGCACGGCGCGGCATTCGCTGCCCAGAATCTGCGCGCGGGCGGACGGGTTGAATTTCTCCGCCGTTGCCGGCGCAAGAATCAACTCGCCGCCCTCGGTGAGAATCACGAGTTGCTCCCCGCAGGACAGCAGGCTGCCACTGCCGAATCGGTCCTCACTCCAACGAACCTTGCCGGTCGCCAGTTCGACACAGCGCAGGTTGCAACGTTGCTCCTGCCGGCCATCGAAGCCAAAGAGCAAACCACCGCGCCCGACGCTGGTGGCGTAGTGGTTCGAGAGAATGTCGTCGCCGCGCCAGATCGCTTCGGCCCGCGCATCGTCGGCCCGCAGCAACGCGGCGCCCGCGCCGTAGCTCGCCGAGATTAAGATGCGTTTTCCACCATCCTGACCGGGAAACACCAGCGGCGTGGCCGCGCTGACCGACGCCTGGATGCGCGGCCGAAAGGGATGCTCCCACAACACGCGCCCGCTCGCCGCTTCCAGCGCCACGAGCGCGCTCCGGCCCAAAACAAGCACGGCCGCAGTCCCGCCCAATGTGGCCGACACCGCTGACGAATGGCTCGCCGCCTGGGTGGTGGCCTTCCATCGCACCTGGCCGCTTGCCGCGTCGAACGCAACCACACCCGCGCCATTCGCGCCGCCCACGTTCAGGATCACCAAACTGCCGGCCACCAACGGCGACGCGGCGACACCAAAGTACCCGCGCGCGATCTCGAAATCCTTCCGCGTCTCCACGCGCCACAATTTGCGCCCGGTCGGGAAGTCGCACGCGGCCAGCGCACCCTCCGCGCTGAAGGTGAACACGCGACCTCCACTGATCGCCGGTGTCGCGCGCGGACCTTCATCGAAGCCGAAGTCGTCGCGATACTCGGCCGGGGTGTCGGTTCGCCATACCGCCGCGCCGTTGGTGGCGTTCAGGCATTCGAGTACGTCGTTGTCGCCCGCGCGGTGAAAGAGTAGCACGCGGTTGGAGACCACCACCGGACTGCTCCAGCCCTGGCCGATGCCCTTGCGCCAGAGCACGCGCGGACCATCCTTTGGAAACGCGGCGGCGACATTTGTTTCGCTGGCGGCCCCATTGCGCGCCGGGCCGAGCCATTGCGGCCAGTCGGCGGCGCGCAGCGCGGCGCCGGTGATCGAGAGAATGAGAACGCACCAAATCTTCACACGCGCAGTGTGCGGAGAAGCCCGGCGAAGACCAGCCTGCAAACCGCCGTGAGATTGGCATTGCCGGAACTTCGGCCGGCTGATGTAGTGCCGCGCAACGTCAGCAAGAAGAACAAAAGACACATGCAAACCATTTATCTGCGCCCGCTCCTCGTGGCGGCGCTTCTCTCCGCAACTCTCGCCGGCTTTAGCGCGGAATCCGGCACCAAGAAACCCGCCGCCGCCAAGCCCGCCAAGGAGCAGACCGCGGCACAAAAGGAACTCAGCACGCTGGTCGGCAAGATCCAGGAGAAGATCAAGGACGGCAAAAACACCGAGAAGGACATGGCTGGCGAACTGAAGGAGTTCGACGCGCTGCTCGACAAGCACAAGGGCGAGAAGACCGACGACGTGGCCCAGATTCTCATGATGAAGGCCATGCTCTACACTCAGGTGTTCGATGACACCGAGAAAGGCGTTGCCTTGCTGCGCCAGCTTAAGAAGGACTTTCCCGACACCACGCAGGGCAAGCGCGTTGACCAGCAGATCGCGGGCGTCGAGAAGGGCGAAGCGGCCAAGAAGGTCCAGCGCGCACTCGCTGTCGGCAGCAAGTTCCCGGATTTCGAGGAGAAGGATATTGAAGGCAAGCCGCTCTCGATTTCCGGCTACAAGGGCAAGGTGTTGCTGGTCGATTTCTGGGCCACCTGGTGCGGACCGTGCGTGAAGGAATTGCCCAACGTGCAGGCCGCCTACGACAAGCACCACAAGAACGGCTTCGACATCGTCGGCATCAGCCTTGATTCGGACGAGAAGAAGCTCCGCGCCTTCATCAAGGACAAGAACATGCCTTGGCGGCAGTATTTCGACGGCAAGGGCTGGGGCAGCAAGCTGGGCGCTAAGTACGGCGTGAACTCCATCCCCGCCACCTACCTGCTCGACGCGCAGGGCGTCATCATCGTCAAGAGCCTCCGCGGCGAGGCGCTCGAGAAAGCCGTGGCCGAAGCGCTGGCGAAGAAGTAAGAGTTTCCCCTCCACCGGGTTGGCGGACGCAAGGCCCCTCCGGTCGCAAGATCAGAGGGGCCTTTTCGTTTCCGTCAGATCGCCTGCTCCGCCCGTTCGCCGGTGCGGATGCGGACCACCTC
>CAYQWK010000415.1:0-5662 GCA_964420805.1 uncultured Bifidobacteriaceae bacterium | reverse complement strand
GGCGCGCGAGCTGTTCGCGCCGGAGTTGTGCCGGACGCTGGCGGCGGAGTCCGTGGTCGAGGAAATCCTGGGGATGAAGCAGCGCGACTATCTGCGGAGTTCCGAGGTCGCGCACCTGCTGCTGGTGAGTGATCCGCACGTGATGCGGTTGTGGCAGCGGGGATTTCTGCCGGGTGTGATTTCCGGGCGGGCGCTCAAACTGCGGCGCGATGGACTGGTGAAGTTCCTGCGTGAAAGGCTCTGCGCATGAGTGACGAGATTGAGCCGCAGACTGACCTTTTCCCGCCGATGCCGACGGCGACTGAGGAGTGCATCGCGTGGATCGAGTACTGGCTCGGCGAACATCCCGGCTGGCACACGGCGGCTGAGATATTGATCGCCGGCTGCCGGGAGGCCACGGAAAGCGAAAAACGCTGGATTCGCCGGCTGGCTTCGGAGAGCGACTTGGTGCTCTCCGGACAGAAGGGCTATTGCCTGATGGCGCACGCAAGCGCCGAGGAGATTTCCCACGCGGCGGCCTGGCTTGAACACCAGGCCAAGGAAATGGGGGAGCGCGCCGCGCGTCTCCGCCGACAAGCACACAGAGTCATTGCATAACATGAGTGAGACGAAATTGAAACCGGCCCCGCGCCGGAATGTGACCGAGAAACAGCCCAGTCATCCGGACTTCGCTACGGTGATCGAACTGATGACGGTGGCCAGCGAACATGCCGCCAAACTCGCCGAGATTGAGGCGGAGGCGAACCTCGCGCTGACGGAGTTGGTGAGTGAGTTTCGGAAGCAATACGCCGAGAGCTTCCGCGCCCAGGGCGACGCCGAGGCGGCGATGGAGTTGCTGTGCCGGCAGCATCCGGAGTGGTTCGACGCGGCCAAGAGCATCAAGACGCCGTTCGGGAAGGTGGCTTTCCGCGAGGGCGCGGCGCTGCTGGTGGAGAATGACGAGGCCACGGTGCGGTTGCTGCGCGCCGCGGAGCCGCAGATCAACGCGCGGCTGAAGCCCGGCGAGGTGCCGTGGATCGCGGAGGATTACATCCGCACAATCGAGGTTCCGAACCTGGAAGCGATGGAGAAGCTGCCGGACGAATCGCTTGAAATGTTCATGGTCAAGCGGGTGGTGAAGGACTCGTTCAGCTTCACTCCGGCCAAGGTGGATTTTGGCAAGGCCGTCAAAACGAAGATGCTCGCGGAGCCCACCGACCCAGCCAACAACTGACGCCATGAATACCGAGATCGTGATGCGCCCACTGGCGCCCTTGAAGGTCCATCCGGCGCTGCTGGCTTTGCCGGGCCTGGCGGAGACGGATGAAGAGTTTGCAGCGGGGCTGCGGGATGTCCGCGAGCGCGGGATCATCCAGCCGCTCCTGGTGACTGAGGACGGTCGGATCGTGGACGGTCGCCACCGGAAGCGGTGGGCGGAACTGGCTGGCCTCGTGAAAGTCCCTTGCACGATCTGCGAAGCGAAGAGCGACGCGGAGGTCGTTGGCCTCGCGCTGCGGACGCTGGTGCATCGCCGGCACTACACGCCAGGGCAGGTCGCGCTGGTGGCTTACCCGCTGTTGCGGGCGTCGCATGAGGCGGCGCGGGCGGCGGCCGATGAAGCTTTCGAGTCCCAGAAGAAAAAAGGGTTGGCCGCTCCGGGACCCGCTGCAGCGGTTCCCGCGAAATCAAGCACTTACGGGAGCACTTCTGCCACGATTCGTGAAATTTGCGCCGGGTATGGGTTCTCAGAGGACTCGTTTTCGCGGGCGGCGCGGATTCACGAGATTTTTGGCCTGTCGGATGACCTTCAACTCCAATGGCAGCAAGACATTATCGAGGACGCAGGACTTGAGGAAGGCCGGGCTTACACGGCGCGGGAGGTCTTTTGGCCGCGGCTGATGCGCCGGGAGTCGCCCTTGGGGCTCGGTCAGGCCGTGGCGGGGCTGTGTGGGCGGCCGGAGATTGATGAGCTGCTCAACGACGCCAAGCGCGGGAAGAGCAAGAAGGGCGGGCGCCCCCAGGATGACGAGGTCGGTGTCACGTGACTCCGCAATCAACTGGAGTTGTTCGGCGAGACCTGGGCCAAGGACATCCGCACGCGGGCGAAGTACTGGACCAAATTCGACGCGACCGAGCGCAAGACGGCGCTGACGGCGATTGACCAGGGACTGGCCGCAGTGCCGGAGGATTTCCTCGCGGCCTTGAAGAAGCGCGTGGCGGCGGAACTGCGGCGGCGCAAGACCGGAGGTGCGCGATGACTGCTACCTTGACCAAAGCGGCGCTGGCGGCGGAAGTGGCGCTGGCTCTGAGCGTGCCGGTTGCCCAGGCGGAAGACGCGGTTCAGGCCGTGCTGAATGAACTGGCGGAAGCCTTCAACTCGGGTCAGCGGGTGGAGTTGCGCGGGTTCGGGGTGTTCAAGCCGCGACTGACCAAGGAGCGCATGGGTCGCAATCCGCGGACACTGGCGCCCGCCGTCATCAAGAGCCGGCTGGCGGTGAAGTTCGTTTTCACCGGGGCGACGAAACCAGAGGAGGCACCATGCCCGTCAAACTGATCCCGAAGTCGGAAATCACGTGCTCCGGCTGCGGCGCGGTGACGCGGCGACACATGGTGGCGCGGCTGGGCTGGGCGCGCATCGAAGGGCCGCGGCGCGATGCGCTGGGACGGCGGGATGTGTCGTTTCGGTGCCCGAAGTGCCGCTGAACGCTCCGGCTCACCGGCCCGGCGCGAATACCACAAAGCTATGAATACTCCCCAACCTCCAAAACAGGAAACGGCTGCGCCGGGTTCGGTGCAGCCGGCTGGTTCGGCTGAGAGCGACCCGCGACCCGTATCACCAAAATGCGGGGCGCCATGGGATGTGCGGCGTGTAGCGGCAGAACGCCAAGCTGAGGCACGGCGGAGAAAACCAATGACTATGAAAAACGAACAAGACTCCAAATCACCAGTGATCCCGCCGTTGCCTCCGGCGACGGGTTCGGTGCAAGACGTGTGCAAATGGGTAGAGACCGAACTCTGTGCCGGAATGGTGCTGATGCCCAATAACGAGGCTGACAGGGTTTGGAATCAAGCGCACCAACGAGCCATCGGCATCCTGAGAAAATACAAGCGAGGAGAAGGGCTGTTCCAGATGACTGCACCGAACAGTTGAGTGAGCCGAAGAAGTTCGGCGATATTGGAATAACGCCGAACAGCTCGGATCAGCGACAGCCACCGATGAGTTGACCATGCCAACGCCCAACGACAAGACACGCCTGGTCTCGCACTTCCGCTTCTGGCGGACGGTGTGTCTGTCGCTGGGCTGGCGGATGAAGGGCAAGCAGTTGCTCGGAAATCCGGAGAAGCTCGGGCTCTTCGCGCGTCGCGTGTGGGACGGGGCTTTGCTGTCGGCGGCGCGGAAGAATCGCGGCGCGACGGTGGACGATCTGCGGCACGCGCTCTACTGGTTTGCCGCGGGCGTGCGGAGCGTGAAGCAACTGCGCGAGCCGTGGCAACGGCTGCGGGTCAAAGGGTGGATGCTCCTTTGCCTGGATGACCACGACGAGGAGGGGCATCGCCTCGTGAACATGCGCCGTCCGGCGAACGATTGAGCAATGCCACGCGCCATTCCCAAGCGTCCGAATCGCAGGCCAACCGCCGAAGGCGCGTTGGCATCAGCGGATGGTTATCCGCGCATTCGTGTGTATCGGCAGAAAGGTCCTGGCTACTGGGCCTGCATCTACTTCGATGGCGGCGGCATCGAAGCGGTGCAGTCGCCGCAAATCTACGGCTTCCCGACCAAGGAAGAAGCCCGCGCAGAAGCACTTCGCCGCTGCGCGGATAACAGTCCAGATCAGCGACAGTCGCCTCCGGTGTCGCCATAATCAAATGAACAATCTACCACTAGGACAAGACACAGCAGCGGCGCAGGCGGCGGAGCGGCGGCGGATGTGGGCCATCGTGGGGCCAATGCTGGCGGCGGGTCACTCGACGCGGGAGGTCGAGGCGATGACGGGCTTCGACCATGTGCGGGTGGCGCGGTTGTGGCGCGAAGTGCGCGAAATGGGCGAGGCGGCTTTCACGGTGCGGACCAAAGCGGTGAAAGCACCGGAATGGTCGGCGATCACGGCGGAAGGTTCGCCGGCCGGAGCAAAGCTGATGGAGCTTTACCTCGCGACGATTGGCGCGGGATCGGCGAACATGGTGGATCGGCGCAGTGCGCGGATGGCGACGGCGCTGCGGTGTTTCGCGAGCGAACCGGAGTGTCCGGCGGAGCTGGCGGAGCGGTTGCGCGAGGGGCGGTTTCCCGTGGAACTGCAGCGGTTCTTGCGGACGATTACGCCGGAGTTGGAGAACCGGCTGCGCGGCGGGAAGCATTATCAACTTCACGGCACGGTGAGCCGGAGGGATAGGACATTGCGTTTCCCCGACGGGACGCGGGCGGAGGCGCCAGCGGGGTTCCGCTTCGTGTTCGACGATATGAGTTCCAACCAGCCTTTCTTCGCGGAGGTCGGCGGCGAGCTGATGATCTCGCGGCAGGGGCTTTACGCGATTGACTCGCGGTCCATGCGTTGGCTGGGGAAGATGCTGGTGGCGCGTCCTCGGGAGGCGTATCGGAGCGAGGATATTCTGCGGTTTCTCCGCCAGCTTTTTCAGGAGACGGGGAAGCCTGACGAGGTGGTTTTCGAGTGCGGTGTGTGGCGGGCGCGGAAGATTCGCGGCTGGACGCTGGCGGGGGAAACGGAGGCGGTGCGTCCGGCTATGGATGAGACGGGGAAGAATGATCTGGCGGAGGGCTTGCAGGCCATCGGGGTGAGGTTGGTTTTCGCCACGTCGGCGCGCGGCAAGGTGATCGAGGGAGCCTTCAATCATTTGCAGGCTGTGATGGCGATCAAGGCGAGGGATTTTGTCAACATTGGCCGGCACGCTGGGGAGTTCGACGCGGGCGCGAAACGGTTGCGCCAGGTACGCGCGGGTCAATCGCCAGCGATGCTTGGTTTCGCGCCGATGGGGGAACTGAGTGAGCGGATTGACCAGGCTTTTGCGCAGATCAACGGGGACAAGAATTCGCGCGGGGAAGTGCCGGATCAAATCTGGGAGCGCGACACGACGGAGAGGGCGTTGCGGAAGCTGGAGGCGGACGATGAAGCGGTGTTCCTGCCGGATCGTCGGGACCGGACCATCCAGGGCGGCCGGGTGACGCTGACGATTGACGGGCGGCAGCATGATTACCGCTGCCCGTGGATGATCGAGGTGGGGACTGGTTTTCGCGTGGTGGTGCGCTTCGATGCATCGGAGCCGACGCGGGGTATTGCGCTCTACAATCGCGAGGAAGGGCCAGCGAACACGCGGGGTTGGCGGCTGGGGCAGTTTCTCGGCTTCGCGCCGTGGGAGTGTCCGGCGCCGATGTCAGACGTCCGGCTGGAGGTGCGGGGCGTGCAGGCGCGGGAGCTGACGGAGTTCTACGGGCCGGGCGCGATTGATCGCGGGGACACGCACAGGAAGGAGCAAAATCGGCGGGTGGCGACGATGTTTTCGGCGCTGCCGCGTCCGGGTCAGCCGGCGGTGAAGCGGGCGGAGTCGCGGGACGCTGGCCGGGTGGTGACCGTGGAGCAGAACACGCAGACGGGGACGGCCGGGCCGGAAGCGCCGGCTGAATTGCCGTCTGCACGGGCCATGCAGCCGCTCGGCAGAGGGGCTGCGG
>CAYQWK010000414.1:0-5678 GCA_964420805.1 uncultured Bifidobacteriaceae bacterium | reverse complement strand
TTGGGGCATGGACATCGTCGTTGTTCCGGAAATGGTCAATGTAGCTCTGGTCATCTTCTGCTGCCTTCTCATCGCGAAGGTTGTTGGTCCCCGTGTTTGGCGGCGGATCAAATTCAAAATCAATCACCGCTTCTTCAAACATCCGCGGCGAGGTCATGCGGTGCGTGCTTGTTGAGTTGGTGGATGCTTCGTCGGCAGCAAATGCAGCCGGCAAACCCATGCATAATTGCGCGGAGTGCATGAAAGGCATTTGGCGCTGAAGTTCTCTTTCCTCTGCCCCCCACACGCTTCCGAAACAAATCCCGGCCGCGGTAAATATCGATTCGCAATCCCGATACATAAGGGCTTATCCGCACAGCTTCACGTGCTTCCTGAACTGGATTCCGACTCGCGGTGAGACATCCCGACTGTTGCCCGATTCGCCAGAGAAAACCCCGTCAGAAAATCCGGGCATCCGCGACTCGATGCGGCCAAGATGACGCGCATGAAAGCCGTTCTCTCAACCGCGATTATCCTCGGGGCCGCGCTCGCCTTTCCCGCCGCGGCCGCGAACTGGCCGGCGTGGCGCGGGCCAGACGGGAACGGAATTTGCCGCGAACGCGATCTGCCATTGCATTGGAGCACGAACAAGAACATCCGCTGGCACATCGCGCTGCCCGAACCCGGCAACTCGACGCCCGTCGTCTGGGGCGACCGCGTTTTCATTACCCAGGCAGTGGCCAACGGCAACCGGCGCACAGTGATGTGCTTCGACCGGCGCGATGGCAGGTTGCTGTGGCAGTCCGGCACGGTCGCGACGGAGAAAGACTCCGGCGGTTCGTCCAACCCTCCTTGCACGCCTTCAGCGGTCACGGATGGTCGGCGGGTTCTGGCGTGGTTCGGATCCGCGGGGATTTTCTGCTTCGACATGGACGGCCAAGAGTTGTGGCGACGCGACCTCGGCCGGCAATCGCATGGCTGGGGTTACGCGGCGTCGCCGGTTTTGCACGGCGACCTTTGCCTGCTGAATTTCGGCCCCGGCCCGCGGAGCTTCCTCATCGCTCTGGACAAGCACACTGGCAGAACTCTGTGGCAATTTGATGTGCCGCCCATGCCTGCCGGTGCGAAGTGGGAGGACTACGGTGGCGATTTGAAAGACTGGAAACGGCTCGGTTCGCCGGCGATGCCCGAGGTCACCGGCTCCTGCGCCACGCCCGTGGTGGTGAAAGGCGCAGGCGGCGAGGAAGTAGTCCTGCCGCTTCCTCTGCGCGTGGTCGCGCTGTCGCCGCAGACGGGCGAGCGCCTGTGGAGTTGCGACGGCCTGAACACAGGCGCGTACAGTTCACCCTTTGCCGGGGATGGCGTCGTGGGTGTGACCGGCAGCGGTTTGCGCAACGCGGCGATGGTGGTCCGCCCCGGCGGTCGTGGTGATGTGACCACGACACACCGGATCTGGCATTCCTCGCCCGCAGGCAGCAAGTCGTGCATCGGTTCCGGCGTGATTTCCGGCGGGCATATCTTCCAGGTCAGCATGATGGGCATCGCCATGTGCCTCGAATTGCAGAGCGGGCGGTCGGTGTGGGAGGAACGGTTGAACGGGCGCGGGGCGCGAAATTCCTCGTGGTCCTCGCCGATCCTTGCCGGAGACCGGCTTTACGTGCCGAATCAGAGTGCGGAGGTGTTCGTGCTCCGCGCCGGCCCAAAATTCGAGTGTCTGGCCACGAACTCGATTGGCGGAGAACCAATGAACGCGTCGCTTGCCATCGCAGACCGCGCCATCTACCTCCGCACGCACCGGCAGCTTTGGTGCGTCTCCGCGAGCGACGGGCATTGAAGCGGGACATTCCGCCGCGAATGGCGGACCTGCCGGGTTGCGGCAATCAGCGCCAGAGTTGATATGCGGCGTGGTTGGTGGGGATACCCTGCGCATTGAACTCGCGCTCGAAGTCGGTCTTCACCTCCAACAACGCTGACGGCGTTTCCACTGCGGTAAAGGCCGGGTTGGCGGCGAACACCTCGACCATCTGGGCGAAATACTCGGCATGGTCCGTTCGCAGAAACACCGTGCCGCCGGGCGCGAGCGCGGCGCGCAGCACTTCCACAAACGGCGCCTGGATGAGGCGGTTTTTGCGGTGGCGCATCTTCGGCCATGGGTCGGGGAAGTAGATGTGGAATGCGCTCACCGAGGAACGTGGCAGAAGGTATTCGGTGAAGTACGCGATCTCGATCCGCACCGGGCGGAGATTCAATAATCCGGCCCGGCGGCCCTTCTTGTCGATCTTGGCCAGCCGTCCCATCAGGCGTTCCACGGCCAGGAAGTTGCGCCCCGGATTTCGCCCGGCCCATTCCAGAATGAACGAGCCGTCGCCCGCGCCAAGTTCGACCTCGATCGGGCGCTCCGTCGGGAACACGGCCGACAGGTTGAGCCGCGCGACGTAGGAGGCCGGGCGGTGAATCAGCGAAGCCAATGGCGCGGCGGGTTCAAGCACGCGCGGAGATTGCGCCGTGCCGGATGGAAAAGGGAACAGCAAACGCGGAAACTTCTGCCCGGCCGGTGCATCTCGGATTTGTTGGTGGAACTCGTCGCGCTGCGAAGAGTAGCGCCGTGTTCAGCGGCGCGAAAAACCCGCCAGCCGCTTCAGGATGCGCGGCGGCCCGGCCAGGGAGGTTGAAACTCAAACCGGCACTACTGCCGTCCAGCAACGGCCGAACCGCTCCTTCACGCGCTCTTCAAGTTCCTGCGCGGCGCAGGTGTCGCTGGCGATGGCGAAGGTCGTCGAACCGCTGCCCGACATGAGCGCGGCCAGGGCGCCATTGTCGCGGAGGAATTCCTGAAGCACGGCCAGCCACGGATATTTCTCGAGCGCGGGCGCTTCGAGCGAATTGTAAAATTCACGCGCGCCCTGGCGCAGGTCGCCGGCGTCGAGCAGGGCGATCAGTTTCTCGGCCCGCCCTCGTTCGCCATTCAATGCGGCCGGGAACCGGGCCAGTTCCTTGTACGCCCATGCCGTGGCGATCCCGAACCCCGGATGTACAAGCAAGAAGGCGCGTCCCGCCAGCGCCGCGAAGCGTGATAACGGGCGTACGTTTTCCCCGCGGCCGGTCGCCAGCGCGGGACGGTCCTGGAGAAAGAACGGAATGTCGGACCCCAGTGCCGCAGCCAGTTCGTGGAGCGCATCCATCGAAAGCGGCGCGCCGAAAAGCTCGTTCAAGGCGAGCAGCGTGGTGGCCGCGTTCCCGCTACCGCCGCCGAGACCGGCGGCCATGGGGATTCTCTTTTCGAGATGCATCCGCACACCGTCCCGGATGCCAGCGCGTTCGAGGAATTTAGCCGCCGCGCGATGGACGAGGTTGCTTGAATCGACCGGCAACGACGGCTCGCTGCAACTGAGTTCAATGCCCGCGGCGCGGCGCTCGAACGTCAGTTCATCGCAAAGGTTCACCGGCTGCATGACGGTTTCGAGCTCATGGAAACCGTCGGGGCGTTTGCCGAGGATGTTCAGCAGGAGGTTGACCTTGCAGGGCGAGAGTTTGGTCGGCATGGGGGGACAAAAAAGGCGCCAACACGAATGTCGGCGCCCGGTAGAAAGAGGATGCTCAGTTGTCGAACACGCGGAAACGGCTGCCCGGGATCATGGGTGCCACGTCGCCGCCGCTGAAGCCGAGCGAGGTGTCGGTCGCGAATGTCGCGTCCTCAAGCAACCCCGGCGCGTAGCTGGACGGATAGGTCGGAAACTCGGTGAGCACCATGCCTCCCCATGGATAGGAGCGGTTGCGAACGGCAATGTCGGGATAAATCCGGTTTGTCGAGGTGAGCATCGGGTCGTAGGACGGAAACGGAAAGGTGAGCATCTCGTAGAGGCCGATGCCGGTGCGGGTGAGCGTGCGGTGCGCGCCGCGCAGGACGCCGACGGTGTAGGCGGAGTCGGCATTCTCCCAAAGGGCAGTCTGCTCGATGGAGCGGCGCATTTCGCCGCCGCGGAGCATTTCGGTGGCATTAAGGAAACCCCGGCCGAGCTTGCGCTCCGGTCCGGCGCAGCCCGCGCCGAATATCACCGCGCCTGCCAGCGCCAGAAAAGTCACGATACGCATAATCGATTGATTGTTTACTGGCGGAGCCTACGGGCGGGCCGGGGAAACGTAAAGCGGTTTTCCCGATACAGCGCCGCGACGATTCCTCGCGCGCTCACGCCTGCGGAAGCTGCAGCAGGCGCCTGGCGTTCTCATAGAGTATCTTCCGCTCAATGGCCTTGGCCGGGGCGAGCTTGCGGATCATGGCGAGGATTTGCGCGCCCTGGCATTTCGCGCCCTGGCCCACGGTGTCGTCGCAATCGCTGCCGAACATCAGCTTGTCCTGATGGCGGGCGAGGAAGTCGCGCATGTGCGCCTCGTCCCGGGTGAAGGCGTTCAGCCCGCTGCCCGCCGAGCAGTCGCCATACATGTTCGGGTAATCGCTCAACAACCGGTCCGTGATGCCGCCCGGCGTGACAGGAGTCTTGGGATACAACTCGGTCTGCTTGTGGTGGCGGTCGATGTTGGCCCACCAGGTCTGGGCGTGGCCGATGAAGTTCACCTTTGGAAATTTCTCCAGCACCTTGTGAAAGCGCTCGAAGCCCGTGTTGTACTTCCCGTGCTGGATGTGCAACAGCACGGGGACGTTGAACGACTGGGCCAATTCCGCGATGCGACGCAAATGCGCAGAGTCGCAATCCACCTCGAACTTCTGCTCGCCAATTCCCGCCGCGCCGCGTTCCAAGTGTCCGCGGATCACGTCGATCGCGTCTCCCACGTACGGCACCTCGTTGGCGAACCAACTGAACCGCCGCGGATGCCGCCCCGCGAGCCGCAGCGCGTTTGCGTTCGGCGTAATGCGCGCCTCCAGCCCGAACCATCGCCCCGCCGGCAGCAACACCGAATGCGTCACCCCCATCGTCTGCTGATGCGCAAGCAACGCCGCGTCGCTCCGCCCGGCATAGTCCGTGTGCTGGTGGATGTCGATCACCGGCCCGGCATCCGGCGCGGCAACGGGCACGGGAGCAACGTGCGCGCATCCGGCCAGCGCCGAACCCAGCGCGGCGGTTCCGGTGGCACGAAGAAACTCGCGACGTGAAAAGCGGTGGTGCATGGCGGAAATGAAACAGCCATCCTCGCGACGCGCCAAGAAGGTATTCCGCACGGCGCGACGCATCTCGGTTTCCTGCACGATGCGAATTCCTGGGTGGTAGAACTCGTCCCGCTGCGACGAGTAGCGCCGCGTTCATCGGCGCAACGGACGACCTCACGCCCTCCTTTCCGTCCGCTCCGTGCCGACGGGGTTGTTGTAGCGCGACAACCATCACCTGCAAGAAAGTGCGATGTGCCCGGCACGGCGATACGTCCGCGCCCGCCTCATCCGCGTTTTCCGGGTATCGCTTTCCGCGCTGCAAGGCTAAGGTTTCCCCGACGCTCATCCGAACGAACCATTGGTCATGAATTCTACCCGAATTTCCCGCGCCGTGGCGTTGGCCACCTTGTTTGGCGTGGCGGTGACTCTCGTCGCCATCCAGGCCGGCCAGCAAAACGCCGCGCCCGGAGGACAGGCATCAAGCCCGTCCCCACGAACATCCTCCGCGCCCGCAAGCGCTGGCTTGAGGGTCCACGTCGATCCGGCCACCGGTCAGGTGAGTCCGCCGCCCGCCAACGCCGCGCCACCCGTCAAA